>NZ_JARVRQ010000006.1:0-541468 GCF_030209635.1 Enterobacter sp. MEB024 | reverse complement strand
CCGAACTCAGAAGTGAAACGCCGTAGCGCCGATGGTAGTGTGGGGTCTCCCCATGCGAGAGTAGGGAACTGCCAGGCATCAATTAAAAGAACCCCGCACCGTATGGTGCGGGGTTTTTTGCTTTGGGGCGCGAAATACACATCTGAATACCCCAAAGAGTGCCGCCAGACAAGGCGAAGCCATGATACGGTAACCCCAAACCCCATCATCTCTCTTCAGGATTCCCCAACCACTTCAGATCAGTACGGAATTTAGCGTGCACAGGACCACTTTAAGCGCCATGAAATACTGCAAGAACAGGTTTACGAGGATGTGACCAGAGAGTGGTTACAGGAGAGTTTATCAGACGCAGAAAAGCAAAAACCCAGCCATAGGCTGGGTTCTTTAAATAGTGGTGCCCGGACTCGGAATCGAACCAAGGACACGGGGATTTTCAATCCCCTGCTCTACCGACTGAGCTATCCGGGCAACGGAGCGCATTAAACCGCAATCGCGCCTGATCGTCAACACTATTTCGGGAAAAGCCGTTCAACTGCTTAACTTTGCGGCAATCTGACGGTTTACGCGCCGAACAGGTCAAATTCTTCAGACAGATTACGTCAGCGCGCCACCCATACGACACTGCGCAAAACGCAGGATATCTTCGGCCAGACGGTGTGCTGTATCCACATCGGCCTGGCTACGGTTTACCAGCATGCGGCTCAGGCAACCTTCCAGTACCAGCTCCATCTGCTTAGCGACCATCGCCGGGTCATCCACTTCGAGCGTGGTCAGCAGTTCGTGCGTGAAATCATGCGCCGCCCGCTTTTGCTGATCCGCCAGTTGATGGATAGGATGGCCGGGGTCAGGGTAGAAGGTGCAGGCGGCAATAAACAGGCAACCCGGATAACGGTTGTTGCTTACGCATTCGCTCAGGGCGGTATAACGCGCCAGCAGCTTTTGCTCCGCAGTCAGTTCTTCATTTAACATCAGCTGTCTGCGCCAGACATCAACCTGCTGGCTGAGATAACGCAGGGCATCGTAAAGCAGCGCCTCTTTATCCGGCCAGAAGCGCATGAGTTCATCCAGAGGATAATCAATACGGTCGGCTACCATCTCAAGCGTGGTGCTGGCGATCCCTTGAATCTCAAGTAATTGCAGGGCTTGTCCCAGTACGTCTTCGCGTTGCACGGTTATCTCCTCCGTTATTCCCAACGGTTTGTCCCGTTTCAAGTGTTGTTTACGGTTGGCGATTGCGCAAATGCGCGCTGAATGCCGTCGCGTCCATAAACCCGGTTACACGCTGTGCAGGCTGCTCCTGGCCCTGTTCGTTGAAGAACAGAATGGTTGGCAGACCCAGCACGTTAAGTTGCTTCAGCAGTGCCTTATCCGCTGTACTGTTGGCGGTGACGTTTGCCTGGAGCAGAACCGTCTCTTTCAGCGCACCTTGCACCTGCGGATCGCTAAACGTGTACTTTTCGAATTCTTTACAGGCGACACACCAGTCCGCATACAGATCCAGCATGACCGGTTTGCCTTTCGCCTGCGCCAGTGCGCTGTTGAGTTCATCCACGTTCTTTATCTGGATGAAGTTCAAATGCGCCTGCGTTTGTCCCGCGGGTGTGCCAAATGCCCAGTCCTGCAGTGGCCGTACGCTCACCAGCGCGGCGGCGAGCAGGAGGATTTGCACCAGACGCATCCACGGCTTTTTCGCTGCCAGGCTTGTGATAAACGCCCAACAGAAGAAGGCAACACCGAGCATTGCCCACAGGCGCATCCCCCAGACGTCGCCGATAATACGCTCGAGCAAGAACACCGGCAGCGCCAGAATGACAAAACCAAACGCGGTTTTCACTGTCTCCATCCACGGGCCGCTCTTGGGCAGCAGACGGTTGCCAAATACCGTTACCAGAATCAATGGCAGACCCATTCCCAGCGCGTAGAGATACAACGTACCACCGCCGAGCCACAGGTTACCGCTCTGGGCAATATACAGCAGGATCGCGCTCAGTGGCGCGGTAGTGCACGGTGAGCAAATCAACCCGGCGATGGCACCCATCACGAACACGCCGCCCGGGGAACCACCCTGCTGACGGTTACTCATCAGCGTTAAGCGAGTCTGCAACGCGGACGGCAGCTGTAAGCTGAACAAACCAAACATCGACAGCGCCAGCAGAATAAATACGATCGACAGGCCAGCCAGCACATAAGGGTGCTGAAGTGCAGCCTGGAACTGCAGTCCGGCAGCAGCAACCACGAGGCCCAGTGCGGTGTAGGTTAACGCCATACCCTGCACGTAGATAAAGGCCAGCAGCAGGGCGCGTGCGGTTGAAAGGCGTTGCTTACCGCCGAGGACAATTCCGGAGATAAGCGGATACATGGGCAGCACGCACGGCGTGAAGGCGATGCCGATACCAATCAGTAAAGCCCACAAGGCGGAGAAGGGCAGTGCTGTGTGACCGTCGTCCTTCATTCCGGCGCTCTCATCTGCGGGAGGCGCAGGCATACTGTCGGCCGCTTTAACTTCGCTCAGCGGAATGACTTTGGTTTCCGGCGGATAGCAGAAGCCCGCGTCGGCACAGCCCTGATACGTGACGGTCACGGTGGCGCCTTTATCGGCCTGATTGACCGCCACGGGCACGCTTAACCGCTGGCGATAGATTTCACTTTTGCCGAAAAACTCGTCTTCATGCCACTCGCCCGCAGGCATCTGAAGTGGGCCTACCTTTGCCTGAGCAGGCGTGATGCTGACCTGCTTGCGATAGAGGTAATACCCCTCTTTTATCTGCCAGGTAAGATTCAGGTCATGCTGGTCTTGTTGAAAATCGAAAACAAATGCCTGGTCGGCAGAAATAACGTTCGAACGGCCGGGAGCGTCAAATAACCCGGCAAAAACTGATGTGCTGCACAGCAGCAGGATCAGCGTAAGGAAGCGTTGAGCCATGAGAGATAATCGTTGTCGCCGTGGACCACTGGCAATACCAGCAGTTCGGGGGTTTGATAAGGATGATGAGATTTGAGGCAGTCCAGGAGTGCCTGCTGGTTCGCCAGATTGGTTTTGAGCAACATCTGGACTTCGTACTCCTGCTCCAGTTTACCTTCCCAGTAGTAAAGGGAGGTGGCGCCAGGAAGGAGCGTCACGCAGGCTGCCAGTTTTTCGGCCAGCACTTTGGCGGCGAGATCCTGGGCAGAGGCTTCATCAGGGGCGGTACAAAGGACAACAACAACATCAGGCGTGTTCACAAGTCGACCTCCTCATCACGAAAGTCTTCACTATATCACGCAAGGCTATTGGTCATTAATGAAACGGGCCGCAGAGCGGCCCGTTTTTAACTATTTTTACAACCCATCATTGTTTACAGCACGATGCCGCCAATGATAAAGCCGAGGATCACACACAGCGAGATAGCCACCACACCCGGGATCAGGAACGCATGGTTAAATACGTACTTACCGATGCGAGTCGAGCCAGTGTCATCCATCTCAACCGCCGCCAGCAGGGTTGGGTAGGTGGGTAAAACGAATAGCGCAGAAACGGCAGCAAACGAGGCGATAGCCGTCAGCGGGGTAACACCCAGCATCAGTGCCGCAGGCATCAGGGCTTTGGTGGTGGCCGCCTGAGAGTAAAGCAGGGTTGCGGCAAAGAACAGCACCACAGCCAGGAGCCACGGATAGTTGTGTAGCAGGTCGCCCGCAACGGTCTGGATATCGCTGATGTGAGCTTTCACGAAGGTATCACCAAGCCAGGCCACACCCAGTACACACACGCAGGCGCTCATACCGGATTTAAAGGTGCTGGCATTGAGTACTTCGCTGGTGTCGATTTTACAGGTGATGCTGATCAGCGTGGCGATAGTCAGCATGAATACCACAATCGCTTCGTTACGCGGCAGGACCGGGTTCTGGATCAGACCCACGGTGTCACTGATGGCGGTTGCGTAGAACATGACCGCAACGATACCGATCAGGAACAGCAAGACGGAGCGTTTTGCATGCGGCTTCAGTTCGAAGACCTGGCTACCACGCAGTTTCACTTCACCTTTTGCCAGACGCTCCTGATAAACCGGATCGTCTTTCAGTTCGGCGCCGAGGAAGTTACACAGCACGGCGGTGATCATCACTGCAATCAGCGTCACCGGAATACAGATGGCCAGCAGCGTCAGGTAACTCACGCCCATAGGCTCAAGGATACCGGCGAAGAAGACCACCGCAGCGGAGATAGGTGATGCGGTAATCGCAATCTGGGACGCGACCACGGCAATCGAGAGTGGACGAGACGGACGGATGCCCTGCTCTTTCGCCACTTCGGTAATGACCGGCAGCGTGGAGAAGGCGGTGTGGCCAGTACCGGCGAGAATGGTCATAAACCACGTCACCAGCGGGGCAAGGAAGGTAATGTATTTTGGATGGCGGCGTAACATACGCTCCGCCAGGCTCACCAGGTAGTCCATACCGCCTGCCACCTGCATGGCAGCGATAGCGGCAATAACCGCCATGATGATTTCGATAACGTCAAAAGGGATTGCGCCGGGTTTAATCTGAAAGATAAGGGTAAGTACGAGCACCCCGAGACCGCCGGCAAAACCAATGCCGATACCCCCGAGTCTTGCTCCCAAATAAATCGCCAACAGGACGATGACGAGTTCTGCTCCAAACATAAGGACCTGCCTTGCTTATTAACAAGTTGATATTGAATTGTTGTATTTTGGTAACGCCTATAAAGAAAAAAGGCACGTCACAAGTGACGTGCCTTAAGGAAGCCTAGCCTGAACTGCTACTGTTCGCTTTCATCGGTATATCGTTTCGCTTTGTATGCCGGGTGCATCAGGTTCTGGGCCGAGAAGATATCGTCCAGCTCGGCTTCGGTCAACAGTCCACGCTCCAGAACGACTTCACGCACGCTCTTACCTGTTTCGGCGCAAATCTTACCGACGATGTCGCCGTTATGGTGGCCGATGAACGGGTTGAGGTAGGTGACGATGCCGATGGAGTTGTAGACATACCCTTCACAAACTTCTTTGTTTGCGGTGATGCCGTTAACGCATTTCTCCAGCAGGTTGTAGCAGGCGTTGGTCAGAATGTGGATGGATTCAAACATTGCCTGGCCGATGACCGGCTCCATGACGTTCAGCTGCAGCTGGCCGGCTTCAGAGGCCATGGTCACGGTTGTATCGTTACCGATGACTTTAAAGCAGACCTGGTTCACCACTTCTGGCACTACCGGGTTCACTTTCGCCGGCATGATGGACGAACCGGCCTGCAGCTCTGGCAGGTTGATTTCATTCAGGCCAGCGCGTGGGCCGGAAGAGAGCAGGCGCAGGTCATTACAGATTTTGGAAAGTTTCACTGCCAGACGTTTCAGGGCGCTGTGAACCATAACGTACGCGCCGCAGTCGGAGGTGGCTTCAATCAGATCTTCTGCAGGCACAACCGGCAGGTTAGAGACTTCAGCCAGCTTCTGTACCGCCAGCTGCTGGTAACCGTCCGGCGTATTCAGACGCGTGCCGATGGCGGTTGCGCCCAGGTTCACTTCCAGCAGCAGCTCGGAGGTGCGCAGCAGGTTTTTAGTTTCTTCGTTAAGCAGCACGTTAAACGCGTGGAATTCCTGACCGAGGGTCATCGGAACCGCGTCCTGCAACTGGGTACGACCCATTTTCAGGATGTCCTGGAACTCAACGGCTTTGCGCTGGAAGCCATCACCCAGCTGATTAATGGCGTCCACCAGTTTCACCACGGAGGCATACACCGCGATACGGAAGCCGGTTGGGTAGGCGTCGTTAGTGGACTGACATTTATTAACGTGGTCGTTCGGATTCAAATACTGGTATTCACCTTTCTGATGACCCATCAGCTCCAGGCCGATGTTTGCCAGTACTTCATTGGTGTTCATGTTGACGGAGGTACCCGCGCCGCCCTGATAGACATCGACCGGGAACTGATCCATGCATTTGCCGTTGTTCAGCACTTCATCGCAGGCAGCGATAATCGCATTTGCCGCGCTTTTCGGAATGGTTTGCAGCTCTTTATTGGCCAGTGCTGCGGCTTTTTTCACCATCACCATGCCACGTACAAATTCAGGGATGTCGCTGATTTTGTTGTTGCTGATGTAGAAGTTTTCAATCGCTCTCAGAGTGTGAACACCATAGTAGGCATCCGCTGGAACTTCCCTGGTACCCAACAAGTCTTCTTCGATACGAATGTTGTTTAACATGTGAACCTTCTTTTCAAGCTGCCGATGGATTGTACTAAACACACAGTATTTATGTGGTTTTGAATATTTTCTGACCGACGATTATTCCCTCAATCAGCCAGATGTTCGAGATCATATGCTGATGATAGCGAATTGCCGTAATCTGGATCACTTATTATCGACCCGATTCCATGATAATTATTAATCTGTGAAATGAGTCACCGCTTTAAAATTTCCAGAAAAAATATCCGTGCAAACCGATTGAATTTTGGCTAACCGTCACCATTTCTTACAGACGCGTTTCGCGAACACATTCAGACAGGGGCCTGAGGGCACCTGCCACACAGGAGATGCCAGTGCGCTGGGTACCATTTATTGCTTTCTTTCTCTATGTTTACATCGAGATTTCAATTTTTATCCAGGTCGCCCATGTACTGGGTGTCCTGTTAACGCTGATTCTGGTGATTTTCACTTCGGTGATCGGCATGTCGCTGGTGCGTAATCAGGGTTTCAAAAATTTCCTGATAATGCAGCAGAAGATGGCCGCGGGCGAAAGCCCGGCCGCCGAGATGATCAAAAGCGTCTCGCTGATTATTGCTGGCCTGCTACTGATCCTGCCGGGGTTCTTCACTGACTTCCTCGGTCTGCTGCTGCTTCTGCCGCCGGTGCAAAAACACCTGACCATGAAGCTACTGCCGCATCTGCGTTTTAGCCGTATGCCGGGCGGTGGATTCAGCACTGGGCCGGGGGATACTTTCGAAGGGGAGTATCAGCGTAAAGATGAACAGCGCGACCGTTTAGACCATAAAGACGATCGGTAAAAGAGACCAGGCCCGGTAAGCGAATCGCTACCGGGCTTTGTTTTACAGGGTGCCGCGTTTCGGTAAAAACAGCCACAGCCCCGCCAGCATGCTAATCGCATACAGGCTTTTCCACCCCACCATCGCCATCAACAGCAGGCAAAGCACGCCACCAACCACTGCCAGCGCTTTATAGCGACCTTTCAGCAGACGACAACCCGCCAGCATGCACAGCAGGTAGATCATGATGAAAATCCCGTTGGCGTACACGATCAGGGCGTCAAGATTGATATTCAGCCCGTAAATACATAGCGAACTCAAGACGCAGCAGCCCAGCACGGTATTAAGCGCATTCAACGGCAGCTGACGTTTAGACAGGCGCGCAAGGCGGCTCTCTGGTTTATCAAGCGCCTGCGACCACACCAGACGCGCAAAGCTCTGGATGTAGATATTGAGGCTGGCAAAACAGGCCAGATAGCCAATTACACAGGCGACCCACAGCACTTTCAGACCAAACAATTGCACCACAATGCCCGGCAGCGAGGCAGCGGCCGCTTTATCCGCGGCGAACGCGTTGAAATGCAGTACCAGCACGGTACAGGCCCAGTAAACGGTACCTGCTAACAGCAGGCCAATCATCAGGGCGCGCGGGAAATCCCGTTCCGGTTGTTTAAACTCAGAGGCCAGATGGGCGAACGCCTCCAGCCCGACAAAACACCAGAACATCACCGACAGCGCAGCGAACAGCTGCGAATGGTTGACCTCACTTACCGCGGGGAAGGGGATCTCCTTCAGCGTAATATCCCCTTTCCACCAGATGGCGACAATGAGGGCCACAATCAGTATTGCAACGACGGTTTGCAGGTTGGCACTCGAACTGGCACCCCGTGAGCCGACCCACCAGACGATGGCCAGCGTACCCAGCTCGGCCAGCAGCAGTTGCTCGTTATGCCAGCCAAACAGCGCCTGGCCAAAACCGGTCGCGATATGCAACGCTGCCGGTAGACCGACGGGAATAACAGAAAGAAACAGCCAGCCGGTGACCCGCTCCAGTCGCGGACCAAACGCCATACCGACAAAGTGCGCTACGCCGCCCGCGCTGGGGAAATGCCGTCCGAGGATGGCAAACACGACCGCGACCGGAAACACCAGCACAATCAGCACTGGCCACGCCCACAGGCTATTATTGCCGGCCACCAGTGCTGCCAGCGCGGGTACCGCAAACACACCCGTACCTAACAAGGAGGTCGACAGCAGACCCACGCCCTGCGCCAGTCCCAACTCCTGTTTTAGTCCACTCATTGACATCGCCCTGCCACGATCAAAAGAGAGGCGATGGTAACACTTTCGCAAATTTTTTTTCGTCTGCCCCTTGAAGGGGGAAAAAGCTATCCCCATCTCTCAGGGCACTAGTCGGAAAACCGCGTGCGGACCGGCGTCATCCATAACTGATAATGACTTTCTCAAAGGAGAGCTATCAATGAGTATTCGTCCGTTACATGATCGTGTGATCGTCAAACGTAAAGAAGTTGAAACCAAGTCTGCTGGCGGCATCGTTCTGACTGGTTCTGCAGCAGCAAAATCAACGCGTGGCGAAATCATCGCTGTCGGTAAGGGCCGCATTCTGGAAAACGGAACTGTGCAGCCACTGGACGTTAAAGTTGGTGACATCGTAATTTTCAACGATGGCTACGGCGTGAAATCCGAGAAGATCGACAATGAAGAAGTGTTGATCATGTCCGAAAGCGACATTCTGGCAATTGTTGAAGCGTAATTTTACGCACGAGAATTTGAGGAAATAAGAACATGGCAGCTAAAGACGTAAAATTCGGTAACGACGCTCGTGTAAAAATGCTCCGCGGCGTAAACGTACTGGCAGATGCAGTTAAAGTGACCCTGGGCCCGAAAGGCCGTAACGTAGTGCTGGATAAATCCTTCGGCGCGCCAACCATCACGAAAGACGGTGTTTCTGTAGCACGTGAAATCGAGCTGGAAGACAAGTTCGAAAACATGGGCGCGCAGATGGTGAAAGAAGTTGCCTCTAAAGCGAACGACGCTGCAGGCGACGGTACCACCACCGCAACCGTACTGGCACAGGCTATCATCACCGAAGGTCTGAAAGCCGTTGCTGCGGGTATGAACCCAATGGATCTGAAGCGCGGTATCGACAAAGCGGTTACTGCGGCGGTTGAAGAGCTGAAAACACTGTCCGTTCCATGCTCCGACTCTAAAGCGATTGCTCAGGTTGGTACTATCTCCGCTAACTCCGACGAAACCGTAGGTAAACTGATCGCAGAAGCGATGGACAAAGTCGGTAAAGAAGGCGTGATCACCGTTGAAGACGGTACCGGTCTGGAAGACGAACTGGACGTGGTTGAAGGTATGCAGTTCGACCGCGGTTACCTGTCCCCATACTTCATCAACAAGCCAGAAACGGGCGCTGTTGAGCTGGAAAGCCCATTCATCCTGCTGGCTGACAAGAAAATCTCCAACATCCGTGAAATGCTGCCAGTGCTGGAAGCCGTTGCGAAAGCAGGCAAGCCGCTGGTTATCATTGCTGAAGACGTTGAAGGTGAAGCACTGGCGACCCTGGTGGTTAACACCATGCGTGGCATCGTGAAAGTGGCTGCGGTCAAAGCACCTGGCTTCGGCGACCGCCGTAAAGCGATGCTGCAGGATATCGCTACCCTGACTGGCGGTACCGTAATCTCTGAAGAGATCGGTATGGAGCTGGAAAAAGCGACCCTGGAAGACCTGGGCCAGGCTAAACGCGTTGTGATCAACAAAGACACCACCACCATCATCGATGGCGTGGGTGAAGAAGCGGCTATTCAGGGCCGTGTTGCTCAGATCCGTAAGCAGATTGAAGAAGCAACCTCTGATTACGACCGTGAAAAACTGCAGGAGCGCGTAGCGAAACTGGCAGGCGGCGTGGCAGTAATCAAAGTGGGCGCGGCAACTGAAGTTGAAATGAAAGAGAAGAAAGCACGCGTTGACGATGCTCTGCACGCGACCCGTGCAGCAGTAGAAGAAGGCGTGGTAGCTGGTGGTGGTGTCGCGCTGGTGCGTGTTGCCGCTAAACTGGCTGGCCTGACTGCTCAGAACGAAGATCAGAACGTGGGTATTAAAGTTGCGCTGCGCGCAATGGAAGCACCACTGCGTCAGATCGTTTCCAACGCCGGTGAAGAGCCATCCGTGGTTGCGAACATGGTGAAAGCGGGCGAAGGTAACTACGGTTACAACGCTGCAACTGAAGAATACGGCAACATGATCGACTTCGGTATCCTGGATCCAACCAAAGTGACCCGTTCTGCACTGCAGTACGCGGCCTCTGTAGCGGGTCTGATGATCACTACCGAGTGCATGGTGACCGACATGCCTAAAGGCGACGCACCTGACTTAGGTGCTGCGGGTATGGGCGGCATGGGTGGTATGGGCGGCATGATGTAATCGTGCGCTTTACCGCTTAGAATGAGAAAAACCCCCGGGCAGAAATGCTCGGGGGTTTTTCTTTTGGTCATCTTTTTAGTATAAGGTTTACACACGGACAACATCTGCTGTCCAGCTTATTGAAAACGAGGAATAACATGCGCGTAAAAGTCTGTGCAGGGATCGTAGGAGCAGCATTGCTGCTGGCGGGTTGTAGCTCCAGCAATGAGCTGTCTGCTGCAGGTCAGGGCGTTCGCTTTGTTGAAGATAAGCCGGGTAACGAGTGCCAGTTTTTAGGCACGGCAACCGGTGAGCAAAGCAACTGGATGTCGGGTCAGCACGGTGAAGAAGGTGGATCTATGCGCGGTGCCGCTAACGCGCTGCGTAACCAGGCTGCAGAGATGGGTGGCAACGTGATTTACGGCGTGAGCAGCCCGTCGCAAGGGATGTTGTCCAGCTTCGTGCCAACGGCCAGCCAGATGAATGGCCAGGTCTATAAGTGCCCTAACTGATCTACAGTGCTGATGGCGCTGCGCCCAACCCCACCGGGCGGATAAGCGTAGCGCCACCTGCCGTTATTGTTGCCGCAGTTGCAAATCCAGCGGCGTCTTACTCGGCTCACCGCCAATCTCTCGCGCCAGCTTCGGCACCATATAGCCTGAAACCAGCGTTAACAGTTCGCGCATAATCTGCCGGGCCTCTTCATCCGTGACCATGAAATGCGCCGCGCCTTGCACACGATCCAGTACGTGCAGGTAGTAGGGCATCACGCCCGCATCGAATAACGCATTACTGAGCTCCGCCAGAACCCGGGCATTATCATTCACACCGCGCAGCAACACGCTCTGGTTCAACAGCGTCACACCCGCTTTGCGCAGACGCGCCATCGCCGCACGGAATGCCTCATCGATTTCATTCGCATGGTTGATATGGTTCACCAGCAGAACCTGTAAACGAGACTGCTCAAGGCGAGATACCAGACCGTCCGTGATGCGTGCCGGAATAACAATCGGTAAACGGCTGTGGATGCGCAAACGCTTGATGTGTGGAATGGCTTCAAGCTGGGTCAATAGCCAGTCCAGCTCATGATCTTTTGCCATCAGCGGATCGCCACCCGAAAAAATGATCTCATCCAGTTCCGGATGGGCGGCGATATAGTCCAGGGCAACCTGCCAGTTGCGTTTATTACCCTGATTTTCGGCATACGGGAAGTGGCGACGGAAACAATAACGGCAGTTTACCGCGCAACCGCCTTTCACCAGCAGAAGAGCACGGTTGAGATATTTGTGCAGTAAACCCGGTACCACACTGTTCTGCTCTTCCAGAGGATCGGTGCTGTATCCTGGCGCTGATATAAACTCTTCCTGCGCAGTAAGCGTTTGTTTTAATAATGGATCGTCAGGGTTTCCTTTCTCCATACGGGCAACAAACGCGCGGGGAACCCGCAGGGCAAAAAGTCGCTTAGCCTCGCGGCCTGCAAGCAACTCTGGGTGCTGATCGAGGTCTAACAGACGCAGCAATTCATCAGGACTGGTGATTACATCGGCAAGTTGCGATAACCAATCTTCTCTGGACGGGGTGTTTAGGGTTACAATATGCGCCATTTTGTGGCTTAGCTACCAGTTAACAAATTTAGAGGGCCTTATGGCAACGTACTATAGCAACGATTTTCGTGCTGGTCTTAAAATCATGATGGACGGCGAACCGTACGCGGTTGAAGCCAGCGAATTCGTTAAACCAGGTAAAGGCCAGGCATTCGCGCGCGTTAAGCTGCGTCGCCTGCTGACCGGTACCCGTGTTGAGAAAACCTTCAAGTCTACTGACTCCGCTGAAGGCGCTGATGTTGTCGATATGAACCTGACTTACCTGTACAACGACGGTGAGTTCTGGCACTTCATGAACAACGAAACGTTCGAGCAGCTGTCTGCGGATGCTAAAGCGATTGGCGATAGCGAAAAATGGCTGCTGGACCAGGCTGAGTGCATCGTGACCCTGTGGAACGGCCAGCCTATCGCTGTTACCCCACCAAACTTCGTAGAGCTGGAAATCGTTGAAACCGACCCAGGTCTGAAAGGTGATACCGCAGGTACTGGCGGCAAGCCAGCTACCCTGTCCACCGGTGCAGTGGTTAAAGTTCCACTGTTCGTACAGACTGGTGAAGTGATCAAAGTAGATACCCGCTCCGGCGAATACGTATCTCGCGTGAAGTAATTTACGTCAAGACTGAAGGCGCAGTGCCCGCTGCGCCTGTTTTTTGCAGGCAGGGATGATGAACCGTACCGTTAAAATTCTGCTTCTGTTAGCGCTGTCCAGCGCGTTGCTTTCCGGCTGTAACACCACGCGTGGAATGGGGGAAGATATCCAGGATCTCGGCCATATCATTTCTCACGCGGCCAGCTAACCCCGTCTAATTTTCCTAAAAATGCGTCCTTTTCCGTCAAACGACGGGATATTGTCTATTCTTAAATTGCTATACACAAAACAACTTTGGCTATAAAAGGACGATATTATGGTTAAGAAGACAATTGCAGCGATCTTTTCAGTCCTGGTACTTTCTTCAGTATTAACAGCCTGTAATACCACGCGTGGCGTTGGTCAGGATATTTCTGAAGGTGGTAGCGCAATCTCTGGTGCGGCAAGTAAAGCACAGCAGTAATTGAATAAACGGTACGGAACCAGACGGGTTTCGTACCGTCAGCTTTCTGATTCCTGCAGGGATAAAAACGGTGAATAACGCGTATCCATATGCAATTTCATGCGGATATTCCGTTTATAGGTATAGACCGTTTTACCGTTAATACTCAGGTGAGCCGCAATTTTCTGATTGCTGGCACCCTCCATCCACAACGTTAGCACTTTCTCCTCCTGGCGCGTCAGCAAAGGCGCGGTTACCTTTGGCTTTTCACTGTTCGCGTGCGAAATGAGTGCGTCGTGGATAACTGTCCCCAGTTGTTCAAGACGGGCATTTTTCAACAGCGATGACCAGACCGGGAATTGCTTCAGCCAGGCGGTCATTTCACTATCCTCACCCGATTGCAGCAAAATAAAGGGCACTCTTTCGCTGGCGTTCAGCAAAGATGAGAGGGACTGAAAGGGATGTACATCCTGTCTGAACCCATGCAGGTCAGCAATAACCAGCGTCGGTTTCCATTGCAGAATGTGCTCTCTGGCGAGGAAAAGATTATTCAGGCCGGTCACAACGACGTTTTCCGGAAATAAACCGGAATGATTGAGCCATGCTTCAAACCCGGTGCGGGTGAAGTGACAACGGTCAATCAAAAGAATTTTGAACATATTATATTCGCAGTCGGCTAGTGGTTTGGCTTCCTGCCATCAGAAAGCACATCATCATAGAGAAGTCGGATGAGTGATAAATGCCTGAACTGCGCGGCATACTGCGGCTATTTCTTGCCTTAACATGTTCAGCACAAAAGGATTGAAAAAAAATCGCACGCTAACCAAAATATGAGGCGTAATCTTTGCCTTGCGGGACGACCCGTAAGCGCTTCCTTCATCGGGGACGGCCCCAACTTGCATTTAAGTTAAGGAGCCTGAAATGTCCTGGATCATTCTTGTTATTGCTGGCCTGCTCGAAGTGGTATGGGCGATAGGTCTGAAGTACACCCACGGTTTTACCCGCCTGACACCCAGCGTCATTACCCTTACCGCGATGATTGTGAGTATCGTTTTGCTCTCGTGGGCGATGCGTTCTTTACCGGTGGGGACAGCGTATGCCGTCTGGACGGGAATTGGCGCCGTGGGGGCGGCCATCACGGGGATCCTGCTGTTGGGTGAGTCAGCGAGTCTGGCGCGTATCGCCAGCCTCGCCCTGATTGTGGCCGGTATTATTGGGTTGAAGCTCAGCACCCATTAATGGGGTTGTTCTACCCAGATGAGTTTCGACACATCAAACCCTTGCCGGGTCGCGACGTCCAGCATCTGCTGTTTCATCTCAGGTGAAAGGGTTGGGGTGCGAGAGAGGATCCACAGATAGTTGCGATCCGGCCCGCAGACCAGCGCGTGACGGTACTCTCTGTCGAGCGCGATCACGTTATATCCGCCATAGAACGGGCCGAAGAAGGAGACTTTGAGCGCGGCCCGTCGCGGGTCGCCGGTAAAGTACGCTTGTCCAATCGACTGCTGCCACATTTCCCGGTCCGGATTATAGCCCCGGTTGATAACCTGAATACCGCCGTCATCCATCGGGCTGTAATTTGCCGTGACCTTCTCTAAACCCCGTTCAAAACGGTGGTCAAGGCGCGCGATTTCATACCATGTTCCAAGAAAACGTTGTGCGTCGAAATTGCTGACAACGGTGACGCCGGGAGGGGGAGTAGGGGAGCTGCAGGCAACCACTAAAAACGCGGCTGTCACTGCGGCGATAACAGGCAAAATGCGCATAGGAGTTTCCTTACTGTTTTTTGTTAAGTGTAGATGACAGCAAGGAAAATGCGGGAATTTTGCAGGCCGGGTGAGCACCTACATCACCCGGCAAGATGTTACTGCAGAGCGCTCAGAATACGGTATGCCGCTTCCACGCGTGCCGGGTTCGGGTAGCTCTTGTTCGCCAGCATAACAATGCCGAGTTCCTTCTCAGGGATAAATGCCACGTAGCTGCCAAATCCGCCCGTCGAGCCTGTTTTATGTACCCATGACGCTTTTACCGGTGGAGCCGGAGGGTTCACTTCTGCCACGGGCAACGGTGCAAGCGCTACCTTGTTGTCGCTGCCCTCCACCACGGTTTTGGCTTCTACCGGCCAGTTGAGCATCTCCCAGCCCAGGCCCTGGTACATCGAGCCTGTGCGCCAGTAGCGAGACTGTGCAAGCACCATGCCCTGCTTCAGTGAGGCATCCTGTATGCCATCGGGGGCCATGTTAGCCACCACCCAGCTCGCCATATCCTTCACGTTGGTTTTCACGCCATACGCTTCGGCGTCGAGCATGCCCGGCGAAACGTGAACCGCTTTACCGTCACGATAACCCCAGGCGTAATGCTGTTCTTCTGACTTCGGAACGTTAATCCACGTATGGTTCAGGTTAAGCGGCTTCAGGACCCGCTCTGTCATCGCCTGCTCAAAGCGCATGCCAGAAGGTTTCACCGCCAGAGCCCCAAACAGACCGATGCTGGCATTTGCATAAAGACGCGTGGTGCCTGGCGCCCACTGTGGTTGCCAGGACTGGTAAAAACGCAGCAGCGAGGCATTATCGGTAACCTCATCGGGCACCTGTAACGGCAGGCCACCGGCAGTATAGGTTGCCAGGTCCAGCATGCGAACGCCCTGCCACTGTTTGCCGGTCAGCTCAGGCCAGTATTTGGTCACCGGATCGCCCAGCGAAATTTCACCGCGAGCAATAGCATCGCCACCCAGAACGCCGGTGAAGGTTTTGCTGATTGAGCCCAGCTCAAACAGCGTTTGTGCAGTGACGGGTGTGTTCGCGGCGACATCGGCCTTGCCGAAGGTGAAGTAGTGCGGCTGGCCCTGATAGATCACGGCGACCGCCATACCCGGAATAGACTGCGCTTTCATCAGGGGCGTAACGGTACGTTCCACGACCTTCGCCAGCTGTGTTTCTGACAGAGGTGCGGCTAATGCAGCGCAGGAGGTGCTGAGCAGCAGGGCGCAGCACAGGGATTTTTTCATCATCAGTTATCTTCCGTAATAGCGAGTCAAGGGAGTGTCCGGGCCCGTCAGACATACCCAGTCTGTTGGATTTGACTGTGGCTGACAAACGGTTAAATTTAGCATTAGCTGTTAATTTTTCTAACGGATGGGTTGATGACACGCAGCTATTTACCGCTTAATTCGCTTCGTGCCTTCGAAGCCGCCGCAAGGCACCTCAGTTTTACTAATGCTGCCATTGAGCTGAATGTCACCCATTCAGCCATCAGTCAGCACGTTAAGACGCTGGAACAACATCTGAACTGTCAGCTGTTTGTCCGGGTTTCGCGCGGATTGATGCTGACGACAGAGGGCGAGAATCTGCTGCCGGTGCTGAACGATTCGTTTGATCGTATCGCCGGCATGCTGGATCGCTTTGCCAGTCATCGCGCGCTGGAGAAGCTTAAAATTGGCGTGGTGGGGACTTTTGCGACCGGGGTGTTATTCGCGCAGCTGGATGATTTCCGTCGCCGCTATCCGCATATCGATCTGCATCTTTCGACCCATAATAACCGCGTCGATCCGGCCGCCGAAGGACTGGATTACACGATCCGCTACGGTGGAGGGGCGTGGCATGGCACTGAAGCGACGTTTCTGTGTTCTGCGCCGCTGGCTCCGCTGTGCACGCCTGAAATTGCCGTCGGGCTACAAGCACCGGCGGACATGCTGAAGTTTACGCTGCTGCGCTCCTACCGACGCGACGAATGGTCGGCGTGGATGCAGGCCGCGGGCGAACTCCCGCCGTCACCAACGCATCGGGTGATGGTGTTTGATTCATCCGTTACCATGCTGGAAGCCGCGCAGGCCGGCGTGGGAATTGCTATTGCGCCTGTAGGTATGTTCACTCATCTGCTGAATAGTGAACGTATCATTCAGCCGTTTGCGACACAGATTGAGCTGGGCAGTTACTGGTTAACCCGATTGCAGTCACGGACAGAAACCCCTGCAATGCGTGAGTTTGCGCAGTGGCTGGTGGGGAAAATGCAGAAATGACAGGCCCGCCGGGGGGCGGGCCTGATGTATCAGATAGTAACCACGGCAATCAGCGTAACCACCGTCAGGATGGTTGCCAGACCGTAGAACACCCATTTCCCGCTCGGGACATGGATTTTCAGGTCATGCATCGCATGGTGAATACGGTGCAGGCCACACCACAGCGGCAGGACGATCATCAGGAAGAGGAACACACGGCCAATAAAGCTGCTGGCAAAGGCCAGTACTCGCTCGTAACCCAGCGCATCGCCCGGAAACAGCCCCAGTGGCAGCATAATACCGACCAGCAGGATGATGACCGGCGCGATGATGGCGCTCCACATCCCCCCTGCGCCAAACAGTCCCCAGAAGACCGGCTCGTCAGAACGTTTTGGATTTGGATTAATCACAGTAGTCTCCTTACCAGAACAGTGCGACAAACAGAATGACCACAGTGACGAGGATCGTCACGCCCCATAGCCCTTTAATGACAGGCTCTGGCCCCATTTTCTCGTCTTTAATGATGATGTTCGCCGCTTTTGGCGCCAGTTCAAACCAGGTTTTGGTATGAAGCAGCGCTGCCGCGAGCACAATCAGGTTCAGGATCACGATGATGGGGTTTTGCAGGAAGCCGACAAAGCTGGCCCAGGTTTCAGGGCCATGTTTGAGGGCATAAACGCCGTACATCAGCTCCAGGCTGAACCAGACCGCCGGCACTGCGGTGCCTTCACGCAGCATATAGAAGCGATAAAACGGCAGTTTCTTCCACCAGGTGGACGGCATTGGCCGCACGTAGGCTTTGCGTTTAGTCGTCATTATGCACTCCTTAGCGTGGTTTCAGGGTGGCGATAAGAAAGTCTTTCGAGCTTTCCACTTTACCCTGCTGAATAGCGGCGGCCGGGTCGACGTGCTTCGGACAGACTTCGGAGCAGTAGCCCACAAAAGTACAGCTCCAGACGCCGTTCTGGCTATTAAGCTGCGCCATACGTTCTTTTTTACCGTGGTCGCGGCTGTCCTCGTTATAGCGGTGCGCCAGGGTAATGGCCGCCGGGCCAATAAACTCTGGATTCAGGCCAAACTGTGGACACGCGGCGTAGCACAGACCACAGTTGATGCAGCCGGAGAACTGATGGTATTTCGCCATCTGAGCTGGCGTCTGGGTGTTCGTCCCCTGATCCGGCGTACGTGGATTGCCGATGATGTACGGCTTAATCGCTTCCAGACTTTCGATAAAGTGGGTCATATCGACCACCAGATCGCGTTCAATCGGGAAGTTACCCAACGCTTCTACTTTGATGCCTTTGGTGTATTCACGCAGGAAAGTTTTACAGGCCAGTTTCGGCACCTTGTTGACCATCATGCCGCAGGAGCCGCAGATTGCCATACGGCACGACCAGCGGTAGCTCAGGTCCGGCGCAAGGTTATCTTTGATATAGCCGAGCGCATCCAGCAGAGAGGTTTGCTCGTCATAAGGGACTTCATAGAATGCGCTGTGCGGTGCGGTGTCCACTTCCGGATTGTAGCGCACCACTTCGATTTTCAGTTTCTGCATCTCAGCCATTCGCCTTCTCCTTCTTCTCGGCGGCTTCTGCTTCTGCGCCATACACGCGTTTAGCCGGTGGCAACGTCGTGATTTTCACGTCGCTGTAGTCCAGACGGGTGGTGCCATCCGCATCGCGCCAGGCGAGAGTGTGTTTCAGGAAATTGACGTCATCACGTTCGGTGCAGCCTTCATCAAGACGCTGATGCGCGCCGCGTGACTCTTTACGTGCCAGCGCAGAGTGCGCCATACATTCCGCCACGTTCAGGCCGTGACCCAGCTCGATGGTATAGAGCAGGTCTGTGTTGAACACGCTGGAGGTATCGGTAATGCGCACGCGCTTGAAGCGCTCCTGCAGCTCAGCCAGCTTATCCACGGTTTTTTGCATCAGCTCAGGGGTACGGTAGATACCGCAGCCTTCTTCCATCGACAGGCCCATCTCGTCGCGGATTTTCGACCAGTTTTCATTTCCTTCCTGGTTCACCAGGTTTTTCAGCCGTTTTTCGACGTCAACGACCTGGGCATCCAGCGCCGCGCTGTTCGCCTCGCCCGCGGTGGCAGCACGCTCCATCGCACGCTCGCCCGCCATGCGGCCAAAGACCACCAGCTCCGCCAGTGAGTTTGACCCCAGACGGTTAGCACCGTGCAGGCCGACAGAGGAGCACTCGCCCACGGCAAACAGCCCTTTAATGCGGGTTTCGCACTGCTGATCGGTTTCGATACCGCCCATGGTGTAGTGGGCTGTTGGACGTACCGGAATCGGCTCTTTCACCGGATCGACGCCAACGTAGGCTTTTGCCAGTTCGCAAATGAACGGCAGACGTTCCAGCAGTTTCTTCTCGCCAAGATGACGCAGGTCGAGGTAGACCACATCGCCGCGTGGCGTGGCGATGGTGTTGCCTTTGCGCCATTCGTGCCAGAAGGCCTGAGACACTTTGTCGCGCGGGCCCAGTTCCATGTATTTGTTTTTCGGCTCGCCGAGCGGGGTTTCCGGGCCCATGCCGTAATCCTGCAGATAGCGGTAGCCATTTTTATTGACCAGGATCCCGCCTTCACCACGGCAGCCTTCCGTCATCAGAATGCCGGAGCCGGGCAGCCCAGTAGGGTGATACTGCACGAACTCCATATCCCGTAGCGGCACGCCGTGGCTGAGCGCCATGCCCATGCCGTCACCGGTGACGATACCGCCGTTGGTGTTGTAGCGGTAAACACGCCCCGCACCGCCAGTAGCCATGACCACCGCGTTGGCGCGGATCTGGACGAGGGTGCCTTCCATCATGTTCATCGCCACCAGACCGCGCGCCTGACCGTCATCAACCAGAATGTCGAGGACGAAATGTTCGTCAAAGCGCTGAATCTGTGGGAACTGAAGGGAGGTCTGGAACAGGGTGTGCAACATGTGGAAGCCGGTTTTATCGGCGGCGAACCAGGTGCGTTCGATCTTCATCCCGCCGAAGCGGCGAACGTTGACGCTGCCGTCCGGACGACGGCTCCACGGACATCCCCACTGTTCAAGCTGGGTCATCTCCGTAGGACAATGGTGTACAAAGTAGTCAACGACATCCTGCTCGCAAAGCCAGTCGCCCCCTGCAACCGTGTCGTGGAAATGGTATTCGAAGCTGTCATGATCCTGCGCAACGGCGGCGGATCCTCCTTCTGCGGCAACCGTATGGCTGCGCATCGGATAGACTTTTGAAATCAATGCGATTTTAGCGTTGGGATTAGCTTGTGCTGCAGCAATCGCAGCACGTAATCCAGCCCCGCCAGCGCCTATAACGGCAAGATCGGCTTGAAAAGTTTGCACGACATTCCTCCAGATTTTTGTTATTTCGCAACGCGATAAACTAAAGGTAGTTCACCCGTCCAAAAGGACGATTGCGAAAGCGTTTCCACTGCTCCTTTATGGGTAAAGCAGTATAACCGCGTGGATGTCAGGGAAATTTGACGTGTTCGATTTTTTTGCTGTTCTGTGCGGCGATTTATCGCGGTGAGTAATGAATTTCGTCGCGCAATTGTTCACCTAAATGAAATGCGCTTTTTTACTGCGCAAAATTTGTCTCCGTCCCTGGTAACGAGTAGACTTCGTGCCCTTGTCTGAAATCGGAGAAAAACTCATGAGCGAAACGGCCACCTGGCAGCCGAGCGCATCCATCCCCAACCTGCTAAAACGCGCTGCAATTATGGCGGAGATCCGCCGCTTCTTTGCCGACCGCGGCGTCCTTGAGGTGGAAACCCCGTGCATGAGTCAGGCAACGGTAACGGATATTCATCTGGTCCCGTTTGAAACCCGTTTTGTTGGTCCTGGCCACTCACAGGGCATGAATTTGTATCTGATGACCAGCCCGGAATACCACATGAAACGCCTGCTGGCGGCAGGATGTGGCCCGGTCTATCAGCTGTGCCGCAGTTTCCGTAATGAAGAGATGGGGCGTCACCACAATCCGGAATTCACCATGCTGGAGTGGTACCGTCCGCATTATGATATGTACCGCCTGATGAACGAGGTGGACGATCTGCTGCAGCAGGTGCTGGAGTGCTCAGAAGCGGAAACGCTCTCTTATCAGCAGGTTTTCCAGCGTTACCTGGAAATTGATCCGCTCTCTGCGGATAAAGCGCAGCTGCGCGAAGTGGCGGCAAAACTGGATCTGAGCAACGTGGCAGATACCGAAGAAGACCGCGACACGCTGCTGCAACTGCTCTTCACCTTTGGCGTTGAGCCGCAAATTGGCAAAGACCGGCCGACGTTTGTATATCACTTCCCGGCAAGCCAGGCTTCGCTGGCGCAGATCAGCACCGAAGATCACCGCGTGGCGGAGCGTTTTGAGGTCTATTACAAAGGTATCGAGCTGGCGAACGGCTTCCACGAACTGACCGACGCACGCGAACAGCAGCAGCGTTTTGAGCAGGATAACCGCAAGCGCGCGGCACGTGGTCTGCCGCAGCAGCCTATTGATACCCATCTGCTGGAAGCATTGAAGGCGGGCCTGCCGGACTGCTCCGGCGTGGCGCTGGGCGTTGATCGTCTGGTGATGCTGGCGCTGGGTGCAGAACAGCTGGGCGAAGTGATCGCGTTTACGGTCGATCGCGCATAACGCACCGTATTGCCGGGTAGCACTGTCGCTTACCCGGCTCTCCTCTGATGTCAATTAACCTTTCCATTTCCGCACGACAACATTAAAAACTGCCACATTCTCTGTACGCAGGTCTTTTTCTTAATTTGCCCCTAATAGCCACAATATTAATCTGGTCATCTGCTACCATCCGCGCAGTTTAACTTCCTTTGGATGGCGCTATGTTCCAGTCACTTAAAAAGATGACCCTCACCGGGCTCATCCTGATGATTTTTACCTCCGTCTTTGGCTTTGCCAACAGCCCGTCGGCTTTCTATCTGATGGGCTACAGCGCAACGCCGTTTTACATCGTCTCGGCCCTGTTTTTCTTCATACCGTTTGCGCTGATGATGGCGGAAATGGGGGCGGCTTACCGCAAAGAAGAGGGCGGGATCTATTCCTGGATGAACAACAGCATCGGCCCGCGCTACGCGTTTATCGGCACGTTTATGTGGTTCTCCTCGTATGTGGTCTGGATGGTCAGTACGGCGGCCAAGGTCTGGGTACCGTTTTCGACGTTTGTTTTCGGCAGCGATTACACTCAGGTCTGGTCTTTGGCTGGTCTGAGTTCCACGCAGGTGGTCGGGATTCTGGCCGTCTGCTGGATGGTGGTTGTAACGCTGGTGGCGTCTAAGGGCATCAACAAAATTGCCCGCATTACCGCCGTGGGCGGGATCTCGGTGATGTGCCTGAACCTGGTGTTGCTGCTGGTCAGCATTGCCATTCTGTGCCTGAACGGCGGACATTTCGCTCAGGAGGTGAACTTCGTTTCCTCGCCCAACCCCAGCTATCAGTCCGGGCTCGCTATGCTCTCCTTTGTGGTGTTTGCCATTTTTGCGTACGGCGGTATTGAGGCGGTGGGCGGCCTGGTCGACAAGACCGAGAACCCGGAAAAGAACTTTGCGAAAGGCATTATTTTTGCCGCGATAGTTATCTCCATTGGCTATTCGCTGGCAATTTTCCTCTGGGGTGTCAGCACCAACTGGCAGCAGGTACTCAGCAACAACACCACTAACCTGGGCAACATAACCTATGTGCTGATGAAAAGCCTGGGGATGACGCTGGGACAAGCGATGAATCTGACACCGGCAGCGGCGGCAACGATGGGCGTCTGGTTTGCACGCATCACCGGCTTGTCCATGTTCCTTGCCTATACCGGCGCGTTTTTCACGCTGATTTACTCTCCGTTGAAAGCGATAATTCAGGGCACGCCAAAAGCGCTGTGGCCTGCACGCATGACGCAACTGAATACCGCAGGTATGCCCGCCAACGCCATGTGGATGCAGTGCCTGCTGGTCAGCGTGTTCATTTTGCTGGTGTCGTTTGGTGGGGATACCGCGTCAGCGTTTTATAACAAGCTGACCCTGATGGCGAACGTGTCGATGACGCTGCCTTATCTCTTTCTGAGCCTGGCCTTCCCGTTCTTTAAGGCGAAGGAGGATCTTGAGCGTCCGTTTGTGATTTTCAAAACGCGCGCCGCCACGCTGCTGGCAACCACGGTGGTGGTGCTGGTAGTGGCATTCGCCAACATCTTTACCGTTATTCAGCCGGTGATTGAGGCGAATGACTGGAGTAGCGCACTGTGGATGGTGGGCGGCCCGGTCTTCTTCTCACTGCTGGCGATGGGGATTTATGAGAATTACCGCCGACATTCTGTGGCGTTGCTGACGGAAGTGGCGTAGCGGTCAAACATTCCCCTCCCGGAAGGGAGGGGAGAAGGGTTACAGACTTCCTGCCGGGCGTGTGCGCGCCGCTGACGTTAACGTTCTTCCCGTTTTGCGCCCGTCCAGGCTTTCCAGACGCATCTGGAACGGTGGGAACGGCATATCAATGCCGTGCTCACGGAACCCTGCCAGAATCAGCTGGTGGATCTCATGACGCAGTGGCATACGGTGTCCCATTTCGGCAGCGTAAATACGCAGTTCGAAAATCTGGATCCCCTGTTGTAAATCCACCAGGAACACTTCCGGCGCCGGGTTGTCGATCACAAATGAACAGCGCTCCGCGGCGGTGTAGAGGATCTGAGTGACCTCTTCGCTATCGGCATCCGACGGCGCAGGTACCGTCAGCACCACACGCGTGACGGAGTCTGACAGCGACCAGTTGATAAACTGCTCGGTAATAAACGCCTTGTTCGGCACGATGATCTCTTTACGGTCCCAGTCGCTGATCGTGGTGGCGCGCGTGTTGATCCTGGTGATGCTGCCGGTCAAATCGCGGATCGTTACCGTATCGCCAATACGAATTGGTTTTTCGAACAGAATAATCAGGCCAGAGATAAAGTTGGCGAAGATCTCCTGTAAGCCAAACCCTAACCCCACACCAAGTGCCGCCACCAGCCACTGCAGTTTCGACCATTCAATACCAATCATTGAGAAGCCGACCAGCCCGCCAAACAGCATGATCAGATATTTGGTGATGGTGGTAATTGCATATCCCGTCCCCGGGGTTAAATCGAGATGCTGCAGCAGGGCCAGCTCCAGCAGCGCCGGGAAGTTACGCACCAGCTGGGTGGTGATGATCAACACCAGAATGGCAATCAACACCGCGCCTAAGGTAATCGGCTCCAGGCTCTCCACACCTTGTACCGTGGACGTTACGTCCCACAGGGAGATGTTTTCCAGGAAGCCAAACGCGGAGTGAATTTCCGACCACAGGAAGATCACCGACAGCAGGGCAATCAGCATCAGGATGGAGCGTACCAGTCGCAGGGATTGGGTACTGATGGCATCCAGATCCAGCTCGACTTCGTCAGCTTCCGTCGTGCCTTCTGTGCTGTTGACATGGTTTGGCTCTTCCTCGCCACGCGCACGCTGGGCGAGGATCTCTGCCCGTCGGTGCTTGGCACGGTCGAACGCCAGACGGCGGCGCTGGATCAGCATCCAGCGGCGTATCACGTGATACACCACCAGAAGCAGGAACCAGATCGCCACCGAGGTTTCAAGCCTCGCCAGCAGCGCCTTGGCGGTCGCCAGGTAACCCACCGTCGCTGCCAGCATGGCAATCAGCGGTGCGCTCAGCAGCAGATTCCAGAGCAGCCGGTTGAACATGTTGTCGCCGTTACCGGATTTATCCAGATAGAGCGGGATACCGGCGCGTTTCAGGCTGAGCGTGACAATTGCCAGCGCCCCGCATATCAGCATAAAGCAGAGGCGGCCCAGCGACCCTGAGAATTCCCGGTCGTTGAGTTTATCGAACATGATCAGCGCCATAATCAGCGGCACAATCAGTCCGATGCTCATCAGGTAGTAACGCATGGCGCGTGCAACGCGATTACGCGGCCAGCCGAAGTGAGCGATGAACAAACCGTTGGGCCGCGCGAACGTGGCGCAAATCATTACCACCCACAGCAGTGGCACCGTGGCAGTGACGCCATCGCCAATGGCCACCGCGAGCGGGTAGGGCCAGGCTTCCCGCAGGCCATATCCAAGCGTCATCCACAGGACCGGTAGCGGTGAGGCGACGAGAATCGACCAGAAGACGGTACGTAACGTCAGCCAGAAGTGATCCTGCGTAACTTTCCCCACCCGGGCGCTGGAGCGTTCCAGGAATCGGGTGAAATACCGGCGCGAGTAAATGCTGAAGCCCACCAGAATCAGCGCGGCCAGCAGCGGGAAAATGGTCTCTTTACTGGTGAGCATCATCACGCTGGCCTGGCCCAGTTGGCTGAAGGTATCCAGCGAAATAAGGCGGCGCAGATCCTGAACAATCTCAATCGGCCACGAGAAGGTCATCGGCCGCACGTCGGAGGTCCAGAAGAGATAACGGTGCGTTGCCTCATTCACCTCTTTCAGCGCATCTTCCAGTTGGCTATTAGAGACCTTCAGTTTGGTCAGTTCCAGAATCAGCGTATCCCCGCCCTGGAGCAGGGAGTTCAGCAGTTCACGCTGGGTACGCAACTGGGCTTCCAGAATGCGGTTCTGCTCGCTGGTCAGCGGCTGTCCGTCAGCCTGACGGATCTGGCGGATTTGCGGCTGTTTGTTGAGCAGATCCTCAAAGTGCAGTCGCTGCACGCGCAGCTGAGCCATTTCGGTATCCAGCTGTTGCGGTTTGGGCATTTCCGGCAGGCGTGAGACCTGCGCGCGTAACGCCTCACCCAGCAGGTTTGATGACCCTAGCCACTGGGACTGCTCACGCAACGTGTTAAGCGCCTGGCGGACCTGCAGGGTTTGATTGGTAGCCTGACGCTGTTGCGAGGCCACCAGGTCCATACGCTGCGCCTGTTGGTTCAGCGCCGCAGAGAGCTCGCGGTTGACCTTAAACTGCTCAACGATGCCGCTGGGCAGGTTCGCGCTGTTTTCCGCCAGCAGTTCGGTGCTTTCAAGCGCACGCTCGGCTTCGCGCTGTCGCTGGCTGTTAAGCTGATTACGCAGGGCCTGCAGATATGCATCCAGCTGTTCGCTCTGCTTCTGCGCCAGCTCAGAGCGCATCCGCGACAGCTCCTGGCGGTTATTGGCGGAGAGCTGCGCCAGCTCCAGTTCATCGACAAGGGCTTTGAGGCGAGCAGATTCGGCCTGCAGCCCCAGATTCTGCGCCTGCGCTTGCGGCGTGTTGCCGCTTTGCGTGCCAACGCGACGCTCAACTTCATTAAGCTGGCGGCGGGCATCGGTTTGCTGCTGGGGAAGCTGGCTGAGCGAGTCGGCAATTTCACGCGCCCGCTCCTGCTCCTGCTGAGCCAGACGGCTCTTTTCCAGAAGCTGGCTGCTGACCTGGAGGATCTCCTGATTCAGCGCATCAGAAGACATGTCCGCCGGTATATCGCGCGGTTCATCACGCAGATTACTGAGCTGCGAGCGCAGCGTTTGCGAGAGTTTGGGGAAGTTGTCGATAACCTGCTGATATTGCTGCGCACGCTCAAGGGAGCCTTTTCGCTCCGCGAGCGCGTTCAGGGCGGACTGGAGCGACTCAACGGTCTCTGGCTGAGCGGGTTTTGCCGCTTTTGCCTGCTCCAGTTCCTGGGTTATCTGTTTTGCGTCGGGGGCTGTCGCTGCGTACGCCCCCATGCTGAGGCACCAGGCCATCAGTAGAACGATAATCGGGCGCACGTCAGCGATCCTTCTGTTATTAGCCTTCGTCTTTTTTGTCGTCAACCAGCGGGCTGGCGTCGTGCTCGGCGTCGATCTCTTCTTGGGACAACGGTGCAGGTTCTGCCACCGGTGTTACGAAGGTTTCGGTAGAGACGGCCAGCGGCTGACCCAGTTTGGTGACCGACAGGCTTTCAAGCTGTTCGGCCAGCTTAACTTTACCCGGTGCAAACAGGTTGATAACGGTTGAGCCCAGCTTGAAGCGACCCATCTCCTGACCTTTCAGCAGGGCGACAGAGCCTTCTTCTTCACCGGCAGGCCAGGTCCAGCGCTTGATCACGCCTTCACGTGGTGGGGTGATGGTGCCAGCCCAGACGGTTTCAATGCTGCCGACAATGGTCGCGCCCACCAGAATCTGCGCCATAGGGCCGAATTCAGTATCAAACAGGCAGATGACGCGTTCGTTACGGGCGAACAGGTTAGGTACGTTCTGCGCCGTGAGGTGGTTCACGGAGAACAGATCGCCCGGAACGTAGATCATTTCACGCAGGATGCCGTTGCACGGCATGTGCACGCGGTGATAGTCGCGCGGTGAGAGATAGGTGGTCGCGAAGGTCCCGTTACGGAACAGATCCGCCATCAGGTAGTTACCTGCCAGCAACGCTTCCAGGCTGTAGTTATGGCCTTTCGCCTGCAGGATTTTGTCGTCTTCGATGTTACCCAGTTGGCTAATCACGCCATCTGCAGGCATCACCAGCACGTTAGGGTCCGTATTCAGCGGGCGCACGTCGTCGCGCAGTGGGCGGACGAAAAACTCGTTGAAGGTGCGGTAGCTGGCGGTATCCGGCTTCTGCGCCTCTTTCATGTCGACCTTGTAATATTTTACGAAAAGGTCGATGACCAGTTTGGTCAGCCAGCCCGCTCGTTTGCTCGCGCCCCAGCCCGCCAGGCGAGTGAGCCACAGTTTCGGCAGAATGTATTGAAGCGAAAGTTTAAATGAGTTTAACAAGGTAGCCTCCAGGCCATTGTTTTGTCGTTCCTGATCCGGCCGCAAAGCGCCGGAACCTGAAAAAAGGGGACGATTTTAGCGATGCTTAGCTTAGTTGTCAGTTATCAGAATCAGAAAAGTTTTTACGCGTTTTTACCTGATCCATGCTCTCGAGAATGCGGTGGTAGTTTTCAAAGCGGGTCTCCGCTATTTCGCCTTTCTCGACTGCTTCACGGATAGCGCAGCCCGGGTCATTGTCATGTTTACAGTCGCGGTATTTGCAAGCGCCTAAATAATCATGGAATTCGACAAATCCGTTGAAGATTTGTTCCGGCTCAAGGTGCCACAAACCGAATTCACGCACGCCCGGGGAGTCAATGACATCGCCGCCGTGCGGGAAGTGATACAGGCGTGACGCGGTTGTGGTGTGCTGGCCCAGGCCAGAAACATCAGACACATCGTTGGTCACGATCTCTTGCTGGAGGCCGAGAAGGTTGTTCAGCAGGCTCGATTTGCCCACACCGGACTGTCCCGCAAAGATGCTGATGCGATCGGTAAGCGCCTCTTCAAGCGGTTTCAGACCATCTTTGGTATAGCTGGAAACCATCAGAACGCGATACCCAATGTTACGGTAGATATCCATCTGCTCGTTGACGAAGTTCATACCGTCTTCATCGAGCAGATCGATTTTGTTGAGTACGATGATCGGTTCAACCTGCAGCGTTTCACAGGCGACAAGGTATCGGTCGATAATATTGAGCGAAAGTTCGGGCAAAATCGCCGAGACGATAACGATCTGGTTAATGTTGGCTGCGATAGGTTTAACCCCGTCGTAGAAATCGGGACGGGTCAGTACCGACGTACGCGCGTGGACCGCCTCAACGATGCCTTTTACCGTGACGCCTTCCGCCGCTTCTTTACCCGGGCGCCAGACCACGCGATCGCCGGTTACCAGAGAACGAATCGTCCGGCGGATGTTGCAGCGGTGAATCTCACCGTTGGCGGATTCCACGTCGGCGTGCATACCGAAACGGCTGATGACGATGCCTTCCATCGGTTCGCCAAACAGGTTGTCGTCGTAATCGACCTTCTCCGAAGTGGTTTTAAGACGGCGCTGGTGATTGGCATTCACACGGCGCTGCTGCCCTTTGGAGAGTTTATTTTTACTCAATCGCGCTGGCTCCTGGTCGCCCGTAAGGGGCAAAACCTCTATGATACACTCTAATTAATACTAGTTAACCTGCTACAGCCGGTTATGCGAGAAGGGTGGAAAATAACATGAGCGCGGATGAAAACAACCTGATTTGGATCGATCTTGAAATGACCGGGCTGGATCCCGAGCGCGATCGCATTATTGAGATTGCAACCCTGGTGACCGATGCCAACCTGAATATTCTGGCGGAAGGGCCGACTATCGCGGTTCATCAGTCCGACGACCAGCTTGCGTTAATGGATGAGTGGAACGTGCGCACCCATACGGGGAGCGGGCTGGTGGAGCGCGTTAAGGCCAGCACCATGGGCGATCGCGAGGCGGAGCTGGCAACGCTTGCGTTTCTGAAACAGTGGGTTCCGGCGGGCAAATCACCTATCTGCGGTAACAGCATCGGTCAGGATCGCCGTTTTCTGTTTAAGTACATGCCGGAGCTGGAGTCTTACTTCCATTACCGCTATCTGGATGTGAGCACCCTGAAAGAGCTGGCGCGTCGCTGGAAACCGGAAATCCTGGATGGCTTTAAAAAGCAAGGAACGCATCAGGCCATGGACGATATCCGTGAGTCCGTGGCCGAACTGGCGTATTATCGCGAGAACTTTATTAAGCTGTAATTCAGGCGGTTGCCGGGGGCGTTGCGCGTTACCCGGCCTAAAGAACGCATGAATGGTGTAAAAACGTGCAAAGCGATGAATATTCCATCACTTGAACTGAATTTCACAAAAAACGCTTTTAGGGGGGTTGCAGCTAAACGGATTTCTCGTATAATGCGCCTCCCGTAACGACAGAGAAATACGCGTTACGATAGCAACAAAAGCAGTGCAAATTTGCGGGAATAGCTCAGTTGGTAGAGCACGACCTTGCCAAGGTCGGGGTCGCGAGTTCGAGTCTCGTTTCCCGCTCCAAAATTTGAAGGTGCTTCTAAAGCACAGACCACCCAAGCGGGAATAGCTCAGTTGGTAGAGCACGACCTTGCCAAGGTCGGGGTCGCGAGTTCGAGTCTCGTTTCCCGCTCCAAAATTTGAAAGTGCTTCCACAGCACGGACCACCCAAGCGGGAATAGCTCAGTTGGTAGAGCACGACCTTGCCAAGGTCGGGGTCGCGAGTTCGAGTCTCGTTTCCCGCTCCAAATTCTTATCATCTCCAGATTATCCACAGCGGAATGCTTCGTTGGGGACATTTTCTATTGCATCTGAAATACTCTTGTGAACAGAGTTATCCACAGAAGCCCTACTCAGTTACAGACCAGAAGAAAATTAGCAGGGTGAATAATATCTTCTTAACATACTGAATTTAATGAAGTAAATTTCATTTCAAAATGTTATTTAGATCACTTGACCTCATTGCCAGCCCCGATGGCGCTTGAGTTTTTATTTTTATTCACAGGCTGTGAATATATCAAGCATCCCGTACAAGCCCTTTTTCAATCACTCTCACCAGCCGTTGTTTCTTCGGCAGCTGCACCTCGACAACGCAGGCATTACGCTTCTCGATTTGCTGCGCAATCGCCCATTCTATGTGTTCATCAAGAAGTGGGTGCTCACCTCTGCGACTTTCGAGCGCCTGAATATTGGCTTCATCCCAGGGCGCATTGCCCAGCGCAACGGCGACATTTCGTAACCAGCGCAGATGCCCAATACGCCGAATGGCGGATCCTTCGGTGACTTTCAGGAACCAGTCCTCACTCCAGGCGAAGAGCTCGATAAGCTGAGGCGCATGAAGCGCTTTACGAGGACTGAAATCGTCTTCATCCGTAAGCTGCGAGTAACGATTCCAGGGGCAGATCAGCTGGCAGTCATCGCAGCCGTAGATACGGTTCCCGATAAGCGGACGGAATTCTTCCGGTATCGCCCCTTCGAGTTCAATGGTGAGATAGGAGATGCAGCGGCGCGCATCCACCGTATAAGGCTCAACGATGGCACCCGTCGGGCAAATGGTCATGCAGGCCACGCAGCGCCCGCAACCTTCCTCTACCGGACCATCTACCGGCAGCGGCAAATCTATGAGCAGTTCACCGAGGAAAAAGAACGATCCGGCGTCGCGGCTAAGGATAAGTGAGTGCTTACCTGTCCAGCCAAGCCCGGCTTTTTCTGCTATCGGGCGCTCAAGAACAGGCGCAGAGTCTACAAACGGTCTAAAATTCAGCGACACACAGTGCTGCTGAATAGTTTCCCCGAGTTTTTTTAAACGGTTACGCAGAAGCTTATGGTAATCACGACCCAGGGCGTACCGGCTGACGTAACCAAGTGCGGGATTTTTTAACGTGCGAGCAAACGCCGCGTTGGCGGGCAGGTAGTTCATGCGTACGCTGATGACGCGTAATGTACCGGGCAACAGCTCGTGTGGGCGGGCACGCATCATGCCATGACGCGCCATCCACTCCATTTCGCCATGGTATTGTTTATCCAGCCATGCCTGCAGTTTCGGCTCGCTGGCGGAGAGGTCGGTATCGGTGATACCCACCTTCTGGAAGCCAAGCTCAGCACCCCACTGTTTAATTTTTTGCGCTAATTCATTGAGATCGAGGGGCTGTGACATGACGGACCATACTGTGAAGAAAAACCCCGAAAGTATACCACATTCCATCTGGCATGCGGATGACCTCCGGCACGCCGAAAAAGAGGCCGCAGACAGCCTCGGCATTACCCTGTATGAACTGATGCAACGCGCGGGTGAAGCGGCGTTTAACGTTGCCCGCACGGCTTACCCTGAATCGTCGCACTGGCTGATTTTATGCGGACACGGCAATAACGGCGGTGACGGTTATGTCGTTGCCCGGCTGGCGGTTGCCGCCGGGATCCACGTGACGTTGCTGGCGCTGGAGAGCGATAAACCGCTGCCAGAAGAGGCCAGTGCGGCGCGGGAAGCCTGGCTGAACGCGGGCGGTGTTATACATGCCACCGATATCGTCTGGCCGGAAGAGATTGATGTGATTATTGATGGCCTGCTGGGCACCGGGCTTCGCAGTGCGCCGCGCGACCCGGTTGCCACCCTGATTGCACGTGCCAATGCCCACAGCGCGCCGGTGGTGGCCCTGGATATACCTTCTGGCCTGATGGCGCAAACCGGCACGACGCCGGGCGCGGTGATTCAGGCCGCGCACACCGTTGCCTTTATCGCCCTGAAACCGGGGCTGCTTACCGGTAAAGCGCGGGATGTCACGGGAACGTTGCACCATAACGCACTGGGGCTGGAGAGCTGGCTTGCCGGGCAGGAAACCCACGTTTCGCGCGTTGATGCTTCGCTGCTGGCACAGTGGCTACCGCCGCGCCGCCCGACGTCCCATAAAGGCGATCACGGCAGGCTGGTGATCATTGGAGGTGACCACGGTACGGCGGGGGCTATCCGCATGACGGGGGAAGCGGCATTGCGTTGCGGTGCTGGCTTAGTGCGGGTACTGACGCGCATCGAAAATAGTGCGCCAATTATTACGGCTCGCCCGGAGCTGATGGTGCATGAATTGACGCCGCAGTCGCTTGAAGAGAGTCTCGAATGGGCAGATGTCGTGGTCATTGGCCCGGGGCTTGGGCAGCAGGCCTGGGGGAAACAGGCCCTGCAGAAGGTCGAGAATTTTCGTAAACCGATGCTGTGGGATGCCGACGCGCTGAACCTTCTGGCAATCAATCCTGATAAGCGTCACAATCGCATTCTGACGCCGCACCCCGGCGAAGCCGCGCGCCTGCTTAACTGCAGCGTGGCAGAAATTGAAAGCGATCGCTTACTTTCTGCCCGGCGTCTGGTAAAACGTTACGGAGGTGTTGCCGTTCTGAAAGGGGCAGGAACCGTTGTCGCCAGCGACGAGGCACTGGGCATTGTCGATGCCGGAAATGCGGGCATGGCGAGCGGCGGAATGGGCGATGTGCTTTCCGGCATCATTGGCGCATTGCTTGGACAGAAACTTCCCCTTTATGATGCAGCCTGCGCTGGCTGCGTGGCCCATGGTGTCGCGGCGGATAAGCTGGCGGCACGTTACGGTACACGCGGAATGCTGGCCACCGATCTTTTTTGCACGCTACGGCGTGTTGTTAACCCGGATGTGATTGACGTAGAAAATGACTAATCGAGCGATTTCTTTACCTGATGAACAAGCCACTTTAGATCTTGGCAAACGCGTGGCACAGGCCTGTCAGGGGGCAACCGTCATTTATCTGTATGGTGATTTAGGTGCGGGTAAAACCACCTTCAGCCGGGGTTTTCTGCAGGCGTTAGGCCATAAAGGCAATGTGAAAAGCCCAACCTACACGCTGGTAGAACCGTACACCCTTGAAAATCTCATGGTGTACCACTTTGATTTATACCGCCTTGCGGATCCCGAGGAGCTGGAATTTATGGGGATCCGTGATTATTTTGCCAATGATGCCATCTGCCTGGTGGAGTGGCCGCAACAAGGTGCGGGTGTGTTGCCTGACCCGGATGTCGAAATTCACTTAGATTACCAGGCACAAGGGCGTGAGGCACGCATCAGTGCTGTTTCCTCATCAGGTAGTTCCTTACTGGCGCGTCTGGCCGGTTAAGCGTAGGGATGACGGGATGATTAGTCGCGTTAAAGGTTGGTTATTGGCTGCCACGGTGCTGCTGTGCGCGCAGGCCGGGGCGGCAAGCCTCTCGGATATTCAGGTGTCGAACGGCGAAAGCCAGGCCAGGATCACATTCAGCTTTATGGGCGATCCGGAATATGCTTTTTCACAGCCAGACAGCCACAGCGTGGCGCTGGATATCAAACAAACCGGGGTTATCCAGGGGTTACCGCTCCAGTTCAGCGGCAATAATCTGGTTAAAAGCATTCGTTCCGGCTCGCCAAAAGATAGCCAGTCATTGCGTCTGGTGGTCGACCTAACCGAAAAGGGTAAAACCAGAGCGGTTAAACAGCAAAACGGTGCGAATTATACGGTGGTCTTTACCATCAACGCTGACGCCCCTCCGCCGCCTCCGCCTCCACCTGTGGTGGCGAAACGCGTGGAAGAGCCGGTATATACCCCGCGCCCATCTGAACCGGCACGTAATCCGTTTAAAACGGACAGCGACCGCATTACCAGCGTTACCAGCAGCAATACCGTGACGCGGCCGGCGGCCAGCGCACGTCGCGCGGTCAGCGGTGATAAAGTGATTATCGCCATTGATGCGGGGCACGGCGGTCAGGATCCCGGCGCAATTGGCCCGGGCGGTACGCGGGAGAAAAATGTCACCATCGCGGTTGCCCGTAAGCTGCGGACGCTGCTAAACGACGATCCTATGTTTAAAGGCGTGCTGACGCGCGACGGCGATTACTTTATCTCGGTGATGGGCCGCTCGGATGTGGCACGTAAGCAAAATGCCAATTTCCTGGTGTCCATTCATGCGGATGCCGCGCCAAACCGTAACGCCACGGGAGCCTCAGTGTGGGTGCTGTCAAACCGTCGGGCGAACAGTGAAATGGCAAACTGGCTTGAAGAGCACGAGAAACAGTCCGAACTGTTAGGTGGCGCGGGTGATGTGCTGGCAAACAGCCAGGCCGATCCGTATCTCAGCCAGGCGGTGCTGGATTTACAATTCGGTCATTCCCAGCGCGTCGGGTATGATGTCGCCACAAATGTATTGAACCAGCTGCAGGGCATCGGGTCATTGCACAAGCGCCGTCCGGAGCATGCGAGCCTTGGCGTTCTGCGATCGCCGGATATTCCATCGATTCTGGTGGAAACGGGCTTTATCAGTAATAACGCTGAAGAACGCCTGCTGGGCAGCGACAGCTATCAGCAGCAAATTGCCGAAGCGATCTATAACGGTCTGCGTAAATACTTTGATGCGCATCCGCTGCAGTCCGCGCCACAGGGCGGTGCCGCCCAGACGGCCAGCGCAGCGCAGCCAGGTGAGATGACCGCGACCAACTAAGGAGAATTCATGCCGATTCAGGTTCTACCGCCGCAGCTCGCGAACCAAATCGCCGCCGGTGAGGTGGTGGAGCGCCCTGCATCGGTGGTGAAGGAGCTGGTAGAAAACAGCCTTGATGCGGGGGCCACCCGCATTGATATTGATATCGAACGCGGCGGCGCAAAGCTGATTCGCATTCGTGACAACGGCTGTGGAATTAAAAAAGACGAGCTGGCGTTAGCGCTGGCGCGTCATGCCACCAGTAAAATTGCCTCTCTTGATGACCTGGAAGCGATCATTAGCCTCGGTTTTCGCGGGGAAGCGCTGGCCAGTATCAGCTCCGTTTCCCGCCTCACGCTCACCTCCCGTACCGCTGAACAGCAGGAAGCCTGGCAGGCGTACGCCGAAGGGCGTGATATGGACGTGACGATTAAACCAGCGGCGCACCCGGTCGGTACGACGCTGGAAGTGCTGGATCTGTTTTATAACACCCCCGCCCGACGCAAGTTTATGCGTACCGAAAAAACCGAGTTTGGGCATATCGATGAGATCATTCGTCGCATTGCCCTGGCGCGGTTTGACGTGACCATTAACCTTAGCCATAACGGCAAAGTCATGCGCCAGTACCGCGCCGTGGTGGAAGGTGGGCAGAAAGAGCGCCGCTTGGGCGCTATCTGCGGCGTACCGTTCCTCGAGCACGCGCTGGCCATTGAGTGGCAGCATGGCGATCTGGCCATGCGCGGCTGGGTGGCTGACCCCAACGCGAGCAGCGCGGCCTTCGCTGAGATCCAGTATTGCTACGTGAACGGCCGCATGATGCGTGACCGCCTCATTAACCACGCCATTCGTCAGGCCTGTGAAGATAAACTGGGCGCAGATCAGCAACCCGCGTTTGTGCTCTATCTAGAAATCGATCCTCACCAGGTGGACGTTAACGTCCATCCTGCCAAGCATGAAGTGCGGTTCCACCAGTCACGTCTGGTGCATGATTTTATCTATCAGGGCGTGCTGAGCGTATTGCAACAGCAGGCTGAACCGACGCTGCCGCTGGAAAAAGAAGAACCCGCCCCGCGCGCGTTTCCGGAAAACCGTGTTGCAGCGGGCCGGAACCATTTTGCTGAACCTGCCGTGGCGCGTGAGCCGGATGCCCCGCGTTTCTCTGCTGCGGGTAGCACACCGCGCCCAACGGGAGCGAACTATCCAAACGCCCAGCCTGGCTATCAAAAACAGCAGGGAGCGTTGTACCGCAAATTGCTGGAAACCCCCGCGGTGGAGCGCAAAGCGCCTGTCGCGGTGCCAGCGCCTTCGCTGGACGGCCACAGCCAGAGTTTTGGCCGGGTTCTGACGATTATCGCACCGGATATGGCGTTGCTGGAGCGCGAAGGCCACGTGATGCTTCTGGCATTGCCGGTGGCGGAACGCTGGCTTAAACAAGTGCAGCTTACTCCGGGTGAAAACGCGGCCTGTGCACAACCGTTGCTGATCCCCGTTCGGCTAAAAATATCCCCTGAAGAAACAGGGGTACTGCGTCGCGCAGAGGCCCTGTTGGCGCAGATGGGCATTGAAATGGTGCTCGAACCACAACATGTGACCATTCGCGCAGTGCCTTTACCCTTACGCCAACAAAATTTACAAAACTTGATTCCTGAACTGATAGGCTACCTGGCGCAGCAAACGTCGTTTGATGCCGCCAACACCGCGCAGTGGATCGCCCGCCATCTGGCAAGCGAACATACGCCGTGGAGTATGGCGCAGGCCATTAGCGTGCTGGCGGAGGTTGAACGCCTTTGTCCGCATCTGGTGAAGACACCGCCAGGTGGGTTATTACAACCTGTTGATTTACAAACGGCGATGAATGCCCTGAAACATGATTGACGTAAGCAAGGCGAGCCTGCCAAAGGCGATTTTTTTAATGGGCCCTACGGCCTCCGGCAAAACGGCACTGGCCATTGAGTTGCGTAAAGTTTTGCCTGTAGAGTTGATTAGTGTCGATTCTGCCCTTATCTACCGAGGGATGGACATCGGCACGGCGAAGCCTGACGCAGACGAACTGCGTGCGACACCGCATCGTTTGCTGGATATTCTCGACCCGGCTCAGGCATACTCCGCAGCGGATTTCCGCCGCGATGCGTTAGCCGAGATGGCCGAGATAACGGCGGCGGGACGTATACCGCTGTTGGTTGGCGGAACCATGCTTTATTTCAAGGCGTTGCTGGAGGGGCTTTCACCTCTGCCATCAGCGGATCCGGAAGTAAGAGCAAAAATTGAGCAGCAGGCGGCAGAGCAGGGATGGGACGTTTTGCATAAGCAACTGGCCGAGATTGACCCGGTTGCCGCAGCACGGATCCATCCAAATGATCCGCAAAGGCTTTCCCGGGCACTGGAAGTTTTTTTCATTTCGGGTAAAACTTTAACGGAACTGACGCAAACGTCAGGAGACGCTCTGCCGTATCAGGTGCATCAGTTCGCCATCGCCCCGGCGAGCCGTGAACTGCTCCATCAACGAATTGAGCAGCGTTTTCATCAGATGTTAGCTTCAGATTTTGAAGCAGAAGTGCGGGCGCTATTTGCCCGTGGAGATTTGCATACGGATATGCCTTCCGTTCGTTGTGTGGGATACCGCCAGATGTGGTCATATCTTGAAGGCGAGATTTCATATGATGAAATGGTTTATCGAGGTGTTTGCGCCACGAGACAGTTAGCGAAGCGCCAGATCACCTGGTTGCGCGGTTGGGACGGTGTTCACTGGTTAGACAGTGAAAAACCGCAACAGGCGTTAAACGAAGTGATTGAGGTTGTTGGTGATATCGCTCACTGAATGTGTACAATTGAGTCGTATCGTGCGCAATTTTTTCAGAATCGCAAGGTTCTAAGTACAAAACAAGCATATAAGGAAAAGATAGAATGGCTAAGGGGCAATCTTTACAAGATCCGTTCCTGAACGCATTGCGTCGGGAACGTGTTCCAGTTTCTATTTATTTGGTGAATGGTATTAAGCTGCAAGGTCAGATTGAATCTTTCGATCAGTTCGTGATCCTGTTGAAAAACACGGTCAGTCAGATGGTCTATAAGCACGCTATTTCTACAGTTGTTCCGTCTCGTCCGGTATCCCATCACAGCAATAACACTGGCGGCGGCACGGGTAGTAACTACCATCATGGCAGCAGCGCGCAGGGTTCTTCTTCTCCTGCGCAGGACAGCGAAGATACCGAATAAGGTTTCGGGCTGTTATCCACACGGGGAGCCAGGGATCCTGCGTTCCCCGCTGATCTTTTTTGAGGAATTTACGCTTGTTTGACCGTTATGATGCCGGTGAGCAGGCGGTGCTGGTACACATCTATTTTACGCAAGACAAAGATATGGAAGACCTCCAGGAGTTTGAATCTCTGGTCTCTTCCGCCGGTGTCGAAGCAATGCAGGTGATTACCGGTAGCCGTAAAGCGCCGCACCCAAAGTATTTTGTTGGTGAAGGTAAAGCAGTTGAAATTGCGGATGCCGTAAAAGCAACCGGCGCGTCAGTCGTGTTGTTTGATCATGCGCTGTCTCCGGCTCAGGAACGTAACCTGGAACGTCTTTGCGAATGCCGTGTTATCGATCGCACGGGTTTGATTTTAGATATTTTCGCTCAACGTGCGCGTACTCACGAAGGTAAGCTGCAGGTTGAGCTGGCGCAGTTGCGCCATCTGGCAACGCGGCTTGTGCGTGGCTGGACCCACCTTGAAAGACAAAAGGGCGGGATTGGTTTGCGCGGTCCGGGTGAGACCCAGCTTGAAACCGACCGCCGTCTGTTGCGTGGCCGTATTACCCAGATCCTTTCACGTCTGGAACGCGTTGAAAAACAGCGTGAGCAAGGACGTCGGGCGCGATCGAAAGCTGACATCCCGACGGTGTCGCTGGTGGGGTATACCAACGCCGGTAAATCCACCCTGTTTAACCAGATTACTGAGGCCCAGGTTTATGCCGCAGACCAGCTGTTTGCGACCCTGGACCCCACATTGCGTCGTATTGACGTCGCCGACGTCGGTGAAACGGTGCTGGCGGATACCGTAGGGTTTATCCGTCACCTGCCGCATGACCTGGTGGCTGCGTTTAAAGCCACCCTGCAGGAGACGCGTCAGGCGACCCTGCTGCTGCACGTCATTGATGCTGCAGACGTTCGCTTGCAGGAGAACATCGACGCGGTAAACGTGGTGCTCGACGAGATCGACGCCGACGACATCCCAACGCTGTTGGTGATGAACAAGATCGATATGCTGGAGGATTTTGAGCCGCGTATCGACCGAGATGAAGAGAACAAACCGATTCGGGTCTGGCTTTCCGCTCAGACCGGTATTGGTGTGCCACTGCTTTTCCAGGCTTTGACAGAACGTCTTTCCGGTGAGGTAGCCCAGCACACGCTGCGATTGCCGCCACAGGAAGGCAGGCTGCGCAGCCGGTTTTATCAGCTTCAGGCGATAGAAAAAGAGTGGATGGAGGATGACGGCAGCGTGGGGATGCAGGTGCGTTTGCCGATCGTTGACTGGCGTCGCCTCTGTAAACAAGAACCTGCGCTGGTCGACTATATCGTCTGATCAGAAAGGGGATGCCTGAATAATTCGCCCTTGCATAACAAATATGGAGCATATACATGGCGTGGAATCAGCCCGGTAATAACGGACAAGACCGCGACCCGTGGGGAAGCAGCAATAATCAAGGCGGCAACTCTGGGGGAAATGGCAACAAAGGTGGTCGCGAGCAGGGGCCACCGGATCTGGATGATATCTTCCGCAAGCTAAGCAAGAAGCTTGGTGGCCTTGGCGGAGGTAAAGGTTCTGGCTCTGGTGGAGGTTCCACTCAGGGGCCGCGCCCGCAGTTAGGGGGCCGCGTGGTGGGCATTGTTGCCGCTGCCGTGGTGATCATCTGGGCTGCCAGTGGGTTCTACACCATTAAAGAAGCGGAACGCGGTGTGGTCACCCGTTTCGGGAAGTTCAGCCATCTGGTTGAGCCAGGTCTGAACTGGAAACCGACTTTCATTGACGACGTGACCGCGGTGAACGTGGAGTCTGTCCGTGAACTGGCGGCGTCCGGCGTGATGCTGACCTCCGACGAGAACGTTGTGCGCGTTGAGATGAACGTCCAGTACCGCGTCACCGATCCGCAGCACTACCTGTTTAGCGTGACCAGTGCAGATGACAGTCTGCGCCAGGCCACAGACAGTGCGCTGCGCGGTGTGATCGGTAAATACACCATGGACCGCATTCTGACCGAAGGTCGTACCGTTATTCGTAGCGATACCCAGCGTGAGCTGGAAGAGACCATTCGCCCGTACAACATGGGTATCACCCTGCTGGACGTCAACTTCCAGGCTGCTCGTCCGCCGGAAGAGGTGAAGGCCGCGTTTGATGACGCGATTGCCGCCCGTGAAAACGAACAACAGTACATCCGTGAAGCGGAAGCGTACACCAACGAAGTTCAGCCACGTGCTAACGGTCAGGCGCAGCGTATTCTTGAAGAAGCGCGTGCGTATAAAACCCAGACCGTCCTGGAAGCTCAGGGTGAAGTGGCGCGTTTCGCGAAGATTTTGCCAGAATATAAAGCGGCTCCGGAGATTACCCGTGAACGTCTTTATATTGAGACCATGGAAAAAGTGCTGAGCCATACGCGTAAGGTACTGGTTAACGACAGCAAAGGTGGAAACCTGATGGTACTGCCGTTGGATCAGATGCTGAAAGGCGGTTCGGCGCCGGCGGCAAAGGCGGATACCAGCGGTGCCAACAACCTGCTGCGTCTGCCACCTGCGGCATCCGGTAGCTCAAGCGCCACAACCACGCCTTCTTCGAACGATGGTGACATTATGGACCAACGCCGTGCTAACGCGCAGCGTAACGACTACCAGCGTCAGGGGGAATAAGGATGCGTAAGTCAGTTATTGCGATCATCATCATCGTATTGGTCGTGCTTTATACCTCTATCTTTGTGGTGAAAGAGGGCGAGCGTGGAATTACCCTGCGTTTTGGTAAAGTTCTGCGCGACAGCGAGAACAAGCCGCTGGTGTTTGAGCCGGGCCTGCACTTTAAAATGCCACTGATTGAATCGGTGAAAACGCTCGACGCCCGTATCCAGACCATGGATAACCAGGCCGACCGTTTCGTGACCAAAGAGAAGAAAGACCTGATCGTTGATTCCTACATCAAATGGCGTATCAGTGATTTCAGCCGCTACTACCTGGCAACGGGCGGTGGCGACGTTTCTCAGGCGGAAGTGCTGTTGAAACGTAAGTTCTCTGACCGTCTGCGCTCTGAGATTGGTCGTCTGGATGTGAAAGACATTGTTACCGACTCCCGTGGTCGTCTGACGCTGGAAGTGCGTGATGCGCTGAACTCCGGTTCTGCAGGAACCGAAGACGAAGTCACCACCCCGGCAGCGGATGATGCCATTGCCAAAGCGGCAGAACGCGTTCAGGCTGAAACCAACGGCAAAGTGCCGGTGATCAACCCGAACAGTATGGCTGCTCTGGGTATCGAAGTGGTCGATGTCCGTATCAAGCAGATCAACCTGCCAGCGGAAGTGTCCGAGGCGATTTACAACCGTATGCGCGCCGAGCGTGAAGCGGTAGCCCGTCGTCATCGTTCACAAGGTCAGGAAGAGGCGGAGAAACTGCGTGCGGCAGCGGATTACGAAGTGACCAAGACGCTGGCAGAATCTGAGCGTCAGGGCCGTATTCTGCGCGGTGAAGGGGATGCCGAAGCGGCAAAACTGTTTGCCGATGCCTTCAGCCAGGATCCCGACTTCTACGCCTTTATCCGTAGCCTGCGTGCTTACGAGAACAGCTTCCAGAGCAACCAGGATGTGATGGTGCTCAGCCCGGACAGCGATTTCTTCCGTTACATGAAGACGCCGGCTAACGCAACGCGATAAACTCAGGCCAGTTTGAGTATTCAAACCACCGCTCTCAACGGAGCGGTGGTTTTCTTTTATAAGGATGAAAAATGAATTCAACGATTTGGCTTGCGCTGGCTCTGGTTCTGGTGCTGGAAGGCCTTGGACCGATGCTTTATCCGCGTGCATGGCGTCGGATGATAGCCTCTCTGAGCCAGTTGCCGGATAATATTTTGCGCCGATTTGGGGGCGGACTTGTGGTTGCCGGCATCGTTATCTACTACATGTTGAGGAAAACGATTGGCTGATCAAAAAGTAATCTGGTTTGGCGTATTTTGAGGTCAAAAAGTGCTGTATATCTGAAAAAGCGATGGTAGAATCCATTTTTAAGCAAACGGTGATTTTGAAAAAAATGGGTAACAACGTCGTCGTACTGGGCACCCAATGGGGTGACGAAGGTAAAGGGAAGATTGTTGATCTTCTGACTGAACGGGCTAAATATGTTGTACGCTACCAGGGCGGTCACAACGCAGGCCATACTCTCGTAATCAACGGTGAAAAAACCGTCCTCCATCTTATTCCATCAGGCATTCTTCGCGAAAACGTCACCAGCATCATCGGTAACGGCGTTGTGCTGTCTCCGGCTGCTCTGATGAAAGAGATGAAAGGTCTGGAAGACCGTGGTATCCCCGTTCGCGAGCGTCTGCTGCTCTCCGAAGCCTGCCCGCTGATCCTTGATTATCACGTGGCGCTGGACGTAGCGCGTGAAAAAGCGCGTGGCGCGAAAGCGATCGGCACGACCGGTCGTGGTATCGGCCCGGCTTATGAAGACAAAGTTGCTCGTCGCGGTCTGCGCGTGGGCGATCTGTTTGATAAAGAGACGTTCGCTGAAAAACTGAAAGAAGTGATGGAATATCACAACTTCCAGCTGGTGAACTTCTATAAAGCTGACGCTGTTGACTACCAGAAAGTGCTGGATGACGTCATGGCGATTGCTGACATTCTGACCGGTATGGTTGTTGATGTGTCCGATCTGCTGGACCAGGCGCGCAAGCGTGGCGATTTCGTCATGTTCGAAGGTGCGCAGGGTACGCTGCTGGACATCGACCACGGTACCTATCCGTACGTCACCTCCTCTAACACCACCGCGGGTGGCGTTGCGACCGGTTCTGGTCTGGGTCCACGTTATGTGGATTACGTTCTGGGCATCATCAAAGCTTACTCCACTCGCGTGGGTGCGGGTCCATTCCCGACTGAGCTGTTTGATGAAACCGGCGAGTTCCTGTGCAAGCAGGGTAACGAGTTTGGCGCGACCACCGGTCGTCGTCGTCGTACCGGCTGGCTGGACGTGGTAGCCGTGCGTCGCGCAGTACAGATTAACTCCCTGTCTGGTTTCTGCCTGACCAAACTGGACGTGCTGGACGGTCTGAAAGAGGTGAAACTCTGCGTAGGCTACCGTATGCCTGATGGTCGCGAAGTGACCACCACTCCGCTGGCTGCGGATGACTGGAAAGGCATCGAGCCAATCTACGAAACCATGCCAGGCTGGTCTGAAACGACGTTCGGTGTGAAAGAGCGTAGCGGTCTGCCGCAGGCAGCGCTGAATTACATCAAGCGTATTGAAGAACTGACCGAAGTGCCGATCGACATTATCTCTACCGGCCCTGATCGTACTGAAACGATGATCCTGCGCGACCCGTTCGACGCATAATCTTCGTGACTGCTGGCCTGCGGGACAACCCGCAGGCTGGATACGCGTCGCGCCATCCGGCGAACGCTCCTCGATCTCCGCTTTTTCGCCCCGTCTGTCAAATAAATTAGCCGCTTACTATCTGGCTGGTTTATCATCATTAATGAATATCTGTGCGGTTTATCCGCGTTTTCCCTTTTTCCTGAGGTTGATGTGCAGTTAACAAGTTTCACCGATTACGGCTTACGCGCGCTGATTTACATGGCGTCGTTACCCGATGGGAAAATGACCAGTATCTCTGAGGTTACAGAGGTATACGGTGTGTCCCGTAATCATATGGTCAAAATAATCAATCAACTTAGTCGTGCCGGATACGTTGCTGCCGTCCGCGGGAAGAATGGTGGGATCCGTCTCGGTAAACCGGCGCAGAGTATTCGTGTTGGGGATGTGGTACGTGAACTGGAGCCATTGTCTCTGGTGAACTGCAGCAGCGCGTTCTGCCACATTACGCCCGCTTGTCGCCTTAAACAGGCACTTTCTCTGGCCGTGCAAAGTTTTCTCAAGGAACTGGATAACTACACGCTGGCCGATTTGGTTGAAGAGAATCAACCACTTTATAAATTATTGCTGGTGGAATGAAGAAAATTTCCACCGGAGCTGACAACGGAGGAACCGATATGTCACATGATCCTTTCCAGGAACGCGAAGCCGAAAAATACGCGAATCCTATCCCCAGCCGCGAGTTCATCATTGAACACTTAACAAAACGCGAAAAACCCGCCAATCGTGAAGAACTTGCCGTTGAATTAAACATTGAAGGTGAAGAGCAAATTGAAGCCCTTCGCCGCCGCCTGCGCGCGATGGAGCGCGACGGGCAACTGGTCTTTACCCGCCGTCAGTGCTACGCGCTTCCCGAACGTCTTGACCTGCTGAAAGGCACCGTCATCGGCCACCGTGATGGCTATGGCTTCCTGCGCGTAGAAGGCCGTAAAGACGATCTTTATCTTTCCTCTGAGCAGATGAAGATGTGCATTCACGGTGACCAGATCCTGGCGCAACCGCTGGGCGCGGACCGTAAAGGTCGCCGCGAAGCGCGCGTGGTGCGTGTCCTGGTCCCTAAAACCAGCCAGATTGTTGGCCGCTACTTTACCGACGCAGGCGTGGGCTTTGTGGTGCCGGACGACAGCCGCCTGAGCTTCGATATCCTGATCCCGCCTGAAGAGGTGATGGGCGCCCGTATGGGCTTTGTGGTGGTGGTTGAACTCACCCAGCGTCCTACCCGCCGCACCAAGGCGGTCGGGAAAATCGTCGAAGTGTTGGGCGATAACATGGGCACCGGCATGGCCGTTGATATGGCGCTGCGTACTCATGAAATTCCTTACGTCTGGCCGAAAGCGGTTGAAGAGCAGGTTGTCGGCCTGAAAGAAGACGTGCCGGAAGAGTCCAAGGTGGGCCGCGTGGATCTGCGCGATCTGCCGCTGGTGACTATTGATGGTGAAGATGCCCGCGACTTCGATGATGCCGTTTATTGCGAGAAAAAACGCGGCGGCGGCTGGCGTCTGTGGGTTGCCATTGCTGACGTAAGCTATTACGTGCGCCCGCATACTCCGCTGGATAACGAAGCGCGCAGCCGTGGAACGTCGGTCTACTTCCCGTCGCAGGTAATTCCGATGCTGCCGGAAGTCTTGTCTAACGGCCTGTGCTCCCTGAACCCGCAGGTTGACCGCCTGTGTATGGTCTGCGAGATGACCATCTCCACCAAAGGGCGCTTAACGGGTTATAAATTCTACGAAGCGGTAATGAGCTCCCATGCACGCCTGACCTACACCAAGGTCTGGCATATGCTGCAGGGCGATCAGGATCTGCGTGAGCAGTATGCGCCGCTGGTGAAACACATCGAAGAGCTGCATAACCTCTACAAAACGCTGGATCAGGCGCGTGAAGAGCGCGGCGGGATCTCGTTTGAGAGCGAAGAGGCGAAGTTCATCTTTAACGCTGAACGCCGCATTGAACGTATTGAGCAGACCCAGCGTAACGATGCCCATAAGCTGATTGAAGAGTGTATGATTCTGGCAAACATCTCGGCGGCACGTTTCGTTGAGAAAGCCAAAGAACCTGCGCTGTTCCGTATTCACGATAAACCGTCGACCGAAGCCATCACTGCGTTCCGCTCCGTGCTGGCTGAACTGGGTCTGGAACTGCCTGGCGGTAACAAGCCAGAGCCGCGTGATTACGCTGAATTGCTGGAGTCGATTGGCGATCGCCCGGATGCGGAAATGCTGCAGACCATGTTGCTGCGTTCCATGAAGCAGGCGATTTACGATCCGGAAAACCGCGGTCACTTCGGTCTGGCGCTGCAGTCTTACGCCCACTTTACCTCGCCGATCCGTCGTTATCCGGACCTTTCCCTGCACCGCGCGATCAAGTATCTGCTGGCGCAGGAGCAGGGTCATAAAGGTAATACGACCGAAACCGGTGGCTACCATTATTCAATGGAAGAGATGCTGCAACTCGGTCAGCACTGTTCCATGGCCGAACGTCGTGCAGATGAAGCGACGCGCGACGTGGCAGACTGGCTGAAGTGTGACTTTATGCTGGACCAGGTAGGTAACGTCTTTAAAGGCGTGATTGCCAGCGTCACCGGTTTTGGTTTCTTCGTCCGTCTGGATGAACTGTTTATCGACGGTCTGGTGCATGTCTCCAGCCTGGATAACGACTATTACCGTTTCGACCAGGTCGGGCAGCGCCTGATTGGCGAATCTGGCGGCCAGACCTATCGTCTTGGCGATCGCGTGGAAGTGAAGGTCGAAGCCGTTAATATGGACGACCGTAAAATTGACTTTAGCCTGATCTCCAGCGAGCGTGCCCCGCGTAATGTGGGTAAAACGGCGCGTGAAAAGACGAAAAAAGGGGGCAACGGCAACAGCGGTGGCAAACGTCGTCAGGCGGGTAAGAAGGTAAACTTCGAGCCAGACAGCGCGTTCCGCGGTGAGAAGAAACAGAAGCCGAAGGCCGCAAAGAAAGAGGCCCGGAAGGCGAAAAAGCCGTCCACCAAAACGCAGAAAATTGCGGCTGCCACCAGGGCAAAGCGCGCAGCGAAGAAACAGCAGGCGGAGTAATTCTCCCCCTCAACCTGACCCTCTCTCCTGCGGAGAGAGGGAAAAGAAAAGACAGAACGAGAACCATCAATGAGTGAAATGATTTACGGCATCCACGCGGTGCAGGCCCTGCTGGAGCGCGCACCGGAGCGTTTTCAGGAAGTGTTTATTCTGAAAGGGCGTGAAGACAAACGTCTGATGCCGCTGATCCACGCCCTGGAAGCACAAGGTGTCGTGATCCAGCTGGCGAACCGCCAGTTCCTGGATGAGAAAAGTGAAGGTGCCGTTCACCAGGGCATTATTGCCCGCGTTAAGCCAGGTCGTCAGTATCAGGAAAACGATCTGCCGGATCTTATCGCCGGGCTGGAAAATCCATTCTTCCTGATCCTTGACGGCGTGACCGACCCGCACAACCTTGGCGCATGTCTGCGAAGCGCAGATGCGGCAGGTGTTCATGCGGTTATCGTGCCGAGGGATCGCTCTGCACAGCTTAACGCGACGGCGAAGAAAGTGGCCTGTGGCGCAGCGGAAAACGTACCGCTGATCCGCGTCACCAACCTGGCGCGCACCATGCGTATGCTGCAGGAAGAGAATATCTGGATCGTCGGTACCGCGGGTGAAGCGGATCATACTCTGTATCAGAGCAAGATGACCGGCCGTCTGGCCCTGGTGATGGGTGCTGAGGGCGAAGGTATGCGCCGTCTGACCCGTGAGCATTGCGATGAGCTGATCAGCATTCCAATGGCGGGCAGCGTGTCGTCTCTGAACGTCTCCGTGGCAACAGGTATCTGCCTGTTTGAAGCGGTACGTCAGCGCGGGGAATAAACAGCAAGGCCGTCCTGAGGACGGCCTTTCGTATTTTCTGTGGGAGAGTCACCAGACGGTGAAAAACTCACTCCTCCAGTGACCGCAAATGGTCATCCTTCCTGAGCGTCATCAGCGCGAAGATACTCACTACCGCCGTTGCCATGACGTAATAAGCCGGAATATCCAGGTTGCCCGTCTCTTTAATCAGCCCGGTAATAATCAGCCCCGCGCAGCCCGAGAAAAGGGCGTTCGACAGGGAATAAGCCAGCCCAAGCCCGGTATACCGTACGCGCGTCGGGAACATCTCTGAGAGCATCGCCGGCCCGGGGCCTGCCAGCATCCCCACCAGACCACCCGCAATCAGCACCACCAGCGCTTTGATTGCCAGCGTGCTGGACTCCGCCTGTAAAACCTTCAGCAGCGGCAGGGCAAGGAGCAGCAGCAACGTGGTGGCGACGATCATCACCGTGCGGCGTCCGATTTTGTCGCTCAGGATCCCGGACGGAATAATCGTCAGCGCAAAACCGATATTCGAAATCACCGCAATCAACAGCGCCTGATTAAACCCGGTATGCAGCGCCGACTGCAGATAGGTGGGCATAATCACCAGATAGGTATAACCCGCGGCTGACCAGACCATCACCCGGCCAATGCCCATCGCAATGGCGTTGAGCGTGGCGACGGTATCAGCCTGAGCGGCAACCGGCTTTTCCTGCTGCTGCACAAAGCTTGGCGTCTCTTCCATACTCACCCGCAGCCACAGCGCCACCACGCCCATCGGTAATGCCAGGAAGAACGGGATGCGCCAGCCCCAGTCATGCAGGGCTTCCGGTGTCAAAAGGGCGGAGAGCAGTGCGACAATGCCAGCGCCTGCTAACAGGCCCAGCGCGACGGTAAATGACTGCCATGCACCGTAGAGGCCCCGCTTGCCGCGTGGGGCAAACTCCGTCATCAGCGAGACGGCGCCGCCATACTCACCACCGGCGAACAATCCCTGCAGGATGCGCAGCAGCGTGATAATCAGCGGGGCGGCAATACCGATGCTGGCATAGACCGGCACAATACCGATTGCGGCGGTGGCCAGCGTCATCAGCACCAGTACAATAATCAGCGTCGGTTTTCGGCCTATCCGGTCACCTATTCTGCCAAACACCACCGCGCCCAGCGGGCGGAAGAAGAAGGCGATGGCAAAGGAAGCGTAGGTAAGGATCAGGCTGGTCAGCCCCGCGTCCCCCTCAAGCTGGAAGAAGTTCTTCGCAATTACGGTCGCCAGAAAACCATAGACCGCAAACTCATACCACTCGATAAAGTTACCAATGGAGCCTGCAATTAATGCACGCTTGTGCGCGTCCGGTTGCATAACGTTCCTCACTGAAAGGGGGTAAGAATAAATTATTCAACAAAAGCGAATGCGCGAAATAGTTTATTCTTATGTTCTGTGAGCTATTTCACGAATGATATCAGCGGGATCGTCATCGTGTGACCTCACTCCCATGCAGCGTGCACGTGGCCTGTCCATACTTATCTTCATTGCCACTGAAGGAGGGAGACAGCATGCACTGGCAGACCCATACCGTTTTTAATCAACCTGCACCGCTCTCAAACAGCAACCTTTTCCTCTCTGATTGCGCTCTGCGTGACGCGGTTGTTCGCGAAGGCGCCGAGTGGGATATCGAGCTTCTTGCCAGCATCGGCCAGCAGTTAGGAACCGCGGAATCGCTGGAGCTGGGCAGGCTGGCGAACGTTAATCCGCCGGAGTTATTACGCTATGACGCCACAGGGGAGCGACTGGATGACGTTCGCTTTCATCCCGCATGGCACCTCTTAATGCAAGGACTTTGCGCCAACCGTGTCCATAACCTGGCGTGGGAAGAGGAGGCGCGCAAAGGCGCGTTTGTCGCCAGAGCTGCACGTTTTGTCCTGCACGCTCAGGTAGAAGCGGGCACGCTTTGCCCTGTTACCATGACCTTTGCTGCTACACCGCTGCTGCAACAGGCGCTGCCCGAGCCATTCCGTGACTGGATCACGCCGTTAATGAGCGATCGTTACGATCCTCATCTTGCCCCAGGGGCGCAAAAGCGTGGCCTGCTGATTGGCATGGGGATGACAGAAAAACAGGGCGGCTCGGACGTACTCAGCAATACCACCAAAGCGGAAAAGTGCAGTGACGGCAGCTACCGGCTTATCGGGCATAAATGGTTTTTCTCTGTGCCGCAAAGCGATGCGCATCTGGTGCTGGCCCAGGCGAAAGGGGGGCTGTCCTGCTTTTTTGTTCCACGCTTTTTGCCTGACGGGCAACGCAATGCCGTACGTCTGGAGCGGCTGAAAGAGAAGCTCGGCAACCGCTCTAACGCCAGCAGCGAAGCGGAATTCCTGGATGCGTCCGGCTGGCTGCTGGGGGAGGAGGGAGAAGGGGTACGCCAGATCCTCCGAATGGGCGGCCTGACGCGGTTTGACTGCGCGCTGGGCAGCCATGGGCTGATGCGTCGGGCTTTATCCGTGGCGCTTTACCATGCGCATCAACGCCAGACGTTTGGTAAAAACCTTATCGACCAGCCGCTCATGCGCGATGTGCTGAGCCGCATGGCGCTGATGCTGGAGGGCCAGACGGCACTGTTGTTTCGTCTGGCCCGGGCGTGGGACAGGCGTGCCGATCCTCAGGAGGCCGCCTGGGCGCGCCTTTTCACCCCCGCGGCGAAATACAGCGTCTGCAAAGCGGGTATCCCGTTTGTGGCGGAAGCCATGGAAGTGCTCGGCGGCACAGGCTACTGCGAGGAGAGTGAGCTTCCCCGTTTGTACCGTGAGATGCCCGTGAACAGCATCTGGGAAGGATCCGGCAATATTATGTGCCTGGACGTTCTGCGTGTACTGACGAAGCAATCCGGCATTCTCGACCTGCTTGTGGATGATTTTGCCCAGGTAAAAGGGCAGGACAGGCACTTCGATCGCAGCTGGCGTCAGCTTCAGCAAAAACTGCGAAAACCGCAGGAGGCGCAGGGACGGGAGATCACGCAACAGCTTTTCCTGCTGGGGGCCGGAAGTCAGATGCTGCGTCACGCATCGCCACCCGTGGCGCAGGCGTGGTGCCGCATGATGCTTGATACCCGTGGCGGTACGCTGATGAGCGAGCAGGTGCAAAATGACCTGCTGTTGCGTGCCACGGGCAGGGTTGGCTAACTCTTTAGCTGGAACAGGCTCACCAGTTGGGTGAGGTGTGAGCCTTTCTCACGCAGCGTGTGTGCGGTTTGTTCGCTGCGTAAGACGCGGTCGGCGTTGATGTGCGACGCTTCGCCAATGTGGGTCATGGCCAGATTAACCTGGCCTATTCCCGCGGATTGCTCGCGGGACGCATGGTTAATCTCCGTGACCAACTTGTTGATATTATCGATGTGCACGATGATGGAATCCATCGCCAGACGCGTTTGTTCAGACAGCGCATGGCCTTCGCTGACTTTTCTGAGCGTATCACCGATGAGCTGTTCAATTTCCTTCACCGCGTTGGCGCTGCGTCCTGCCAGCGCGCGCACCTCCTGCGCCACCACCGCAAAACCTTTTCCGTGCTCGCCTGCGCGGGCTGCTTCAACCGCTGCGTTAAGCGCCAGAATGTTGGTCTGAAAAGCGATAGATTCAATCACGCGCGTGATGTCTTCGATTCGCTTTGATGCTTCGCGAATATCATCCATGGTAGCGACAGCGTGGGTGACCGTCTCGCCACCCTGGTGTACCGCGCGCGACGTTTCGCCTACCAGCTGCTGCGTTTGCTCCATGTTGGCGGCATTTTGCTGCACGGTCGCGGCCAGTTGCTCCATGCTGGCAGACGTCTCTTCTACACTGCTGGCCTGCTTGTTAATCTGCCCGGAGATTTCTTCGCTATCGGATGCCAGCGCGTTGGTGCCCATATGGATCTCCGCTGCGGCCTCGCGCACCTGAAGAACAATTTTCTGCAGTCCCCCTCCAATACCGTTAATGGCATCGATGAGCTGACCGACCTCATCCTGGCGGGTCACGGGCAGGCTGGAGCGCAGATCGCCTGCGGCATACTGTCGGGCCAGGTGGATCACATTGCGCAATGGGCGTGTCAGTATGCGTCGTATAATGACCACAAACAGTCCCGCGAAGAGCACTGACAGCACCACCCCTGCCAGCAGGAAGCGGTCGCGCATGGCGGTCACGCTTGAGAGCAGTACCGATTTATCCACTTCGCCGACAATGGCCCAGTTCCAGCCTGGCAGCGGCGTATACGCCATGGTCAGCGTGCGACCATCGGCACTGACGCGCTCCAGCGTGCCGGATTTATCACTCAACAGCTGTTGCTGGATAGCGCTATCCCACTCCGGTACTTTTCCCTCCGCGCTGGTGTGGAACAGATACTGCCCGCGCGTTTTGCCGTGGCTGCGATCCAGAACAAAGAAGTGACCGCTCTCGCCCAGTCGACGGTTGAGGATTTTCTCGCGCATGACGTTCCAGGAGTGAGTGATGTCCACACCAACAAAGATGATTGCAATGACCTGGCCGTCCGCGTTTTTAACCGGCTGGTATTGGGTGATGTAGCGCTTGCCGAACAGCAGCGCCAGACCGCGATAAACCTCGCCCCGGGTGACGGCAGCAAAAGCCGGGCTGGTGGTATCCAGAACGGTGCCCATTGCCCGCTCGCCGTTCTCTTTGCGCAGCGATGTGGCGACGCGCACAAAGTCGTTACCGCTACGCACAAACAGGGTAGAAATTGCCCCTGTCCGGCTCAGAAAATCGTCTGAAAGGGTATTGTTTTCATGCAGTCCGGTTTCCCCTCCTTTCAGGAGCGGAACGTTAATCCCGTTAATCGTCTGGGGTTGAGTGTTATCAACGCTCAGTGGCTGGGGCAAAAAGGTGGTAAACAGCCGGGTATAACTCTCGACCTCTTCACTCAGGCTGGTGTTAAACATCTGCACCATATCGACCATGCCGGTGGACTGATTATGCAGGTCTTCTATCGCGAGGGCTTCAAGCTGCTGGCTGGCTTTTTGGCTGAGCAGAAAAGTGAAAAACAGAAACAGGATGGCGACACTGGCACCGGTAAGCAGCGACAGCTTTGCACCCAGACCTGCACGACGGAAAAAGTTGATCATAAATTGCTCATCATTGAAAAGGTATGGCTTTTCAACGGCACAGCAGAGATAACGTTTACTGTTTTAGTGTAACAAAATGTTATTTAATTGTTTTTAATTGGTTTGCTAAAAGATAAAAAATTTGCAAAAACGAAAAGCCACTAAGAGTAAGTGGCTTTTATCGGAGGGGAGATTACGCGTAGAGAATGGCCTGTACCCGCCAGTGATCGATGTACTGATCTTCCTGCATCTGGATAATGCGATACCATGAAGCACCCTGCTCATCGGCCTTTAATGCAACGACACGTTCAACGTCCTGCGGGCTCCCCGAGATATTATTCACGGAGATCTGGCCAATTTCATTCAGGCCAGTCACACAATCAGCACTGGCAAATTCAGCTGACTGCGCGGTTGTGCTCACAAGACCTGCTGAGAGCAACAGTGTGGTCAAAGCAAGAGTTCGTTTCATCGTCAGCTCCATTTCACATGTCTCCGGTATCCGCCGGGCAATCCTTCGCGAATAAACTCACTTCCATTGTTGCGGGCATGGAGTTTATTGTGGACAGGAAAGTGTCTATGGACGCAAAGCAGTGTAAATGTCGTTCAAATGAAGACGATCATTGACGATACAGAATGGCCTGTGAGTACCACTGTCCCGTAATGATGGTTTCGTCGATCATAATGATGACGTAATAATCTGCTTTGGCGGCGACGGCTTGTGCCTTTATTGCTTCTTCCGCGTCATCCGGGGAGCCGCGAACCAGCGCAGAGACGGTACCCATACGCTGTAATCCTTCCGTCTGATTACGACGGATTTCCTGCGGGTGATCGGCCACCGGGGGAGCGGGTTGTGGCGTTCCCTGCAGCGCGCTACAGCCACTGAGCAGTAACATCAGCAATAAAGCAGCAAACCTGCGCATAACCATATCTCGTTTCCTGATAGCCATAGTGTAGTTGTCTGTGAATTTAGTTTTGGGGGAATGTTCCCGAAGTGTTAGCTGGGGCGTAATTTTCGAATGAAAATAGCGTGAAATCGTAACCCAGTTCTCAACATTATGAATCATTCATCATTACAGGGTCGACAATGATTGAAATTGAAATACGCCATCTGGGTGATCGTGAAATATTACACGCAACACCCGCCGGAAAACGTGAGGAACCACTGCCTGTTATAGTGTTTTATCATGGATTTACCTCATCGAAGCTGGTCTACAGCTATTTTGCGGTGGCACTCGCCCAGGCCGGTTTTCGTGTGGTCATGCCGGATGCACCTGACCACGGCGCACGTTTTACCGGCAACGAACAGGCGCGACTTGGGCAGTTCTGGCACATTTTGCATGGTAGCCTGACCGAGTTTGCCGGGCTGCGCGATGCGCTTTACCAGGCAGGGCTGGTGGCTGATAATCGGCTGGCCGTGGCTGGGGCATCGATGGGCGGGATGGCGGCGCTGGGGATCATGACGCACCATCCAGAAGTGAAGTCAGTGGCTTGTCTGATGGGCTCGGGCTACTTTACCTCACTGGCGAAGACGCTTTTTCCACCTCAGGCACTCACAGAGGTTGAGGCGGCGCTTGCAGAGTGGGAGGTTACCCGGGCGTTACCGCGTCTGGCCGATCGTCCTTTGCTGTTGTGGCATGGTGATGCGGACGATGTGGTTCCACCCGGAGAAACGTTCCGGCTTCAGCAGGCGCTACAGCACGAGGGGCTGGATGGCAACCTGACCTGCCTGTGGGAAGCGGGCGTTCGCCACCGCATTACGCCAACGGCGCTGGACGCCACGGTGGACTTCTTCCGCCAGCACCTTTAAACGCACAGGACGTTGACACCCTGATCTTTCAGTTTCTGGAGGATCTCAGGGTTGGCACCTTTGCCGGTGATCACCATGTCTATCTGTTCAGCACGGCTGAACAGCATTCCTGCGCGTTCGCCCACTTTACTGCTGTCGACCAGCACAACGAGCTTGCCCACCACGTTAAGCATGTTTTGTTCTGCCATGGCGGTCAACATATCGGTTTTGTAGAGGCCATCCGCGGTCAGGCCTTTGCCACTGGTAAACATCCAGTGTCCGGCATAAAGACTGTTTTCGCTGTCCTGCGGGCTGAGTGTGATGGACTGGCTCTTGTTATACTGGCCGCCCATGATCACCACGCTCTCATGCTCCTGATCGATAAGATAGTTGGCGAGCGGCAAATAGTTCGTGATGATTTGTACCGGCTTTCCGCACATCTCCCGACCTAACAGAAACGCCGTGGAGCCGCAGTTGATCACCACGCTCTCGCCGGGGTTCACCAGCTGCGATGCCGCTCTGGCAATACGGACTTTTTCATCATGATTTTGCGCCTGATGAATGTTCATCGGCGTCCAGCGTGGACGCTGCTGGCTAATCGCTTCCGCACCGTTGCGGACTTTTTTCAGCTTACCGCTTTCATCCAGCTTATTAATATCCCGCCGCGCTGTTGCCGGGGAAATCCCTAAACGTTCGATCACTTTCTCAACGGTGACAAACCCTGTTTGCGCCAGGAGTTCCAGTAATATTTGATGCCGTTGCGCTTCCGTCATGAGCTATTCCGATAAGAATTGATTTTAAAAGATGATATTTGAAATAGCGTGAAATTACTAAAAGAAATATGAAACCGCCAGACACTCGGGTCTGGCGATGGGCCTTAATAATCAGAGGAATGACTTGAACGGCAGGTCTGGCTCAAGAGTAAAGCAATCATCAAAGCCACGTGGGTAGTGATACTCGAGATTGTCTTTGTCCAGCGGCCAGGTGAACTTGCCTCCTACCTGCCAGATGAACGGCTTAAAGCCATACTTCAGGCGGTCTTTTTTCATTTCCCACAGTACGCGTATCTCCTGTGGGTCGGCCTGGAAGTTTGACCAGATATCGTGGTGGAAAGGGATCACTACTTTGGTGTTCAGCGCTTCCGCCATGCGCAGCATATCGGCGCTGGTCATTTTGTCTGTAATGCCGCGTGGGTTCTCACCGTATGAGCCGAGCGCCACATCAATCTGATGCTCATTGCCGTGCTTTGCATAGTAGTTTGAGTAGTGAGAGTCACCGCTGTGGTACAGGGAACCGCCGGGCGTTTTAAACAGGTAGTTCACCGCACGTTCGTCCATACCGTCTGGCAGTACGCCTGCGGCTTTCTGATCGGCCGGAAGGGTAATCAGTGCAGTGCGGTCAAAGGCATCCAGCGCGTGGATCTCAACGTCTTTAATTTTGACCACATCGCCCGGTTTCATGACGATGCAGCGCTCTTTCGGTACGCCCCAGCCGATCCATAAATCCACGCAGGTTTGCGGCCCGATGAACGGTACGTCATCGGCACAGTTTTGCATGACCGCTGCCGCCACGTTGACATCAATATGATCGTTATGATCGTGCGTAGAGAGAACGGCATCGATCTGGCGAATGGCGAACGGATCAAGAACAAACGGTGTGGTACGCAGGTTTGGCTGAAGTTTTTCCACGCCCGCCATGCGTTGCATCTGATGGCCTTTTTTCATCAGCGGGTTACCGTGACTCTGTTTGCCGGTGCCGCACCAGAAATCGACGCAAATATTCGCGCCACCTTCTGATTTCAGCCAGATCCCCGTGCACCCCAGCCACCACATTGCAAAGGTACCAGGAGCAACCTGTTCCTGCTCAATCTCTTCATTCAGCCAGCTACCCCATTCCGGGAAAGTGCTCAGAATCCATGATTCACGGGTAATGGTGTTCACTTTACTCATCGTTTTGACTCCTGGTTTAATCAAAAGTAATCAATTGGTGATTTGTTGTGATTAATGCTGTCACCATTTTACGCGCATTGCAACGATCAAAATGTGTAATTTTATCTGCCTGACGTCACGGATGCTCTTCTCGCTTCTTGTTATCTTTTACCGTATTAATCATTAATTGCATGAATTATATTGAAATAATTCTATGTGGCATGCCGGAGTGAAAATCATTACTAACACCAGGGAAATAATTTGCGTGATGCGTCACAAATAATCAGATTTAATCTTGTGATGATTATTTGTGATTAATAGAGTGTTGTCACCAACCGCACAGGGATTGCCCCTCGTGTTCTCATTTCTGGAGAGAGTTATGGAGATCCTCTACAACGTCTTTACCGTGTTCTTTAATCAGGTAATGACTAATGCCCCGCTGTTGTTGGGCATCGTGACGTGCCTTGGCTATATCCTGCTGCGCAAAAGCGTCAGCGTTATTATTAAAGGCACCATTAAAACCATCATCGGTTTCATGCTGTTGCAGGCGGGTTCAGGCATTTTGACCGGCACCTTCAAGCCGGTGGTGGCCAAAATGTCGGAAGTCTATGGCATCAACGGCGCTATCTCTGACACCTACGCCTCGATGATGGCCACCATCGATCGCATGGGCGATGCCTACAGTTGGGTAGGGTATGCGGTTCTGCTCGCGCTGGCGCTGAACATCATTTACGTTCTGTTGCGCCGCATTACCGGTATTCGCACCATCATGCTGACTGGCCATATCATGTTCCAGCAGGCAGGGCTGATTGCGGTTTCCTTCTTTATCTTCGGCTACCCAATGTGGACGACCATTATCTGCACCGCGGTGCTGGTCTCGCTCTACTGGGGTATCACCTCCAACATGATGTACAAGCCCACGCAGGACGTCACCGACGGTTGCGGCTTCTCCATCGGCCACCAGCAGCAGTTTGCCTCCTGGATTGCCTATAAAGTCGCGCCGTATCTGGGTAAAAAAGAAGAGAGCGTCGAAGATCTTAAACTGCCGGGCTGGCTGAATATTTTCCACGACAATATCGTTTCTACGGCGATTGTGATGACCCTCTTCTTCGGTGCCATTCTGCTCTCCTTTGGCATTGACGTCGTACAGGCGATGGCGGGTAAAACCCACTGGACTGTCTATATCCTGCAGACCGGTTTCTCCTTCGCGGTGGCGATTTTCATTATCACCCAGGGCGTGCGTATGTTCGTTGCCGAGCTGTCCGAAGCCTTCAACGGTATCTCTCAGCGTCTGATTCCAGGTGCGGTACTGGCGATTGACTGCGCGGCTATCTACAGCTTCGCGCCAAACGCGGTGGTCTGGGGCTTCATGTGGGGCACCATCGGCCAGCTGATTGCGGTGGGTATCCTGGTGGGTTGCGGCTCTTCCATTCTGATCATTCCTGGCTTTATCCCGATGTTCTTCTCCAACGCCACCATCGGCGTCTTTGCGAACCACTTTGGTGGCTGGCGCGCGGCGCTCAAGATCTGCCTGGTGATGGGGATGGTGGAAATCTTCGGGTGTGTGTGGGCGGTCAAGCTCACCGGTATGAGCGCCTGGATGGGCATGGCCGACTGGTCAATTCTGGCACCACCGATGATGCAGGGCTTCGCCTCTGTTGGCCTGATCTTTATGGCTGTCATCATCCTCATTGCTCTGGCTTATATGTTCTTCGCTGGTCGCTCTCTGCGGGCTGAAGAAGATGCAGAAAAACAAACAGCAGAAGTTTCTGCTCATTAAGGAGTTTCGATTATGACCGTACGTATCCTGGCTGTGTGTGGCAATGGGCAAGGGAGTTCCATGATCATGAAGATGAAAGTGGACCAGTTTTTAACCCAGTCAAACATCGACCACACGGTGAACAGCTGCGCAGTGGGCGAATACAAAAGTGAACTGAACGGCGCGGACATCATCATCGCCTCTACCCACATCGCCGGTGAGATCACCGTGACAGGCAACAAATATGTGGTAGGCGTGCGCAACATGCTGTCGCCAGCCGACTTTGGGCCAAAGCTGCTGGAAGTGATCAACGCGCATTTCCCACAAGATGTGAAGTAAGGACGCAACATGAAACTACGTGATTCGCTGGCAGAGAATAGCTCCATCCTTTTACAGGCCGACGCCAGCACCTGGCAGGAAGCGGTGAAACTTAGCGTAGATCTGCTGGTAAAAGCCGATGTTGTCGAGCCGCGTTATTACCAGGCCATTCTGGATGGTGTTGCAGAGCACGGCCCTTACTTCGTGATTGCACCAGGGCTGGCGATGCCGCACGGCCGCCCGGAAGAGGGCGTTAAAAAAACCGGCTTTGCGCTGGTTACGCTGAAAACACCACTGGCTTTCAACCACGAAGATAACGACCCGGTCGACATCCTCATCACCATGGCGGCTGTTGATGCCAACACCCACCAGGAGGTGGGCATTATGCAGATCGTTAATCTGTTTGATGATGAGGCCAACTTCGACCGTTTACGCGCCTGCCGCACCGAGCAGGATGTGCTGGATTTAATTGATAACGCCACTGCGGCGGCAGTTTAAGAGGGAATTGAAAATGTCATTACCAATGTTGCAGGTCGCGCTGGATAACCAGACTCTGTCTCACGCTTACGAAACCACCCGCCTGATTGCGGAAGAAGTGGACATCATCGAAGTCGGTACCATTCTGTGCGTGGGCGAAGGCGTTCGCGCCGTCCGCGACCTGAAGGCGCTGTATCCGCATAAAATCGTGCTGGCGGATGCCAAGATTGCCGATGCGGGCAAAATTCTTTCCCGTATGTGTTTTGAAGCCAATGCTGACTGGGTCACCGTTATTTGCTGTGCGGATATCAACACGGCTAAAGGTGCGCTGGATGTGGCAAAAGAGTTCAACGGTGATGTGCAGATTGAGCTGACCGGGTTCTGGACCTGGGAGCAGGCGCAGGAGTGGCGTGACGCGGGCATTCAACAGGTGGTTTATCACCGTAGCCGTGATGCGCAGGCCGCTGGGGTAGCGTGGGGGGAAGCGGATATCAGCGCGATTAAGCGTCTGGCCGATATGGGCTTCAAAGTGACCGTGACCGGAGGCCTGGCGCTGGAAGATCTGCCGCTGTTCAAAGGTATCCCAATTCATGTCTTTATCGCAGGCCGTAGCATCCGTGATGCCGCCTCTCCGGTAGAAGCCGCGCGTCAGTTCAAACGCTCAATCGCTCAGCTTTGGGGCTAAGGAGCGGGTATGTTGTCTAAACAAGTCCCGCTCGGCATCTATGAAAAGGCACTCCCTGCGGGGGAGTGCTGGCTGGAGCGGCTGCAACTGGCGAAACAACTCGGTTTCGATTTTGTCGAAATGTCAGTGGATGAGACAGACGAACGCCTGTCTCGCCTGGACTGGAGCCGCGAACAGCGTCTGGCACTGGTAAGCGCCATCGCTGAAACGGGGGTACGTGTGCCTTCCCTGTGCCTCAGCGCCCACCGTCGTTTTCCGCTTGGCAGTGAAGATGATGCTGTGCGTGCTCAGGGGCTGGAGATCATGCGTAAAGCCATTCGCTTTGCCCAGGATGTCGGCATCCGTGTGATCCAGCTGGCGGGGTATGACGTTTACTATCAGGACGCCAACAATGAAACGCGCCGTCGTTTTCGTGACGGCCTGAAAGAGAGCGTCGACATGGCCAGCCGTGCTCAGGTGACGCTGGCGATGGAGATCATGGATTATCCGTTAATGAACTCCATCAGCAAGGCGCTGGGTTACGCGCACTACCTGAATAATCCGTGGTTCCAGCTCTACCCTGATATCGGCAATCTGTCAGCCTGGGATAACGACGTGCAGATGGAACTGCAGGCGGGTATTGGTCATATCGTGGCGGTTCATGTCAAAGATACCCGGCCTGGTGTATTCAAAAATGTTCCGTTCGGCACCGGGGTGGTGGATTTCGAACGGTGCTTCCAGACGCTCAAACAGACAGGGTATTGCGGGCCTTACCTGATTGAGATGTGGAGTGAAACGTCGGACGACCCGGCAGCCGAAGTGGCGAAGGCGCGGGACTGGGTCCGTGAACGTATGGCGCGGGCTGGGTTGCTGGAGGCTGAGCATGCATAAGCTTAAGCAGCAGGTCTTTGAGGCCAATATGGATCTACCTCGCTACGGTCTGGTGACGTTTACCTGGGGTAACGTCAGCGCCATCGACCGTGAGCAGGGGCGGGTCGTGATTAAGCCCAGCGGTGTGCCCTATGAATCCATGACCGCCGACGACATGGTGGTTGTGGATCTTCATGGCGACGTGGTTGACGGAAAGTGGCGGCCTTCTTCTGATACCGCCACCCATCTGGCACTGTATCAGCGTTATCCCTCCCTGGGCGGCGTTGTACATACACACTCGACCCATGCCACGGCCTGGGCGCAGGCAGGGCTGCCCATTCCGGCTCTTGGCACCACGCATGCAGACTACTTCTTTGGCGATATTCCCTGCACGCGGGCATTAACGCAGGCCGAAGTGGAAGGGGAGTATGAACTCAACACCGGTCGCGTCATTATCGACACGCTGGCTGAGCGTGAGCCGCTGCATACGCCGGGTATTGTGGTGTATCAGCACGGTCCATTCTCGTGGGGAATAGACGCTCACGATGCCGTGCATAACGCGGTGGTGATGGAGGAAGTGGCGCGAATGGCGTGGATCGCCCGCGGCATCAATCCGCAGCTTCAGGGCATTGATGATTACCTTATGAATAAACATTTCATGCGTAAACATGGGCCCAACGCCTATTACGGGCAGAAGTGAATAAGTGCTCTGGAATACCGAAAAACAGTTGTAACCGGTGGTATTTCAGAGCCATTAGCAAAAAAAAAGCCCCCGGGCAGGGGGGCAAGTTAAACTATGGCTATGTTCTCTTTGTTGGCTTTCCTGGTGCTAGCGTTAAAGCGTTATCGGTAGATATCTGCACTGGCGTGCATATTGCCGTTGCTGCCGGGCTCACGCATCAGTATGACGTGATAATATTGTGCACCCTGAGCATCGGTCTCTTGATTGAGTGCCTGATCTGCTTCACTTTCAGTGGCGAGATTATGATTGATGTAGATTACGCCTAAGCTCTGCACATCATCCATGTTTTGGGCCTGCCGGCCGTCTATCTTGATGGCTGCCATCGCGTTTGCACTGAGCAAAAGTGCAGCCATTACGGCAAATGCGATTTTTTTCATGATATGCGCTCCACGACTGCGTGCTGTGAAAGGGGGTGTTGCTCTCCTTTTATAAATAAGGTCTCTGATTAAAGTGTAATCACTTATCCGGCGGGGATGCGTGACCATTTCTGATGCTGTTGTTCAAAAAAACAACGCTTCCTGATGTGATTAATTTTAAATCACCCACTTAGACCAGCTTTACGCTTTGTGCGAATTATTTGTGCAATCAGCTTGAGTTTCCAGGGGCGCGCAAGTATTATGACGCGTCAATTTTTCAGCCGACCTTTAACACGTTCCTTGCCTCCCCGGGCCTCGGCTGACCCAGACAGGAGGCTGAATAATCCGTAAGGAGCAATTCGATGCGTCATTACGAAATCGTTTTTATGGTCCATCCTGACCAGAGCGAACAGGTTCCGGGCATGATCGAGCGCTACTCTGCTGCCATCACTGGTGCAGAAGGTACGATCCACCGTCTGGAAGACTGGGGCCGCCGTCAGCTGGCTTACCCGATTAACAAACTGCACAAAGCACACTACGTTCTGATGAACGTTGAAGCGCCGCAGGAAGTGATCGATGAGCTGGAAACTACCTTCCGCTTCAACGATGCCGTTATCCGCAGCATGGTTATGCGTACCAAAAACGCAGTGACCGAAGCATCTCCGATGGTTAAAGCGAAAGACGAGCGCCGTGAGCGTCGCGATGATTTCGCAAACGAAACCGCAGATGATTCTGATGCTGGGGATTCTGAAGAGTAATTTCTGATGACCAACCGTCTGGTGTTGTCCGGTACCGTGTGCAGGACCCCCCTTCGTAAGGTCAGTCCATCAGGAATTCCGCATTGCCAGTTCGTGCTTGAGCATCGTTCTGTGCAAGAGGAAGCCGGCTTTCACCGGCAGGCGTGGTGCCAAATGCCCGTTATTATTAGCGGACACGAAAACCAGGCCATTACTCACAGTTTAACGGTCGGTAGCGCAGTAATCGTTCAGGGGTTCATTTCTTGCCACAAGGCAAAGAACGGCCTGAGCAAAATGGTTCTGCATGCCGAGCAGATTGATTTGATAGATTCTGGAGACTAGCCATATGGCACGTTATTTCCGTCGTCGCAAGTTCTGCCGTTTCACCGCGGAAGGCGTTCAAGAGATCGACTATAAAGATATCGCAACGCTGAAAAACTACATCACCGAAAGCGGTAAGATTGTCCCAAGCCGTATCACCGGTACTCGTGCAAAATACCAGCGTCAGCTGGCTCGCGCTATCAAACGCGCTCGCTACCTGTCCCTGCTGCCGTACACTGATCGTCATCAGTAATCGGGCACGGTCCATTAATACGACTTTAAGAGGATAAGGTAATGCAAGTTATTCTGCTTGATAAAGTAGCAAACCTGGGCAGCCTGGGTGATCAGGTAAACGTTAAAGCGGGCTACGCTCGTAACTTCCTGGTTCCACAGGGTAAAGCTGTTCCAGCTACCAAGAAAAACGTAGAGTTTTTCGAAGCACGTCGCGCTGAACTGGAAGCCAAACTGGCTGACGTTCTGGCGGCTGCTAATGCTCGCGCTGAGTCAATCAACGCACTGGGCACTGTTACCATCGTTTCCAAAGCTGGCGACGAAGGTAAACTGTTCGGTTCCATCGGTACCCGCGATATCGCTGATGCAGTAACTGCAGCTGGCGTTAAAGTGGCTAAGAGCGAAGTTCGTCTGCCGAACGGTGTTCTGCGTACCACTGGTGAGCACGAAGTGGACTTCCAGGTTCACAGCGAAGTGTTCGCTAAACTGGTTGTTAACGTTGTAGCTGAGTAATTTTACTCTGCTCACGTCGAAGCGCCGGCCTTGTGCCGGCGTTTTGCTTTTTAAGGGACCAGACTCGCGCTTTAGTGCTTGTAGGGTCGCTATTCCTGGCGCATTCTCTGATAATAAAATGAAACGTAATTTTATTTATGAGATTCGACATGGAAACCGCTCTGCCCACGCCCGTATTTGCCCGTCGAAAGGTGGCCTATGCCTGCGCCACGCTCTGCTGTCTGCTTTGGGGTAGCTCTTACCCGGCCATAAAAAGCGGTTATGAACTCTTCCAGATTGCCACCGATGATATTCCCTCAAAGGTCGTGTTCGCCGGTTACCGTTTTCTGTTTGCGGGTGTGCTGCTGCTTCTCTTTGCGTTAGCACAGCGCAAGCCCATCGGCAGGTTCACGCCCGGGCAGTTTGGGCAATTGACCGTCCTGGGACTGACGCAGACGAGCATTCAGTACACCTTCTTTTATATCGGACTGGCCTACACGACAGGTGTGAACGGCTCGATCATGAACGCCACCGGCACTTTCTTCAGCGTGCTGCTGGCGCACTTCATCTACCACAACGACAAGCTCAGCTATAACAAAACGCTTGGCTGTATTCTGGGCTTTGCCGGAGTGATGCTGGTTAACTTCCACGGCGGGTTAAGCGAATTCAGCTTCGTCTGGAAGGGAGACGGGTTTGTGGTGCTGGCAGCCTTTATCCTTTCTGCCGCCACGCTTTACGGAAAACGCATCTCCCAGACCGTCGACCCGACAGTAATGACCGGCTGGCAGCTGGCTATCGGCGGCGCGGCGCTGGTGGCGGGTGGCTATCTCACGGGAGGGACGCTGGAAGTGCATAGCATGACGGCCGTCGCGGTGCTGGGGTATCTGACGTTACTCTCTTCGGTAGCGTTCGCCCTCTGGAGCGCGCTGCTGAAAGTGAACCGCGTAAGTATGATTGCCCCGTTCAACTTTGTGATCCCCGTTGCCGGGACGGTGCTGTCTGCCATTTTCCTCGGTGAAAACATTCTGGACATCAAATATGCGATTGCGCTGGTGCTGGTCTGCTCGGGGATCTGGTGGGTCAATAAGCGGAGTCACTAAGAAGGGCATTGCCGGGGGGCTGGCTCGCCTTACCCGGCCTGAACATTAACGTGCTCTGATAAAACTACCGTCAGGCTGGCGGGTAAACAGCACCTGCTGGCCATTTCCCGTATCAATCGTGAGCCCGGTGACGACACCGCTGGCATTCTGACGTATCTGCACCAGCTGGCCGTTCTGCAAATTACTGAGCGGCTTGCCCGCGCCTTCCACCTGCGCCATGGCATACACATCGGTTGGCGGCAGATTGTGGTCGCGGAACAGCTGCGCAAGGGTTTTACCCGGCTCTACGCGATAGGAACGCCACTGCTGCTCAATGCCGGTTGGCTGCTGAGCCTGTGGCTCTGCCGGGGCCGCTGCCTGTTCCTGTGGCTGTTCATCCTGAATGGGTTCCGGTTCAACAGGCGCAACCTGTCCCGGATCGTTCGACGGGGTGACCAGTTGCGTCTGCACAGGCTGTGTGTCCGGCTGCGGTCGCGTTTGCGACTGAATATCCAGCTGGGCATTGCGGGTCACCGTCGCGGTGTCGGCGTCATCGCCACCGGAAGGAAGCAGGAAGCCCACGATCACCATCAGCGCGCCAATGATGATCCCTCTGCGATGCAGAGGCGGCAGCGGGTCCATGATGCGAAAATTGTCCGGCGCCTGCCAGATTTTCGCCAGGGTAGGTTTCAGTTCAAATCGCCCGGGCATGGCTCTCCTCCTGCTCCGCGTCTTTTTTATCCTGTGCTCCGAAGTATAGTTTGCTAACTGCCTGAACGGCGTAGCAAACCCGACATCCGTGACATTCGTTCGGGATTAATCCTGGTTCTCTCTATTGTTTCTGTTTCGTCGCGGTTTGTCACCTTAACTTCAGACAAAGTTTTACCCATAAGGGCATGGCTGATATGCTGCCCGCTACTTTAAATGTGATGGAAGGAAAACCCATGACCACCCCGACTTTTGACACTATCGAAGCGCAGGCAAGTTACGGTATCGGCTTGCAGGTAGGACAGCAGCTGAGCGAATCCGGCCTGGAAGGTCTGTTACCCGAAGCGCTGGTGGCGGGTATCGCTGATGCGCTGGAAGGCAACAACCCGGCAGTTCCGGTTGATGTCGTGCACCGTGCGCTGCGTGAAATCCACGAACGTGCTGACGCCGTGCGTCGCGCGCGTTTCGAAGAGATGGCTGCAGAAGGCGTGAAATATCTGGAAGAGAACCGTGAGCGTGAAGGCGTGAACAGCACCGAGTCTGGCCTGCAGTTCCGCGTGATCAACCAGGGCGACGGTGCAATCCCGGCGCGTACTGACCACGTTCGCGTGCACTACACCGGTAAACTGATCGACGGTACGGTGTTCGACAGCTCTGTAGCACGTGGCGAACCGGCTGAATTCCCGGTTAACGGCGTTATCGCGGGCTGGATCGAAGCGCTGACCCTGATGCCAGTGGGTTCCAAATGGGAACTGACTATCCCGCACAACCTGGCGTACGGCGAGCGTGGCGCTGGTGCGTCCATCCCGCCATTCAGCACCCTGGTGTTTGAAGTCGAGCTGCTGGAAATTCTGTAATCAGCTTTTCTTATTTCCTCTCTCCTTCAGGGGAGAGGAATATAGTGATAAAACCTACAGTTACGACGGAATCAACATTTTATCTTGCAAACGAAACTGTTGCGTGTATTTTTGTGAGCTGTTTCGCGTTGTATGAGTGATATGACACTCACTTTAAACATATTATTAACATAATATCCAAATCATAGTATTCATCCCGCCGATTCTTACCTAATATCGATGAGTCCTTTCATGGGGACCGTTATTTTTTTGACGTATTTAAAGGCCAGAAGAGCCTTAACAACACAGACAGGCATAAACAGGAAAATATCACATGGTAGATCAGGTTAAAGTCGTCGCCGACGAAGAGGCGTCGTCTGAACAGTCGCTACGGCGCAATCTCACAAACCGTCATATTCAGCTCATTGCCATCGGGGGTGCCATCGGTACCGGGCTGTTTATGGGGTCAGGTAAAACCATCAGTCTTGCCGGGCCGTCGATCATTTTCGTTTATATGATCATCGGTTTTATGCTCTTCTTCGTGATGCGTGCAATGGGTGAATTGCTGCTCTCGAACCTCGAATACAAATCCTTTAGCGATTTCGCTTCCGACCTGCTTGGCCCCTGGGCGGGCTACTTCACTGGCTGGACCTACTGGTTCTGCTGGGTGGTGACCGGCATGGCGGATGTGGTCGCCATCACGGCCTACGCGCAATTCTGGTTCCCGGGATTATCGGACTGGGTGGCCTCGCTGGCGGTGATTGTTCTGCTGCTGAGCCTTAACCTCGCCACCGTTAAAATGTTCGGTGAGATGGAGTTCTGGTTTGCGATGATCAAAATCGTGGCGATTATCGCCCTGATTGTTGTCGGCCTGGTGATGGTACTGACGCACTTCCAGTCTCCAACCGGCGTTCAGGCTTCGTTCGCGCATCTGTGGAATGACGGCGGCTGGTTCCCGAAAGGCATCAGCGGCTTCTTTGCCGGTTTCCAGATTGCGGTGTTTGCCTTTGTGGGGATTGAGCTGGTCGGTACCACGGCGGCGGAAACTAAAGATCCGGAGAAATCCCTGCCGCGCGCGATTAACTCCATCCCGATTCGTATCATTATGTTCTACGTGTTCGCGCTGATTATCATCATGTCCGTGACGCCGTGGAGCTCCGTTGTACCGACCAAGAGCCCGTTCGTTGAGCTGTTTGTACTGGTTGGATTGCCTGCGGCCGCAAGCCTGATTAACTTCGTGGTGCTGACCTCCGCGGCCTCTTCAGCCAACAGTGGGGTGTTCTCTACCAGCCGTATGCTGTTTGGTCTGGCACAGGAAGGGGTTGCGCCACGCGCGTTTGCCAAACTGTCTAAGCGTGCGGTGCCGGCGAAAGGGCTGACCTTCTCCTGTATCTGCCTGCTGGGCGGTGTGGTGATGCTCTACGTGAACCCGAGTGTGATCGGTGCGTTTACCATGATCACCACGGTCTCTGCGATCCTGTTCATGTTCGTCTGGACCATCATCCTGTGTTCTTACCTGGTGTACCGCAAACAGCGTCCGCACCTGCATGAAAAATCGATCTACAAAATGCCGCTGGGCAAGCTGATGTGCTGGGTGTGCATGGCGTTCTTCGTCTTCGTGCTGGTTCTGCTGACGCTGGAAGACGATACCCGTCAGGCGTTAATCGTCACGCCGCTGTGGTTCATCGCGCTGGGGCTGGGATGGCTATTTATCGGTAAGAAACGTATGGCAGGCATGCGTTAATAAAAAAGGCCACAGATGCTGTGGCCGAATGATAACCTCAGGAAGGCGCTCTCGGGCGCCTTTTTTTATTCACCTGCGAGGGCACGCGGGAACAGGACGTTATTCTCAAGACTGATGTGTTCCATCAGGTCGTCGATCATCTCGTTAATGCCGTTGTACATCGCTTTCCACGTGGTGCACGCCTCTGGTGGCGGTGTAACGTTATGGGTAGTGTGTTTAATCACTTCCAGCAGTTCGCCTGCATCATCATGTTCGCTTTCCATAACGCTGATGGGCCCCATCGCCTGGCTGCCCATACCCTGTTTGATCATCGGGAAGAGGATTTGCTCCTCTTTCATCATGTGGCTGGAAAGCTCTTCGTGAAGCAGGGTCAGGTATTTCGCCAGACCGCGTGGTACGGAAGGTTTGTCGGCGTGAACGCGCTCCACTTTTGTCGCCTGCAGGATCAGTTCAGGCAGCTGTTCACGGTGACGGTCGTGAAAACGCACGATGATATGGTCGATGATGTCGGCAAGGGCTGCAGTGCGCCAGTCTTTCTCAATAGGCTGCTCAGCCAGTTGCGCCAGCTCCGCTTCAATGAGCCCCACATCCAGCTCTTTACGCGAGGCGGCACGTGCCAGGGTTTGCTTACCGCCACAGCAGTAATCCATATCGTATTTACGAAACAGCGCGGACGCGCGCGGGATGGAGAGCGCCAGCTCGCCAAGGGGTTGGTCGCGGAAGGCCATAGCAGTTACCTCGTCATCAATAATATAAGGTGCATTTTAAATGCATCTTTAAGGCGATGCTATAACCCTTTAGAGGGAAGGGGAAAAGTGAGAACCAGATCACAAAAAAATAATGACTTTTAACTTGCTGAATGAATGCAGGAAATTACTTTAGAAAGTTTTTTAACGTGGGGAAACAGTAAACAACTCGCCGTGCGTGCCGATATATCCACGTCAGACAAACCTGCATATAAAAAAGGCAACGCATGTTTAAACGTATAAAAGTCATTACCCTTCTTATTTCGGTGCTGCTTGTGCTCGGCATCATGCAAGTCATTTCCGCCGGCATTTTTATCAACGCGCTGAATAACGACAAAGATAACTTCACCGTCTCGCAGCTCTCAAGCCAGAATGTCGCCGAGTTTACCGATGCATGGATCAGCCTCAACCAGGCCCGCGTGACCCTGAACCGCGGCATGCTGCGTCTGCAAAGCAGCATGGCGTCTCAGATTAACGGCGGCCAGTTGAATGAACTGGTGAACACGGCGAAGAACCTGCTGGCGGATGCGCAGTCCCATTACGATAAATACTACGCGTTGCCTAATACTCCGGGTCTGGACGAGAATCTGGCTAACCGTCTGGAAGAGCAGTACCGTATTTACTCCGCCACGCTGACGCAAATGAACGTCCTGCTGGGCCAGGGCAATCTGGAAGATATGTTCAAGCAGAATGCGGAGCAGAAACAGACCGCGATGCAGAACGTGTACCGTGAATGGCGTGAAGCTCAGGCCGTCCTCACGGACAGAGGGATTAAAGACAACGAAAACGATTATAAACGTATCCTGTGGATCCTCTCCGCGGTCATGCTGCTGGTGATTGCCGTGATCGTTTCCAGCTGGATTGCGATGCGCCGCGTTCTGCTGCTGCCGCTGCAGGATGTGATTGGCCATATCCGCGCCATTGCCGCAGGGGATTTGACCCAGCCGATTCAGGCAGAGGGTAAGAATGAAATGGCAATCCTGGCGCGCAACGTTCAGGAGATGCAAACCTCGCTGGCAAACACGGTGGGCGTGGTGCGTGAAGGCGCAGACACCATTTACACCGGTGCAGGGGAAATCTCTGCGGGCAGCAACGACCTCTCTTCCCGTACCGAGCAGCAGGCTGCCTCTCTGGAAGAGACGGCTGCCAGCATGGAACAACTGACCGCCACGGTAAAACAAAACGCCGATAACGCACGTCAGGCTTCCCGTCTGGCGCTCGATGCCTCCTCAACCGCGAAGAAGGGCGGTAATGTGGTGGAGGGTGTGGTGCGCACCATGGACGACATTGCGACCAGTTCCAGCAAAATTGCGCAAATTACCAACGTAATCGACGGCATTGCCTTCCAGACCAACATCCTGGCGCTGAACGCGGCGGTGGAAGCCGCGCGTGCAGGCGAGCAGGGCCGTGGCTTTGCGGTGGTCGCAGGTGAGGTGCGTACCCTTGCCCAGCGTAGCGCTCAGGCGGCAAAAGAGATTAAAGCGCTGATCGACGATTCCGGCGAGCGCGTGAATGCCGGCTCACAGCTGGTAAACGAAGCCGGGGCGACGATGGCGGAGATCGTGAATGCGGTCACCCGCGTGACCGACATCATGGGCGAGATTGCCTCTGCCTCTGACGAGCAGAGCCGCGGTATCGATCAGGTAGGTCAGGCGGTGGCCGAGATGGATCGCGTGACCCAGCAGAACGCCTCGCTGGTAGAGGAGTCTGCGGCAGCGGCGGCCGCGCTGGAAGATCAGGCGGCACGCCTGAACGAAGCGGTGGCGGTGTTTAAAATTACCCGCAACCCGGTGGTCAACGCCGCGCCGGTGAAAAGCTACACTCCAGCGGCTAAACCTGTTGCGGCGACGTCTGAAGCGAACTGGGAAACGTTTTAACTCTCTGAAGCCGGAACGACCATCGGTTTTTCCGGCTTTGCTCTCACCGCCATCACGACCCCAACGACCAGCAATATAATCCCGCAGGCGGTTAACAGCGGCGGTACGCTCTGGCGCATCAGGAAGGTGTAAAGCAGCCCGGCCAGCGTTTCGAATACAATCAACGGCCCTAAAATCACCGTCGGCAGCTTCTGGCTGGCGATATTCCAGCACAGCGCGCCCACCCACGAGCAGAGCACCGCAATCGCCAGCATCAGCCCGACAAAGACCCACGGTCTCGGCCCGAACGGTTGAGCGAAATCCGGTTGCTGATGGCCTAACCAGAGACAGGCCCCCACATAGCCTATAAGCGAAACCGGGAGCGTGACCAACGCCTGAGCCGTCGCCCACATCATCGGGTGTTTATCCGGGTTTTCCCGCAGCCAGCGCGCGTTGCGCAGGGCATACCACGCCCAGCACACCACGGAAACGAATGCCAGCAGGATGCCAGAACCGTAACGCAACAGCGAGAAGTCCTCCAGCCCATGCTGCAGCTCGGCAATGTTGACGCAGACCAGCCCCACGGCGGTACACCCCAACGCTGGTACCATTTTTGACCACGCCAGTTTCCCGTCGCGGTGGCTGTAAAGCAGGTTAGCGAAGACCGGGATCACCACGGGCAGCGTGCCGATAATCATGGTAGATACCGGTGCACCGGTTCGCTGAATGGCGCTCGCCAGGCAAACATAATAGATAAGGTTGCCCATCATGGTCAGCGCCAGCGCGGTGAACCAGTCCTGTCGGCCGAGTTGACGCAAACGTGCACGACCGAGCCACGCCAGCGGGAGAGCAATCAGCCCCAGTGCCAGATAACGTCCGGTCGACTGCAGTATTGCCGGGTACTCCGGCACGATCAGCGGGCCGACAAAGATCAGTCCCCACATCAGACCCGCAAGCAGGGCATACAACACACCACTAATCATTTTTCCATCCACATCGGTTTATTCTGCGTTCAGTGTAGGAGGGGGAAGGGCGCGCGTATTGTATGAGGTTGCGCATCAGCGCTTAATGACCTGCTTCTGGTAGCGCACGGGGGTAATGCCATAGCGGTGGGTAAAGGCGCGAGTCAAATGGGACTGATCGGTCAGCCCGGTCGCGGCGGCGACTTCGGCGGCGGGCATGCCGCGCGTGAGAAACGCTTTGGCGCGCCACAGGCGGATAGCCATCAGCATCTGATGCGGAGTGACATGGAAATGTGCCTTGAACTGGCGCTGAAAATGGTAGGGGCTCAGTGAGACCACGTCGGCCAGCTCGTCCAGCGTCAGGGCGTGCATGTAGTTGTCGTGCATATACTCACGAACCCGTTCGAACCGGTGTGCACCTTCCCGGGTAACCGGCGCGTGGCGGGCTAACGGCTGGAAGGTCTCGATCAGATCCAGCAGCAGGCCTTTTTGCGCCAGCGGGTCGTCCGTATGCCACAGGCCATAGATAAGCCTGCCGATTTGCTGTGAGCGCAGCGGGTCATGGCGGGTTACGTCGCTAAACCACCAGTGGCGAAGGCCGGTTACCTCTTCCAGCAGATCGGGTTCAATGTAAACCATCCGGTAGCGCCAGCCGCCATCCGTCGCCGACTCCCCGGTGTGGATCTCGTCCGGGTTCATGGTCACGACGGATTTTTCCGCCGCGAGATGCTGGGTACCGCGATAGCGAAAGCGTTCGGCACCGGTTTCAATGGTGCCGATGCCGAAGGCTTCATGCGTATGAGGCTCAAAGGCGTAGTCAGAAATATGCGCGTGATAAAGCTCCAGGCCCGGCAAATGCGCCAGATGGCGAAAGCGCGCGCTGTCTCTCTCATCAATGAACTGTTCCGGTACGCCCTGCACGGTGAACCTCCTCATGAGTCATCTCTCCATTATCAGAGATGACCCGAGGGGATGCTACAAAAAATAACCATTTTGCAACATTTACAGGATGGCTTTAATGCTCTCTGAAAGCGGTGTGGTTGGACGCCCGATCAGTTTGCTCAGCGTATGGCTGTCGTCAAACAGGCCGCCTTTAGACGCGCCCACATCGGAGTCCGCCAGCATATCCGCCAGCCCGGCAGGCAGGCCAACGCCCTTCAGCGCCGCGGCAAAATCCGCCTCGCTCATGTTCTGATACGCCACGTTTTTGCCGCTCTGTTTGCTGAGTTCGGCCGCCAGTTCGCTCAGCGTCCAGGCGTGGTCGCCGGCCAGCTCGTATACGTTGCCTGCATGGCCGTCTCCGGAGATGACTTTTGCCGCGGCAGCCGCGTAATCCGCACGGGTGGCAGAGGCGATTTTGCCTTCACCGGCCGCGCCAATAAATACGCCGTGCTCCAGCGCGGGCGGTGCGCTCGCCAGATAGTTTTCGGTGTACCAGCCGTTACGCAGCAGGGCGTAAGGGATACCGGACTCCGCCAGCGCCTTCTCCGTCGCGACGTGTTCAACGTGCAGACCCAGCGGCGATTTATCCGCATGCAGCAGGCTGGTATAGGCGATGAATTTCACGCCTGCGGCTTTGGCAGCATTAATGACGTTCTGATGTTGGGTGGCGCGCTGACCCACTTCGCTGGAGGAGATCAGCAGCAGCTTTTCTACGCCCTTAAGCGCGGAGGTCATTGTGCTTTCGTCAGCGTAATCCCCCTGACGAACGGTAATGCCCTGCTGGCTCAGGGCTTCAGCTTTTGCCGGATTGCGGACAATCGCCACAATCTGGTTTGCCGGTACGGTGTTTAACAGCTGTTCGATAACGAGCTGGCCAAGCTGGCCGGTTGCGCCGGTAATTGCGATCATGATGAATCCTCTTCGTGTTTGTCTGGTGTTGTGGCACACTAGCACCATAGCTAACTTTTAGTAAGTACGTACATAAAGGTAAGTATGAAAACAACGATACCGACACTCAGCGAACAAATGCGCGATGGCAACCTCTTCGCGGAACAGTGTCCTTCCAGAGAGGTTCTCAAACATGTCACCAGCCGCTGGGGCGTGCTGATTCTGGTGGCCCTGCGGCAGGGAACCCACCGTTTCAGCGACCTGCGCCGAAAAATGGGGGGCGTCAGCGAAAAGATGCTGGCTCAGTCGCTACAGGCGCTGGAACAGGACGGGTTTGTTAATCGCGTCTCGTATCCGGTTGTACCACCGCACGTTGAGTATAGCCTGACGCCGTTAGGGACAGAGGTGAGTGAGAAAGTGGCCGCGCTGGCGGACTGGATAGAAGTGCATACGCCGCAGGTGATGGCGAACCGGGAAGAACGCGCGGCGTAAAGGCAGGCCGGGTAAGGCGAAGCCGCTACCCGGCACACACCGCGTTACTTGCTTAAATCCACCTGATAAATGGCGAAGCCAATATCATCCGTTGCAACTTTCTTCATCGGATAGTGGGCTTTATCGTTAATAAATGCCGCCGCTTTATCGGACGGTGAAGTTTCAAAACGGATGTCCAGCGGCGTGTCGCTGTGAATGGGAGCCAGGCGCCAGTTGTTGTCCACTGCCGGATGAATGCCCCCCGCTTTTTTGGACTCCGCGCTGATCCACGCCGCCAGCACCGAGCGGTTCTCGTCCGGTGAGGCAAAGGCAATATGGCTATCTCCCGTGCCGGCAAACTTGCCGCCGTAGGCGCGGTAGTTATTGGTTACCACCAGGAAGGTGGCATTCGGGTCGATGGCTTTGCCCTTAAAGGTCAGGTTTTTGATGCGCTCGGCCTGCGGGTTAATGACCTGGCATTCGCCGTCATATTTTGCAGGCTGGGTAACATCAATCTGATACTCCACGCCGTCAATCACGTCAAAGTTATAGGTCCGGAAGCCATCCCAGTTAATCAGCGACTGCGGCTTGCTGCTGTGCGGATCAATCTGGTTAAACTGCCCGGCGGAGCACTCCAGCCATTCCTTCACCTCTTTACCCGTCGCTTTCACTACCACCAGGGTGTTCGGATAGAGGTAGAGATCGGCGGCGTTACGGAAGGTTAGCTGGCCCTTTTCGACTTCAACGTAGCTTGCCGGGTCATTCCTACGCCCGCCCACTTTGAACGGTGCTGCGGCCGACAGCACCGGCAGTTTTGCCAGGTCCGGGTCGCCCTGAATAACGTGTTCGACATAGGCTTTTTGCGCCATGTTAACCACCTGGACAGTCGGGTCATCCTGCACCAGCGCCAGGTAGCTGTACATGTTATCGGCGGATTTACCGATGGGCTTGCTGACGAAGTCGCGGGTGGCGTCGTGATCGTGCTTCAGCACGTCGACCAGTTTTTTATCTTCGGCGGCGAGTGATTTTTTAGCCGCAGCGTCGTAAATCGGGCGCGCCTCTGCTTTTGACTGAGTGACCTTCCAGTCGCCGCCGTCGTTATTGAGGACCAGATCCACCACACCAAGGTGATCGCCCCACATGCCCGGCATCACCGACGGCACGCCATTGAGCGTCCCTTTCTCGATGTCTGCACCCTTAATGTTGGCAAAGTCCTTACCCGGGAAGACCGCGTGGGCGTGGCCGAACAGAATCGCATCGACGCCCGGGACTTCACTCAGATAATAAACGGAGTTTTCCGCCATGGCCTGATACGGATCGGCGGAGAGTCCCGAGTGCGCAACCACCACCACCAGATCTGCGCCTTTTTCGCGCATTTCCGGCACGTATTTGCGCGCAGTTTCGGTAATATCGTTAACGGTCACTTTACCGTCGAGGTTGGCTTTATCCCAGGTCATGATTTGCGGCGGCACAAAGCCGATATAGCCGATTTTAAGCGTCTGTTTTTTACCGTCCTGATCGACAACCTCGGTCTCTTTAATCAGATAGGGGGTAAAGAGCGGCTTCTGCGTCTTAACGTCGATGATATTGGCGTTAACGTACGGGAATTTCGCGCCAGCTAGCGCATCGTGCAGGTACTTCAGGCCGTAGTTAAATTCGTGGTTGCCCAGGTTGCCGACGGCATAATCCAGCGTATTCATCGCCTTATAAACGGGATGGATCTCGCCTTTCTTCAGCCCCTTCGCCGCCATGTAGTCCCCGAGCGGGCTACCCTGAATGAGATCGCCGTTGTCGACCAGCACGCTGTTTTTAACTTCATTGCGGGCGGCAGCGATCAAACTTGCCGTGCGTACCAGTCCGAATTTTTCCGTCGGGGTATCTTTGTAGTAATCGAAGTCCATCATGTTGCTGTGCAGGTCGGTAGTTTCCAGAATTCGCAGGTCTACCGTCGCCGCCTGTACGCTCACTGCAATCAGCGTCGCCAGGAGCGTTGCGCTAAACTTAATCATCAGAGGAGTCCTTTTTTCGATCCAGGCCACAAAAGAATATGTATCTATAGCGTGTTGCTTACATAAATGTGAATCCTGACAGAAAAAAGCGCCATGAAACCAGAATTGCTTCACAGATAGCGGAATTGTTCCCATTACGATATAACTAAAACAAAGAGTTAACCCCACTGCGTTAACAAAGAGGTGGAGAATGTTAGATAAGATTTGTCAGCTCGCACGGGATGCGGGAGATGCCATCATGCAGGTGTATGACGGTGCAAAACCGATGGAGGTCGTCAGCAAGGCAGATGACTCTCCGGTCACCGCGGCGGATATCGCGGCTCACAAGGTGATCCTGCAAGGACTGCAGGCCTTAACGCCGGATATCCCGGTCCTGTCAGAAGAAGCGCCGCAGAGCTGGGACGAGCGTCAGCACTGGCAGCGTTACTGGCTGGTGGACCCCCTCGACGGCACCAAAGAGTTTATCAAGCGTAACGGTGAGTTCACCGTCAACATCGCGCTGATTGAAAAAGGCAAAGCGGTGCTTGGGGTGGTATACGCGCCGGTGATGAAGGTCATGTACAGCGCTGCAGACGGTAAGGCGTGGAAGGAAGAGTGCGGCGTGCGTAAGCAGATTCAGGTGCGCGATGCGCGTCCACCGCTGGTGGTGATCAGCCGGTCGCACAGCGACAGCGAACTGCAGGAATATCTGCAACAGCTGGGTGAACACCAGACGACCTCGATTGGTTCATCACTGAAATTCTGTCTGGTGGCGGAAGGCCATGCCCAGCTCTATCCTCGCTTTGGGCCAACGAACGTCTGGGATACCGCGGCAGGGCATGCGGTCGCCACGGCAGCCGGGGCACATGTTCATGACTGGCAGGGTAAGCCGCTGGACTACACCCCGCGCGAATCCTTCCTTAACCCCGGCTTCCGCGTCTCTATTTATTGAGCCAGCAGTTTGTGCAGCAGGGCGACAACCTGCTGCACCTCTTCCTGGGTTAATGCCCCGTCTTTCACCCACTGCACGCGGCCGTCTTTATCCAGCACGATGATTGCAGAGCTCTCTTCCTCCAGCTGCCACGCCTTACGCGTCACGCCGTTGCTGTCGACAATAAACTGCGACCACGGATAGAGTTTTTTATTGCTCTCAAGGCTTGAACGCACAAACATTCCGGAGCCAGGAATGGCATCGTCAGTATTAACAATCGTGGTGGTCTGGTAGCGGTCGTGTGGGAATTTTGCGGCCTTGATCGCTTCCACCAGGTTGGCATTTTTCTCTTTTGCGGATGTACGACCGGCAATATGTTGTACAACTCTCACTTTGCCTGCGAGCTGCGCGCTATTCCACGCTTTGTAGCTAAACTTATCATTGTCGAGAATCAATTCTCCCCGGTCAGCAATGCCGACTGGTGGTACTCGTTGTCCTTTTTCAATCGCGTGAGCGCTAGCCCACAGGGGCAGAAGCAGGCAGGCTGCTGCAAGGATAGTACGTAGGGTCATGGTGTTTCCTTATTGTTTGCAGGTGATCCGACCACTTGGTCATACGCTTTTAATCATAAGTGCGATCAATGTGGTTTTCCCGCAATCCCGATGCCAGTTTGCGGGTGAACGCACATATCCATGAAAAAACGACGGCTTATACTGCCTTGAGTGAAGCTTTGCAAAGATTATTCTGAATAATTGTAATCAAACGGTAAATAAACTTATGCATACTGGGTAACACCGTAGTTCTGGTCTATAGTCTTTGGGCAACAAAATTTGCGCTCAGGACAGTCGGGCCGATTGTGGCACCGCAAGAGCGTATGATTCGCAGGAGATACAAGAATGAAAATTTTCCAACGCTACAACCCGCTTCAGGTGGCGAAGTACGTGAAGATCCTGTTCCGTGGACGGTTGTATATCAAGGATGTTGGCGCTTTTGAGTTTGATAAGGGCAAGATCCTTATCCCAAAAGTGAAGGACAAGCAGCACCTGTCTGTGATGTCTGAAGTCAACCGTCAGGTTATGCGTCTGCAAACTGAGATGGCTTAACCAACGTGCTATGCAGTAGTTAAAAACGCAGTTGATAAAAAAACGGCTCCCGATGGGAGCCGTTGATGTTTATGGACCTTACGCCGACACTTTATCTTCTGCGTCAGGCATCCGCGGTACCAGCACGGTCGGTTTATTATCGATACGCGTCACCAGCAACTGGTCGATGCGGTAGTTATCAATATCCACCACTTCAAACTTGTAGCCAGAGAACTTCACCGAGTCGGTACGTTTCGGGATTTTTCGCAGCATAAACATCATAAAGCCGCCAATGGTCTCGTAATTACCTGACTGCGGGAACTCGTCGATATCCAGCACGCGCATGACATCGTCAATCGGCGTACCGCCGTCGATAAGCCATGAGTTCTCATCACGCTGAACAATCTGCTCTTCCAGACCCTGGCCAACCAGGTCGCCCATCAGCGTGGTCATCACATCGTTGAGGGTGATGATGCCCACCACCAGCGCGTATTCGTTCATGATAACGGCAAAATCTTCACCGGCCGTTTTGAAGCTTTCCAGCGCTTCAGAGAGGGTGAGGGTATCCGGAACAATCAGGGTATTGCGGATCTGAACGCCGCTGTTGAGCGCCAGGCTCTGGTTAGCCAGCACGCGGTTCAGCAGGTCTTTCGAGTCCACATAACCGATGATGTGGTCGATATCTTCATTACAGACCAGGAACTTGGAGTGCGGGTGCTCGGCCACCTTTTGCTTCAGGCTCTGCTCGTCTTCGTGCAGGTCGAACCAAATCACGTTTTCACGTCCGGTCATGGATGACGGTACGGTGCGGGATTCCAGCTCAAACACGTTCTCAATCAACTCGTGCTCCTGCTTGCGCAGCACGCCCGCCAGGGCACCCGCTTCGAAGACCGCATAGATATCATCAGAGGTGATATCGTCTTTTCGCACCATCGGAATTTTAAACAGGCGGAAAATGCTGTTGGCCAGGCCGTTGAAGAACCACACCAGCGGACGGAACAGGAACAGGCAGAAGCGCATCGGGTTGATGATGCGCAAAGCCACAGCTTCTGGCGCAATCATACCGATGCGTTTCGGGGTCAGATCAGCGAAGAGGATGAACAGGCCAGTCACCAGCGAGAAGGAGAGAATAAAACTCAGTTGCTCGGAGAGTTCAGGTGAAAAGTAGCGTGCGAAGAGGCCATGAAACACCGGTGAAAATGCTGCATCCCCCACGATACCGCCCAGGATGGCGACCGCGTTCAGGCCAATCTGCACCACGGTGAAAAACATTCCCGGGTTTTCCTGCATTTTGAGTATGCGTGATGCGTTAACGTTGCCTTCGTCAGCAAGCAGTTTCAGTTTGATTTTACGGGAGGCGGCCAGCGAGATCTCGGATATCGAGAAAAATGCACTGACGGCAATGAGACAAAGTATCACTAAAATACTGTTTAACATAGTTTATCCGGCTTCAGCCAGATCCTCGGAAGGGAAGTTAATTACATTTGTGTGAAGACACATAGAACGTCAGCTCGTAGCGTTGAGCTGATTATTTCAGCGGGTAGTATAGCGTAAAGGCGTGTAAATCTGCCAGAGGTCACATTTTGGCATAAAACCGGCCGGACAGCGAAGCGCTGTCCGGTACGTACGGCTATTTTACTGCGGATAAACTGGCGTTTCCTGCCGCCCGGCGCGTGGCATCCCCTCCCCACACCTGATCATACTCATAGCCGGTGAGCTGTTTGATCACCACGCGGGTGTTGGCGTCGCAGTCGCGATAATCTCCGCCCAGCTTGCGGCGCGCAATCTCCTTCAGCAGCAGCTTGTGCGTCTCGCGGGTCAGTTTAAATTTGTAGGTCGTGAAGAAGCTCACGGCCAGAAGGGCCGCCGTCGCGAAAATCAGCAGGCCGATAATGGCTCCCAGCGCGCTTTCAGGCTGTGCGCCGCTGCCCTTCACAAACCCTGACTCCTGCAGCACCAGGCCGATGATCATAATGGCAATCGCCACGGTGCTTTTGCGGGTCAATACCATCACCCCGGCAAAAATCCCTTCGCGGCGCTGCTGCGTCACAATCTCATCGATATCAGGGATGAAACTGTAGATATTCCACGGGATGTAATAAAGACCAGAGCGGGCGGCACCTAGCAGGATAAAGACTCCCGAGAACAGCAGTGTTGGCACCTGCGTTTTGGTGAGGTAGACCGTAAACAGGAATACCAGCACGGCGAAGATACAGCCATAGGAGAGGCGTAGCGCGGCGGACGGCGTGATATTCAGCCGGTTCAAAAGCAGCATAAATCCGTACGTGCCTGGTACCGAGGCAAAGGCGGCAATGCTCAGCCAGCCCGACACGGCCGCCGCATCCTGGCTCAGACAATAAACGACATAATAGGTAAAGACTGAGCCGAAGACGTCCATCGCAGTAAACGAGAAGATATAAATAATGATATGCAGGCGGAATGCGCGGATGCGAAAGGACGAAAAGAGGTCCAGTACCAGATATTTCAGATGATTGGCTACCCCGCTGCTGCGCTGGTTATCTATCTTAAAATCGGACTCCTGATGCACATCTTTCGCTTCCCAGGTGGTGTACCACGTAATAAACACCGCAAGGCAAAAAACGCAGGAAAATATCAGGCCGGTGAGCGTATAGGTAAACGGATTGTCTTTCCCGGTGAACTGCATAATGACGCCGGGGACGGAAACGGCAAGAAACCCCCCAAGCTGAGAGCAGATCATGCGCACCCCTGAAAGTCGGCTGCGCTCTTCATAGCGGTTCGTCATTTCTGCGGCCAGCGTCTCCCACGGCACTAGCACCATCGCCGACAGCAGTTCAATAGAGAGATAGGTTCCCAGGTAATACCAGTACCCCATATCCGTCAGCCACAGCAGGGCATACAAAAACATTAACGGGGAACTCAGTAATAAAAAGAAACGGCGACGGCCAAATTTACGGCCGAGCCAGGTACCCGCAAAATTATCAGTGATATAACCCATGATCGGGCTTAACAGCGCATCAATGACGCGGGCGATAGCAAATATAGAGCCCGCTTCAATAACAGACAGCCCGCAATAGGTCGTGTAAAAAAATAACAGCCAGGTGCCGATAATGGCGAAAGCGCCTCCGCCAAACAGATCGGTTATGCCGTAGCCAAGCGCCACGCCATAACCAACTCTACGTTCAGTTGGTTTGACCATAATAATATCCAGTGTAGGGTAATGATTAACCCGTTTTACGGGGCGTATTTTTATTAACGTCTGGAATTCAAATTACGTTCTGGTTGTTGATATTTATCCATTGTTTTGTTTGAGATGACCGATAAATAGCCTCCACAAGGGTGAGTGATTTTCCGGCGGTACGGATATCGATATAGTCTCTGTTTTCCGGATGATGAACGGCAGTATAAAACCGGTGGATCGCCTGCTGATGACCCAGCCCCCAGTAGCTTTTTACCGTGCCGTCGGGGGAATCATCGCTTGCCAGTTTTAACCGCTCACCCGGTGTGACGCGCCAGAGAGTGTTGTCATTCAGCAGCAGCGAGCCGTGTTCACAGTGGATCTCCAGCAGGAGAGGGGCGTCCGTGGTGTGGCAATTGCTGGCATAAAACAGGCCGCGGGCGCCGTTGGCGAAGTGTAGCGTGGCCATTGCGCTGTCTTCGCCTTCGGTCACGTCTGCCAGCTCACCGCTATCCACCACGCCTTTCACTCGCGTCACGCCTTCACCGAACCACTGCATCAGGTCGAGCGTATGGATTGCCTGGTTGATCAGCAGACTCCCGCCTTCTGTTGCCAGCCGGCCGCGCCAGGGGCTTTGCGTGTAGTAAGCGCCCGCGCGTGACCATGTGAGTACTGCCCTGATGCTGAGCATTTTCCCCAGCTGTCCATGGCCTAACTCCTGCCGAATACGCTGGCTGGTGGGGTTGAGCCGGTTCTGATAGCACACGCCGAGCAGGCTCTGAGCCCGATCGGCTGCACGGGTGATATCAATGAGTTCACGGGTGTTCATGCCCACCGGCTTTTCGCAGAAAACATGCTTCCCGGCGGCAAGTGCCGCCAGAATCATCTCTTTATGCTCGAAATGGGGCGTACAGATGTGTACCACGTCGATGGCATCATCCAGCAGCATTTCCCGGTAATCCTGATAAAAACGGCATTGATAGTCTTTCGCCAGCGCCAGTCCTTTAACGCTGTCGATGTCGACCAGCGCACGCAGCGCGACGTTGGATATCTGGCGCAGGGCATTGACATGGCAGCCATGAATCGCCCCGCCGCCGATGATAGCGGTATTCAGGATAGTCATCTCCGGCTCCCCTTAACCCGCCGCGTTGGCGAGCATTTGAGCCTTCACGCACAGCTCCGCAGCCTTGAAAGCGTGCGCCTGCGTCATGGCATTTTCAGTCCGATGGAGACAGTCGAGGATCAGTTCGCCAAAGAACGGGAATCCGACCTGGCCTGCTACCGGATAACGGAACTCCCCCTCTTTATTGACGAGATAAACCACATCCTGCTCGCCGCGGGTTAAATCGACGTATTTGCGGATTTCGATGTAGCCCTCGGTGCCGAGCAGCGTCAGTCGCCCGTCACCCCATGTGGACAGCCCGTCCGGGGTAAACCAGTCGCAGCGGAAGTAGCCGCTGGCACCGTTTTCGCCTTTGAGCATTGCGTCGCCAAAATCTTCAAAGGCGGGGTACTGCGGGTGTTTAACGTTCCGGACCTGGCTTGCCATCACGGTTGCATCGCGGTTGCCGGTGTAAAAAAGGAACTGCTCAATCTGATGGCTGCCGATGTCACACAGGATGCCGCCGAAGTATCGCCGATCGTAAAACCAATCCGGCCTTCCTTCGCCTTCACGGTGTGGGCCTGTCCCCAGCGTTTGTACCACGTCGCCGATGGCACCTTGCTTTACCAGTTGACCGGCAAAGACAGCACTCTCAACATGCAGACGTTCGCTGTAGTAAACTGCGTATTTCTTACCGGTTTTTTCAACCATCGCTTTGGCATCTGCCAGCTGTTCAAGGGTGGTGAGCGGCGCTTTGTCGGTAAAGTAATCCTTCCCCGCCGCCATCGATTTCAGCCCCAGCGCACAGCGCTCAGAGGGGATGGCGGCGCCTGCCACCAGACGCACCTCGTTATCGGCGAGGATCGCCTCCAGCGAATCCGCCACTCTGACCTGCGGATACTGCTGGATAAATTTATCCACTCTGGACGGATCGGGATCGTAAACCCATTTCAGCGTGGCGCCGGCTTCAATCAGCCCGTTACACATTCCATAAATATGCCCGTGGTCGAGCGCGGCAGCGGCAAAGACAAATTCACCTTCCCGGACAACGGGCTGAGGTTTGCCGACTGGCGCGTAGTTCATTCCGTCATGTTTATTCATCTTCAGATTCCTCGATCCAGATCTTTACCCAGGGGGATAGCGCCCACTTCGCTGAAGTTGGCCACGCTTGCGGATTTCTCATGAAAACGGGGGGCGAGGGTGTTAATCCCGCCGGTACGGTAAAACGGATCGTCACGTGGAATGGGGAGCGAGACCACGGTGCGGGTGATGGCAGATTTATAAATTGCGGTAATCAACTCCAGCGAGCGTTTTCCCTGTAATCCATCCACCAGCGGGGCCGTGCCGCGTTCAATACTCAGCAGCAGGTCGTTAATCTGCCCGGTATGCAGCGTCCACGCGAGTGCCGGTGTCTGCGCAAAAACAGCGTTGAGCTGTGCTTCCCGCTGCTGGTCGTGAGTTTCCTGAGGAAAACCGTTATCGGCACTCACGCTGGCACAGGCTTGCCAGGGGGCAGAGATGCGTGCGCGATCGCCCTGGATGACGATCGTCTGATCTTCGCCGTGATGCACCACCGAGGCGGTAAGCTGCGTGAGTGCGCCGCTGGGATATTTGAATATTGCGGCGCTGAGGTCTTCCACTTCGGCATTGTCATGCGCCACGTTGGTCATCATCGCCACCACCTCGGATGGAAACCCGAGCATCCACTGAATAGCGTCGATATGGTGAACCGCGTGATTGAGCGTGCAGCCGCCCCCCTCTTTTTCCCAGGTGCCACGCCACCACAGATCGTAATAGCAGTGGCCGCGCCACCAGAACGAATCCACCTGCGCATGGCAGATTTTGCCCGCGAGGCCGGAATCCAGCGCTGCTTTTAAGCGCCAGAAGGCATCGGTAAAGCGATTTTGCGCAATGATGGAGAGCGTTTTGCCGCTGGCCTGCTGAGCCGCAATCATTGCGTCGCACTCCTCAAGCGAGGCGGCCATCGGCTTTTCACACAGCACATGGCACCCGGCCTCCAGTGCATCAATGCTGATCTGTGCGTGGACATACGGCGGGGTGCAGACATCGACGATATCGACGTCTGGCTCGGATGCCAGCATCTGCTGATGGCTCTCATACACGCGGGCCTGCGTCAGGCCGTAGCGCGTTTTTTTCTCGTGCGCTTTTTCCGGGTAGATATCCACCAGCGCGACAATCCGGCAGCGCTGACCAAACTGCAAATAACCCTGAATATGGTTATGTGAGATATTGCCTGTACCTACAATGGCGATATTTAGCATCGTGTCGTCTCCGGAGTTACCAGGTGCCTGAGGCATCAAGCGTCACGTTTACGGCCTCTTTAGCAACAGAGGTGCTGATGCGTTGCTGGAGCAGGCGCAAGTAGTGTTTCTCGTTGATCGGCAGTTCGACCCAGTCGTCAGTCCAGGTGGAAAGATGCATGGCATTAGAGAGCGTCAGGCCGTGGATCCCGTCCAGGCCCGGCGCAATCAGCGGTTCACCGCGCAGGATGGCGGCGCAGAAGTTTGCGGTAATGACATGATGTTCGCTGCATTCGGCGGCGACAGGAATGTCGACCTCCCAGCATTCAGGCTCCCCAAAACCGTTTTGCCAGCGGGCGTTAAACGCGGTTTCGGACTCACGTAGCCGCCAGTAGCGAAGCCGCCCCTCTTCGACGACCACTTTGCCGCGATCCCCGACGATCTCCAGGCGATTTGTCCCCGGCGTTTCTGCCACGGTAGTGAGAAATACACCGGTAGCCCCATTGGCATACTCGGCATAGGCGGTGACCTCGTCTTCCACTTCAATGTCACGATGTTTGCCGAACTGGCAAAACGCGCGCAGGCGGACCGGCATGCCCACCAGCCACTGCCAGAGATCGAGCTGATGCGGATCCTGGTTGAGCAACACGCCGCCGCCTTCTCCCTTCCAGGTCGCGCGCCAGCCGCCGGAGTTGTAGTAGCTCTGCGAGCGGTACCAGTTGGTGATTATCCAGTTAGAACGGCGGATCTCGCCCAGCTCACCGCTGTCGATAAGATCCTTAACCTTCCGGTAGAGCGGGTTTGGTCGCTGGTTGTACATGATGCCAAACACCACGTCGCACTCGCGCGCGCAGGCGTTCATCTCCTGCACCTGCGCCGTATAAACGCCTGCCGGTTTTTCACACAGGGTATGAATGCCGTTACGCATCGCCAGCATCGACAGGCGCGGATGTTCGTAATGGGGCGTGGCGACAATCACCGCGTCGATAAGCCCGCTCTGGATCATCTCCTGGGCATCACTGAACAGGGGAATGGCCCCCACCAGCTGGCGAATGGCCGGGTGTTTTTCCGGTGCATTGTCACAAACCGCCGTCAGGCAGGCGTCATTGACCGTACCCGCGAGTAAATAACGTGCGTGGACCGTACCGATATTACCTATACCAATAATGCCAAAACGTACCTTCTCCATGTCACACCTTAATTTCAGTTGAAAAGAAGTGATGACCGGAAAATAGGAAAGGCGAGGCGTAGCGACAATGTGTTTTTGTGAGAATACTCGCAAGGTGAATAAGTAATCTCCAGGCTTTCTGAAATTTGGTTTTAAAATCAAAAGGCTGTTTCTGCAAATATTTGCAAAAACTGATTGAGAGCGAGGTCACACTATGCCGGGCAGGTTAAAAATGGAGGAGATCGCGGCCCTCACGGGATATTCCGTTAGCACGGTGTCGAGGGTATTAAGCGGCAAGTCATATACCAGCGATAAAGCCCGGGATGCGATCGTTCGCACCGCCCGAGAGCTGGGCGTGCTGGAGTCCATGGCCAGTGGACGGCTGTTGATTAACGGTATTGCCGTTTTTGCTCCGGAAAGAACCTTTCAGGGGCGCGGCGATATTTTTTATCTGGAGGTGACCAAAGGGATTGCTGAGGCCTGCTCGCCACACAATGTGTGGGTCAGCTGTTGCGGATTAGAAGAACAGCACGCCGATGTAAAATTATTTATGGAAAAGGCCAGCCAGAAGAACATCAACGCGATAATTATTATTGGTACTGATGATGCCACCATATTTAAACTGGCCAGCACGCTCAATAAACCCTGCGTCTTAATTAATTCCGTGGACCGGGAGCGGGTACTGGATTCGGTATCACCCGATCACCGGGCGATTGGCTTCACCGCCATGCAGTATCTCTTTGAACAGGGGCACCGGCGGGTCCTGACGCTGACCTGCCTTCGGCGAGATACGCTTTATGCTCGTCTGGATGGCATTAAAGAGGCGTATCGCCATTTTCACGTCGCCTTTGAGCCGCAGCGTGATTTACTCGTGACGGAGTGGTTTACCGCAGACGAAGCCGAGCGGGCGCTGGATGAGTGGCTGCTGAGTCATGACAGAGCGCAGTGGCCTGAGGTGATTTTCCCGAACAGCACCAGCATGACCGAAGGTGTGGTGAGGGCATTAACCCGCCACGGGCTGCGCGTCCCGGAAGACATCTCTCTGATTACCACCGATTTTGCCTGGAATTTAGCGCACCGGCTGGAAAAACCGGTCACGGGGGTCACGGTGCCCTGCCGCGAACTGGGGATTGAGGCCGTGCACCTGCTGCAGACCCGCCTTAACAGGCCGCAGGCACCGGTTTTTAACCTGCTGTTGCAGGGAAAAGTCATGAATTATGGGTCGGTCAGTAATGCCACGCGCCACGCGGCTCGCGTGGCGCTAGACCAGTAATCAGGCCAGCTGTGGCGGCAGGCAGACGCCGATACCCCCGATACCGCAGTAGCCGTACGGGTTTTTATGCAGGTACTGCTGGTGGTCGTCTTCCGCATAGTAGAACGGTTTGGCAGAGGCGATTTCCGTGGTGACCTCGCGATTGTCACCGGCATCGTGCATCGCTTTCTGGAAGCGCGCCAGGCTTGCGCGGGCGGCCGTCTCCTGCTCCGGAGTGAGAGGGTAGATAGCCGAGCGGTACTGGGTGCCGTGGTCGTTACCCTGACGCATGCCCTGGGCCGGGTCGTGGTTTTCCCAGAACACCTGCAGAAGTTGCTCATAGCTAATGACGGCAGGGTCATACACCACGCGTACGGCTTCGGCATGACCGGTCTCGCCAGAGCACACTTCGCGGTAGGTTGGGTTTGGTGTATACCCCCCCGTGTAGCCCGCCGCGGTGCTGTAAACGCCGGGGAGTTGCCAGAAGAGGCGTTCTACGCCCCAGAAGCAGCCCATGGCGAACAGGGCGATTTCCATTCCATCAGGAACGTTTGTCATTGAATGGCCATTCACGGCGTGTAAGGTCGCCACAGGCATAGGGGTGTTGCGTCCCGGTAATGCATCAGCTTGTGAAACAAGATGCTTTTTGTCGAATAAACTCACGATGGGGGCCTCCCGGGCTGCGATGTTTCGGTTAAGGTTGTCACGAAGCGTTTAATTGAACACAATAAATGCGCTGAATGAGTCTAGATTTAATCATAAGAAATATTTGGGTGTTACACCCGTTTTCAACCCGTGATGTGGGTTTTTGGCTAACAGGCCGTATTTTGCCGCGGAGCGGCACTTCATTTGCTTCCAGGGTGGAAAAAGGGATATTCAGGAGAAAACGTGACAAAAATCCGCCAGTTATGTTTGGTCAGTTTATTGCTGACAAGCGGGGTTGCCAGCGCGGCGAATGTCCGTTTGCAGGTTGAGGGGTTATCCGGGGCGCTGGAAAAAAACGTGCGTGCGCAGCTGTCGACCATCGAGAGCGACGAAGTGACGCCGGACCGGCGTTTTCGCGCGCGCGTGGATGATGCGATCCGCGAAGGGCTGAAAGCGCTGGGTTATTACGAACCCACCATTGATTTCGATCTCCGTCCGCCGCCAAAGAAGGGGCGACAGGTGCTTATTGCCCGCGTTTCACCGGGTGAGCCGGTGTTGATCGGCGGCACTAACGTCATTCTGCGCGGCGGCGCGCGTACGGACCGGGATTACCTGGATCTGCTCAGCACGCGGCCGAAAAACGGTACCGTGCTGAACCACGGTGACTACGACCATTTCAAAAAAGAGCTGACGAGCGTTTCCCTGCGTAAGGGGTACTTTGACAGCCAGTTCGACAAAAGCCAGCTGGGCATTGCGCTCGACAGGCACCAGGCCTTCTGGGATATCGATTATGACAGCGGCGAACGTTATCGTTTCGGCGATGTGACCTTCGAAGGCTCACAAATTCGTGAAGAGTATCTACAAAACCTCGTGCCTTTCAAAAAGGGCGATTACTACCAGTCGCGTGATCTGGCGGAGCTGAACCGCCGCCTCTCCGCCACCGGGTGGTTTAACTCGGTGGTTGTCGCGCCAGAGTTTGATAAATCGCGCAAAACCAAGGTGTTGCCGCTGCATGGCGTTGTTTCGCCGCGCACCGAGAACACCATTGAGACCGGTGTTGGCTATTCGACCGACGTCGGTCCGCGCGTGAAAGCCACGTGGAAAAAGCCGTGGATGAACTCATACGGCCACAGCCTGACCACCAGCGCCAGTATCTCAGCGCCGGAACAGCAGCTCGATTTCAGCTACAAAATGCCGCTGCTGAAAAACCCGCTTGAACAGTATTACCTTGTTCAGGGCGGTTTTAAGCGTACCGACCTGAACGATACCGAGGCAGATTCCACCACGCTTGCGGTATCGCGATACTGGGACCTCTCCAGCGGCTGGCAGCGCGCCATTAACCTGCGCTGGAGTCTGGACCACTTTACCCAGGCCAACGTCACCAACACCACTATGCTGCTCTACCCGGGGGTGATGATCAGCCGTACCCGCTCGCGCGGCGGCCTGATGCCAACCTGGGGCGATTCCCAGCGTTACTCCATCGATTACTCCAACACCATGTGGGGTTCCGATGTGGATTTCTCGGTGATTCAGGCGCAAAACGTCTGGATCCGCACGCTGTATGACAAACACCGCTTCGTGATGCGCGGCAACCTCGGCTGGATTGAAACCGGCGACTTCGACAAAGTTCCGCCGGATCTGCGCTTCTTCGCCGGTGGCGACCGCAGTATTCGCGGTTACAAATACAAATCCATCGCGCCGAAAGATGATGACGGCAAGCTGATTGGTGCCTCCAAGCTGGCTACCGGCTCGCTGGAGTACCAGTACAACGTCAGCGGAAAATGGTGGGGCGCGATGTTTGTCGACGGCGGTGAAGCGGTAAGCGATATCCGCCGCAGCGACTTTAAAACCGGCGCGGGCGTGGGCGTACGCTGGCAGTCTCCCGTCGGGCCAATCAAGCTCGATTTCGCCGTGCCGGTGGGTGATAAAGAAGAACACGGTTTACAGTTTTACATCGGTCTGGGGCCTGAATTATGAGTTTATGGAAGAAGATAAGCCTCGGGGTGCTGATTTTTATCGTACTGCTGCTCGGTACGGTGGCGTTTCTGGTCGGAACGACGTCTGGCCTGCATCTGCTGTTTAACGCGGCTAACCGCTGGGTTCCCGGGCTGGAAATTGGCCAGGTGACAGGCGGCTGGCGCGATCTGCGTCTGAAAAACATCCGCTATGAGCAGCCTGGCGTGGCGGTAAACGCGGGGGAATTTCACCTCGCGGTGAAGCTGGGCTGCCTGCGGGACAGCAAGCTGTGCGTTAACGATCTGTCGCTGAAAGACGTGAACGTGGCGATAGATTCGAAGAAAATGCCGAAATCGGCCCCCGTTGAGGAAGAGGATAGCGGCCCGCTGAATCTCTCCACACCGTATCCGATTGCCCTCTATCGGGTAGCGCTGGATAACGTCAATGTTAAAATCGACGACACCACCGTCTCCGTAATGGATTTCACCTCCGGCCTGCGCTGGCAGGAGAAAAACCTCACTCTGACGCCAACCTCCCTTCAGGGGCTGCTGATTGCGCTGCCGAAAGTGGAGGACGTGGCGCAGGAAGAAATTGTCGAGCCGAAGATCCAGAACCCGCAGCCGGAAGAGAAACCGCTGGGCGAAACGCTGAAAGATCTCTTCTCTAAACCTGTGCTGCCGGAGATGACGGACGTTCATCTGCCGCTGAACCTGAATATCGAAGAGTTTAAAGGCGAGCAGCTGCGTCTCACCGGCGATACCGATCTGACGGTCTTCAACATGCTGCTTAAAGTCAGCAGCATCGACGGCAACATGAAGCTCGACGCGCTGGATATCGACACCAACCAGGGCTCGGTTAACGCGTCAGGGAATGCCCTGCTGCGCGACAACTGGCCGGTGGATATCACCCTGAACAGTTCGCTCAACATCGACCCGCTGAAAGGCGAAAAAGTGAAGGTCAAAGTGGGCGGGGCGCTGCGCGATAAACTGGATGTCGGCGTTAACCTCTCCGGCCCGGTGGATATGGATCTGCGCGCGCAAACGCAGCTGGCGGAAGCGGGGCTGCCGCTCAACCTTGAGGTTGTCAGTAAGCAACTCTACTGGCCGTTCACCGGCGAAAAACAGTTCCAGGCCGATGACCTGAAGCTCAAGCTGAGCGGCAAAATGACCGATTACACCCTGTCGTTCCGCACGGCGGTGAAGGGGCAAGGTGTTCCGCCTGCGACGATTACGCTGGATGCTAAAGGGAACGAGCAGCAGGTGAATCTCGACAAACTGACCGTCGCGGCGCTGGAAGGCAAAACGGAACTCACCGCGCTGCTCGACTGGCAGCAGGCGATCAGCTGGCGCGGCGAGCTGAAGCTGACGGGGATCAACACGGCCAAAGAGGTGCCGGACTGGCCATCAAAACTGGACGGCCTGATCAAAACCCGCGGCAGCCTGTATGGCGGTACGTGGCAGATGGACGTGCCGGAAATCAAGCTTACCGGTAACGTGAAGCAGAATAAGGTCAACGTTGAAGGCTCGCTGAAGGGCAACAGCTATCTGCAGTGGGTGATCCCGGGTCTGCACGTGGCGCTGGGCCGTAACACGGCGGATATCAAAGGCGAGCTGGGGGTGAAAGATCTTAATCTCGATGCCACCATTGATGCGCCAAATCTGGATAACGCCCTGCCAGGGTTGGGCGGTACGGCGAAAGGGTTAGTGAAGGTGCGCGGCACGGTAGAGGCTCCGCAGCTGCTGGCCGATATCACCGCCAGCAACCTGCGCTGGCAGGCGCTGACCGTTGCGCGGGTTCGCGTCGAAGGGGATGTGAAATCCACCGATCAGATTGGCGGTAACCTGAACCTGCGCGTGGAGCGCATTTCTCAGCCCGACGTGAACATTAATCTGGTTACTCTGGATGCCAAAGGTAACGAAAAACAGCACGATCTCCAGCTTAAGGTGCAGGGCGAGCCGGTATCCGGTCAGCTTCATCTGACCGGAAGCTTTGATCGCAAACAGGCGCGCTGGAAAGGGACGCTGGACAATACCCGCTTCAACACCCCGGTAGGGCCGCTGGCGCTGTCCCGCTCTATCGCGCTGGACTACCGCAACGCCGAACAAAAGATCAGTATCGGACCGCACTGCTGGACCAACCCGAATGCGGAACTGTGCGTGCCGCAGACCATTGATGCGGGGGCTGAAGGGCGTGCGCAGATCAACCTTAATCGCTTCGACCTGGCGATGCTAAAACCGTTTATGCCGGAGACGACTCAGGCCAGCGGCGTCTTTAGCGGGAAAGCCGATGTCGCGTGGGACACGACCAAAGAGGGGCTGCCGCAGGGTAGCGTGACGCTCTCTGGTCGTAACGTGAAGGTGATACAGGAAGTGAACGACGCACCGCTGCCGGTGGCGTTTGATACCCTCAACCTGAGTGCCGATCTGCATAACAACCGCGCGGAGCTGGGGTGGCTTATCCGTCTGACCAACAACGGTCAGTTTGACGGGCAGGTGCAGATTACCGATCCGCAAGGACGCCGTAATCTCGCCGGTAACGTTAATATCCGCAATTTCAACCTGGCGATGGCCAACCCGATTTTCTCACGCGGAGAAAAAGCGGAGGGGATGCTCAGCGCGAACCTGCGCCTGGCGGGCAATGCGCAAAGCCCGCAGCTGTTTGGCCAGATGCAGCTTAACGGCGTGGATATCGACGGCAACTTTATGCCGTTTGATATGCAGCCAAGCCAGATTGCGATAAACTTCAACGGCATGAGCTCGACCCTCGCCGGGGTGGTGCGTACCCAGCAGGGGCAAATCAACCTCAGCGGCGACGCCGACTGGAGCCAGCTTGATAACTGGCGGGCCCGTGTTGCGGCCAAAGGCAGCAAGGTGCGGATCACCGTACCGCCGATGGTACGTCTGGACGTATCCCCGGATATTGTCTTTGAAGCCACCCCAAGCCTCTTCACGCTGGACGGCAACGTGGACGTACCGTGGGCACGCATCGTGGTGCACGAGGTGCCTGAGAGCGCGGTGGGCGTCTCCAGTGACGAAGTCATGCTCAATGAAAATCTCAAACCCGTTGAGCAGAAGAGCGCCGGTATTCCGATCAACAGTAACCTCACCGTTCACGTCGGCAATAACGTGCGTCTGGATGCGTTTGGGCTGAAGGCGAGACTGACAGGGGATCTGAAAGTCGCGCAGGACAAGCAGGGTCTGGGTCTGAACGGCCAGATCAATATTCCTGAAGGGCGCTTCCATGCCTATGGTCAGGATCTGATTGTGCGTAAAGGTGAGCTGCTGTTCTCCGGCCCACCGGATCAGCCACTGCTCAATATCGAAGCGATTCGTAACCCGGAAGCCACCGAAAACGACGTTATTGCGGGTGTTCGCGTTACCGGCTCTGCTGATGAACCGAAGGCGGAGATCTTCTCCGACCCGGCAATGTCGCAACAGGAAGCCCTGTCTTACCTGCTGCGTGGGCAAGGACTGGAGAGCGGCCAGAGCGACAGTGCAGCGATGACCTCGATGTTAGTGGGTCTGGGGGTTGCACAAAGTGGGCAGGTTGTGGGTAAAATCGGCGAGACGTTCGGCGTAAGCAATCTGGCACTGGACACCCAGGGCGTGGGTGACTCCTCGCAAGTGGTGGTCAGTGGCTATGTACTGCCGGGTCTGCAGGTAAAATATGGCGTGGGGATCTTTGACTCACTGGCAACACTCACGTTACGCTATCGCCTTATGCCTAAGCTATATCTGGAAGCAGTGTCCGGCGTAGACCAGGCACTTGATCTGCTCTATCAGTTTGAGTTTTAGCAATGCGAATATTTGTCTACGGCAGTTTACGAACCAAGCAAGGCAACAGTCACTGGATGACCAATGCCCTGCTGCTGGGGAATTACAATATCGAGAACTACCAGTTGTATAGCCTGGGCCACTATCCAGGCGCGGTTCCTGGGGAAGGAACAGTACAGGGTGAAGTTTATCGTATTGATAATGCTACACTTGCCGAACTTGATGCCTTGCGCACCAGGGGCGGTGAATACGCTCGCCAGTTGATCCAGACGCCGTATGGAAGTGCGTGGATGTACGTCTACCAGCGTCCGGTCGAGGGGTTAAAGCGGATTGTAAGCGGTAACTGGTTAGACAGAGACCAGTACTGAAAAAAACAACGCCACCGTCAGGTGGCGTTGTTTTTTATGGGCTTAGCTCTCTTCTGTGCTTCGGCGTCGGGTCAAAAACAGCGGAACAAAAAGCATGATGTACGGAGCAACCAGCCATATCAGGCACAGGGCGCGTGAAAAGCCGTAGTAGTTGATGCACCGCGTATTGCTTGAAATGACGGGAATAAAAAACAGTAAAAACAGCAAAATGGCATAATCGCTACGGTAGGGGATCCATAAATAAAACAAAAACCAGGCGAGCTGGAATGTCATGATGCAGAGATACTGCCATTTGCTGTCTTTGCCGTAACAGTCAAACGCCTTTATGTAGCCCATCTTTATGCTTTGAAGAAAGAAACGTAGCATGTAAAACGCTCACGATCGCGACGGTCAGGAGTGTGCTGGCCAGCAACTCAATTAAAAAATAGCTATGGGTGATATTAGTAGCACCTGAGCTCAGGGTATGCCGTTTATTCTACCCGCTGTGCATTGCAACAAAAAGGGTAGACACACCTGTCTTCATAAAGACCTGAAGCAGACACGAAACGGGTATATTCGTCGGTAATTGTTTTAACGCAGCGAGTAGGGCAAAAGCAGGCTATTAATAGCGTTAGATAATATCAAAGACCTCTATCGGTAAATATCAGGCCATCACTCTCATAATACCCTGCAAGCTCTTCAAACAGGTCGGCTCTGCCGGGGACAAAACCTGGGGTCACAAGCTCATAGATTCTGCTGGTTCCTTGAGATGTTACCCGCTATACCGTATTTAGCGTGCCAGTGTCGCGCCAGACGCAAGGCATAAAAAAGCCCCGACTCGCGGGGCCTTATTATTCAGCGGTAAGAATTACTTCTTCGCAGCGCGTTCGAAAGAGGAGATGATTTCCGCTTTCGCTGCTTCTGCGTTTTCCCAGCCGTCAACTTTAACCCACTTGCCTTTTTCGAGGTCTTTGTAGTGCTCGAAGAAGTGAGTGATCTGCGCTTTCAGCAGTTCTGGCAGGTCGTTCACATCTTTGATGTGATCGTACTCTTTGCTCAGTTTGGTGTGCGGAACAGCGACCAGTTTCGCATCTTCACCAGATTCGTCGGTCATTTTCAGCACGCCAACAGGACGGCAGCGAATGACTGCGCCTGGCTGCAGTGGGTATGGCGTTGGAACCAGTACGTCAACCGGGTCACCGTCCAGAGACAGGGTGTGGTTGATGTAACCGTAGTTGCATGGGTAGAACATGGCGGTAGACATGAAACGGTCTACAAACAGCGCACCGCTCTCTTTGTCCACTTCGTATTTGATAGGATCTGCGTTAGCCGGGATTTCGATAACTACGTAGATGTCTTCTGGCAGTTCTTTACCCGCAGGGACGTTGAGTAAGCTCATGTCTGTGTCCTTTAAAATGGATGGTAAACAAGTGGCAGGTATTATAGCCAACTGGCGCTGAATGTCTCCGCCTGTTTTCGTCTTCTCTCCACGTTCTCCCCACTTTTCAGACCGATTCCATGACAGGAAAATCCATAAACTCAGCCGCTTTTTTAATGGTGAAATGAAAGCGATTACAAACTTGTGATTAACGTTTTATTCACTTTTCTGAAGTGTGATGTAACGCAATTCGTTACATATTTCATTGGCTATAGTCATTTCGCAGAACATCTTTTAACCAACAATAAACACCCCTACGAGGACGTTCATATGTGGAAGCGCTTACTTCTTGTCACAGCAGTTTCGGCAGCCATGTCGTCTATGGCGATGGCCGCCCCTTTAACCGTAGGTTTTTCCCAGGTCGGCTCTGAATCCGGCTGGCGAGCGGCAGAAACCAACGTTGCGAAAAGCGAGGCCCAGAAACGCGGTATCACCCTGAAAATCGCCGATGCGCAGCAAAAACAGGAAAACCAGATCAAAGCCGTGCGGTCATTTATCGCCCAGGGCGTTGATGCCATCTTTATTGCGCCGGTTGTGGCCACTGGCTGGGAGCCGGTCCTGAAGGAAGCGAAAGACGCTGAGATCCCGGTTGTTTTGCTCGATCGTTCCATTGATGTAAAAGACAAATCTCTCTATATGACCACCGTCACCGCCAACAACGTTCTCGAGGGCCAATTAATTGGTGACTGGCTGGTGAAACAGGTGGATGGCAAGCCGTGTAACGTCGTTGAGTTGCAGGGGACCGTCGGGGCGAGCGTGGCCATCGATCGTAAGAAAGGCTTCGCGGAGGCCATCGCCAAAGCGCCAAACATTAAGATTATCCGCTCTCAGTCCGGCGACTTTACCCGCAGTAAAGGTAAAGAGGTCATGGAGAGCTTTATCAAGGCTGAAAACAACGGCAAGAACATTTGCATGGTTTACGCCCACAACGATGACATGGTGATCGGGGCTATCCAGGCCATCAAAGAAGCGGGGCTGAAGCCGGGCAAAGATATCCTCACTGGCTCTATCGATGGCGTGCCGGATATCTATAAAGCGATGATGGACGGCGAAGCGAACGCCAGCGTGGAGCTGACGCCAAACATGGCTGGCCCGGCATTCGATGCGCTGGAGAAATTCAAGAAAGACGGCACCCTGCCTGAAAAAGTGACGATCACCAAATCGACGCTCTACCTGCCTGACACCGCGAAAGAAGAGTTAGAGAAGAAGAAAAATATGGGCTACTAAGGCCTTTTCCCTCGCCCCTTACCCCACTCCTCTCCCCTGAGGGGAGAGGGTGTACAAGGGCGGGTAGACTGGCATGAAAATTTCCCTCTCCCCAACCGGGAGAGGGCGAGGGTGAGGGGGAAACATGACCGACACACAACACCAGGAAATCCTCCGCACAGAGGGCTTAAGCAAGTTTTTCCCCGGTGTAAAAGCGCTGGATAATGTTGATTTTAGCCTGCGACGCGGTGAGATTATGGCGCTGCTGGGAGAGAACGGTGCGGGAAAATCGACGCTGATTAAGGCACTTACCGGCGTTTACCATGCCGATCGCGGCACAATCTGGCTAGAAGGCAACGCCATTTCGCCAAAAAACACCGCCCATGCGCAACAGCTGGGGATTGGGACGGTTTACCAGGAAGTGAACCTGCTGCCGAATATGTCGGTGGCGGATAACCTGTTTATCGGCCGTGAGCCAAGACGCTTCGGCCTGCTGCGACGCAAAGAGATGGAAGCGCGGGCCACCAGGCTGATGGAATCCTATGGCTTCTCCCTGGACGTTCGCGAACCGCTGAACCGTTTTTCCGTCGCGATGCAGCAAATTGTCGCGATTTGCCGGGCGATCGATCTCTCCGCGAAAGTGCTGATCCTTGATGAGCCTACCGCGAGCCTTGATACCCAGGAAGTTGAAATGCTCTTTACCCTGATGCGCCAGCTGCGCGATCAGGGGGTAAGCCTGATCTTCGTCACCCACTTCCTCGATCAGGTGTATGAGGTCAGCGATCGCATCACGGTGCTGCGCAACGGCAGCTTTGTCGGCTGCCGCGAAACCCGCGAGCTGCCGCAGATAGAGCTGGTCAAAATGATGCTGGGCCGCGAGCTGGAAACCAACGCGCTTCAGCGTGCAGGCCGCACGTTGCTCAGCGAGAAACCGGTCGCAGCCTTCAGCGATTTTGGCAAAAAAGGGGTGATCTCACCCTTTAATCTAGACGTGCGGCCCGGTGAAATTGTCGGGCTGGCGGGCCTGCTGGGTTCCGGGCGCACCGAAACCGCCGAGGTGATCTTCGGGATCAAACCTGCAGACAGCGGCAGCGCGCTGATCAAAGGTAAACCGCAGACCCTGCGATCGCCGCATCAGGCCTCCTGCCTGGGCGTGGGCTTCTGCCCGGAAGACAGGAAAACCGATGGCATAATTGCCGCCGCCTCGGTGCGGGAAAATATCATTCTGGCTCTGCAGGCGCAGCGCGGATGGCTACGCCCCATCCCGCGGAAAGAGCAGAACGCCATTGCCGAGCGATTTATCCGTCAGCTCGGTATACGTACGCCGAGCGCTGAACAGCCCATTGAATTTCTCTCCGGTGGCAACCAGCAGAAGGTATTGCTGTCACGCTGGCTGCTGACTAAACCCCAGTTCCTGATCCTCGATGAACCGACGCGCGGTATCGACGTTGGGGCGCACGCCGAAATTATCCGGCTTATCGAAACGCTGTGTGCAGACGGTCTGGCGCTGCTGGTTATCTCATCCGAGCTGGAAGAGCTGGTGGGGTATGCCGATCGCGTCATCATCATGCGCGATCGTAAGCAGGTGGCAGAGATCCCGCTGGATAAACTGTCCGTTCCGGCAATCATGAATGCCATCGCGGCGTAAGGAGTTAATCGTGATGCCCCGTTCGCTTCCGCAAACCGGTGCAACCAGGCGCCGCTTCACCTGGCCTACCGGCACGCCGCAAATTATCGCGTTGCTGCTGGTGCTGCTGATCGATAGCCTGGTCGCCCCGCATTTCTTTCAGATTATCGTGCAGGATGGCCGGCTGTTTGGCAGTCCGATAGACATTTTAAACCGCGCCGCCCCGGTGGCGCTTCTGGCCATTGGTATGACGCTGGTGATCGCCACCGGCGGGATTGACCTCTCCGTCGGTGCGGTGATGGCCATCGCCGGCGCCACGGCAGCGTCCATGACCGTCGCCGGGCACAGCCTGCCGGTGGTGCTGCTGGCTGCATTAGGTACCGGCGTGCTGGCCGGACTGTGGAACGGCATTCTGGTGGCGGTCCTGAAAATTCAGCCGTTTGTCGCCACTCTCATTCTGATGGTGGCCGGACGCGGTGTGGCACAGCTTATCACCTCGGGTCAGATTGTGACCTTCAACTCCCCCGGCCTGGCATGGCTTGGCAGCGGTAAGCTGTTCTTCTTCCCGACGCCGATCGTTATTGCGCTGGTCACATTAGTCGTGTTCTGGCTCTTTACCCGTAAAACGGCGCTGGGCATGTTCATTGAAGCGGTCGGGATTAACATCCGTGCGGCGCGAAACGCCGGAGTTAATACACGGCTGATGGTTATGCTGACCTACGTGCTGAGCGGCATTTGCGCCGCCATTGCCGGGGTGATCGTCGCGGCGGACATCCGTGGTGCGGATGCCAACAACGCCGGGTTATGGCTGGAGCTGGATGCGATCCTGGCGGTGGTTATCGGTGGCGGATCGCTGATGGGCGGGCGGTTTAATCTGCTGCTCTCGGTGATCGGCGCGCTGATTATTCAGGGTATGAATACCGGGATCCTGCTCTCCGGTTTTCAGCCGGAACTCAACCAGGTGGTGAAAGCGGTGGTCGTGCTCTGCGTGCTGATCGTCCAGTCGCCGCGCTTTGTCAGCATCATTAAAGGGATCCGTGGCCATGATAAAACGTAATTTACCGTTAATGATCACCCTGGGCGTGTTTGTGCTGGGTTATCTCTACTGCCTGACGCAATTCCCGGGCTTTGCCTCTACCCGGGTGATTTGCAACATTCTGACGGATAACGCCTTTTTAGGCATTATCGCCGTTGGCATGACCTTTGTGATCCTCTCCGGCGGGATCGATCTCTCGGTTGGGTCGGTGATCGCTTTCACGGGCGTATTCCTCGCAAAAGCGATCGGTTTCTGGGGGATCTCGCCGCTGCTGGCCTTCCCGCTGGTGCTGGTGATGGGCTGCGCGTTTGGCGCCTTTATGGGGCTTTTGATCGACGCGCTGAAAATTCCGGCTTTTATTATCACCCTTGCCGGCATGTTCTTCCTGCGCGGCGTGAGCTACCTGGTCTCGGAAGAATCGATTCCGATTAACCATCCTGTCTACGACACGCTCTCCAGCCTGGCGTGGAAAATCCCCGGCGGCGGTCGTCTGAGCGCGATGGGGTTGCTGATGCTGGGCGTGGTGGTGGTGGGGATCTTCCTTGCCCACCGTACCCGGTTTGGTAATCAGGTCTATGCCATTGGCGGCAGTGCCACCTCGGCAAACCTGATGGGGATCTCCACCCGCAGCACTACAATCCGCATCTATATGCTCTCGACCGGACTGGCGACGCTGGCGGGGATCGTCTTCTCGATTTATACCCAGGCGGGTTATGCCCTGGCAGGTGTCGGGGTGGAACTTGATGCCATCGCCTCGGTGGTGATTGGCGGCACGTTGCTCAGCGGCGGCGTTGGCACGGTGCTGGGGACGCTGTTCGGCGTGGCGATCCAGGGGCTGATCCAGACCTATATCAACTTTGACGGCACGCTCAGTTCATGGTGGACCAAGATCGCCATTGGCATTCTGTTGTTTATTTTTATCGCCCTGCAGCGTGGCCTGACGGTGCTCTGGGAGAACCGACAAAGCTCGCCTGTTACCCGTGTAAACACTTCAGTAACAGAGCCATAACACGCTGAATTTGCTTAAAGTCTAAACATTTTCCGGTAGCGGCCGATACTCTTTTTTTATGCCCAGAAATATCTCGCTACCGGAAATAATATCATGCTTAAAACGCTATCGATTCGTACCGGCTTGCTCTCTTTACTGGCCGTTATGACCCTTCTGCTGCTGATTGTCAGCGGCATTGGCATTTATGCCCTCACACAGAGTTCTTCTTCACTCCAGCGCATCAACCACCTTCAGGGTGAGCAGATGGTGCAGCTTAATTCTGGCTATACCCTGATCCTGCGCGCGCGTAATGAAGCGGGTCAGGCGGTCCGGATGATGGAAATCGGCATGCTGGATGACGCGGCCAAATCGGTGAAAAACATCAATCAGGAGATTGCCCAGGCCCGTAAAACGCTGAAAGGCGTGATCGACGGCGGGGTGGCGGATGAGCAGGGACAAAAACTGCTGGATAAGGTGGCCGCGAGCCTGGCGACCTATAACCAGCAGGGGATCGACCCGATGCTGAAAGCCCTGAACGATCAGAGCGCAGACAGCTATTACGATCTGCTTGAGAACACGCTGATCCCGGTGGCGGCGCAGTTTGATAATGATATGCAGGTCTTTCAGAAATGGAGCGAAGCGCGCGGGAAAGCGGAAGTGAAGGCCGTGCAGTCGAGCAAAAACCGGGTACTGATCCTGATCGTGGTGGCCGCGCTGCTGACGGCTGGCATTATTGTGCTGGCGTGGCTGGTACTGCGTCACATGCTGCTCAAACCGCTTTCGGCCTCCATTGCTCAGCTGGAGAACGTGGCGGCGGGCGATTTAACCCACACGCTGAATGACCCGGCGAGCCAGGAGTTTAACCGCCTGAACGCGGCCATTGAGGGGATGCGGCAGTCTCTGATGAACTCGGTTTTACGGGTACGTGATGCCAGCTCGCAAATTGATACCGGCAGCCGCGAGCTGACGGCGGGGAACATGGATCTTGCCCAGCGCACGGAATCCACCGCGACATCGCTTGAGCAGACGGCCGCCAGCATGGAAGAGATCACCGCCACGGTGAAACTCAATGCAGACAACGCCGAGCAGGCGCACCAGCTGGCGAAATCCGTGTCTGACACCGCCGATCACGGCAGCGAAATGGTCTGCTACGTCATTGAAAAAATGCGTGATATCGCCGGCAGTTCGGCACGCATCGCCGATATTCTGAGCGTCATTGACGGCATTGCCTTCCAGACCAATATTCTGGCGCTGAACGCCTCGGTGGAAGCGGCGCGCGCGGGTGAGCAGGGGCGCGGGTTTGCCGTTGTCGCCGGTGAAGTGCGAAACCTCGCCAGCCGCAGCGCTGACGCAGCAAAAGAGATCCGTTCGCTTATCAGTGATTCTCAGACCCACGTAAACGAAGGCAGCGAGCTGGCGCAGCAGGCTGGCGAAACGATGGATGAGATCGCAACAGAAGTACTGCGCATGACCAAACTGATGCGCGAGATTGCGACCGCGTCCCAGGAGCAGAGTCGCGGCATTGAGCAGGTGAATATTGCCGTGAATCAGATGGACGAAACCGCGCAGCAGAATGCGGCGCTGGTCCAGCAATCTTCTGCCGCGACGCGCTCGCTGGAAGAGCAATCGCGTCAGCTGATGGACGCCATGGCATCATTTAAACTGACGGCTCAGACAGCGGCATAATATTTTCCCGCCCCGGCGCATTCTGTGTCGGGGTTTTATGTGTCGCTGAATTTAATGCGCCAATATTATCGTGAATGTCGCCCATTAATATTTCCAGAGATTGGGTTAATGCTAATGCATTTTCAGTCGGCTCAAGATATAACCCTTTGCGGAAAAATAGCGGCTCGTCAAACAGCTGATTAAAGCGTTTTAATGCCAGACTCACCGCGGGGCGCGACATCTCCAGACGTACGGAGGCTTTTGCCATACTGCCGCAGCGGACCACTTCAATAAAAACAGGGATAAGATTTAAATCAATGCCGGTATTAGCACGGGAATAATTTTTCATGACGATTAGGCTCCAGGAAATATTTGTCAAACTGTTATGGAAATAATGCAGGAGCAAAACCGAATATTAAAGCGTGTTTTTTATAAACACTTATACGGTAAAATATATAAATGAAGCGGGGAGCCTGAATGGCTCCCCGTGTTATGGGTTATGCGTCCGGATACTCACGGATAAAACGTTCAACGTCATCAACCATATGGGTGTTGCCGACAAAGAACGAACGACGCTGGTGCAGGCTTTCCGGCACGATGTCCAGAATACGCTCTTTACCGTCGCTCGCCTTGCCGCCAGCCTGTTCGGCCAGGAACGCCATTGGGTTGCATTCATACAGCAGACGCAGCTTGCCGTCAGGGTGGCTTGCCGTGCTTGGGTAGAGGTAGATACCGCCTTTCAGCAGGTTGCGGTGGAAGTCAGCAACCAGCGAGCCGATATAGCGGGACGTGTACGGGCGCTGAGTGGCTTTATCTTCTTCCTGGCAAAACTTGATGTATTTCTTCACGCCGTTCGGGAATCGGATGTAGTTGCCTTCGTTGATGGAGTAGGTATTGCCCTTCTCCGGGAAGCGCATACGTTCCTGGCTCAGGCAGAAAACGCCCAGCGAGGGATCGTAAGTAAAGGCGTGAACGCCGCAGCCCGTGGTGTACACCAGCATGGTGGAGGAGCCATAAACGACGTAACCGGCCGCCACCTGGTTACTGCCCGGCTGCAGGAAATCTTCCTCTGTCACCGGCGTGCCAACAGGCGTGACGCGGCGGTAGATGGAGAAAATGGTACCGACAGAAACGTTAACGTCGATGTTAGAGGAACCGTCCAGCGGATCCATCAGCACAACGTATTTAGCGTGTTCACACCCTTCGAAAACGACAATTTCATCTTCTTCTTCGGAGGCGATACCCGCCACGATGTCGCGCGCGCGCAGTGCAGCTTTCAGTTTTTCATTTGCGAACAGATCGAGTTTCTGTTGAACCTCGCCCTGAACGTTCTCGGCACCGCTGGCACCCAGGATATCGACCAGACCGGCCTTGTTGATATCACGGTGGATGATCTTAGCGCCCAGCTTTATTGCCGACAGCAAAGCAGTGAGTTCACCCGTAGCATGAGAAAACTCGTGCTGCTTTTCGACAATAAATTCACCTAACGTTTTCATAACACTTTCCCTGCATCTTTGTGAGTAGAGCGATTGTATGTTCACTAAAACGACTAAAGCCCAACAATCTTAACAAACATTCAAATATTAGCGCAGAGGTGAATCGCGCCAGCAATATACGGATTTACCTGAAATGCGTTTCGCTGTCGCTGACATGTGAGTAAAATGTGCGCCACATTGAAGAAGGATAGTGACGTATGCGCATTCATATATTGGGGATTTGTGGCACTTTCATGGGCGGACTGGCAATGCTGGCGCGCTCTCTGGGCCATGAAGTGACAGGTTCGGACGCCAATGTGTATCCGCCGATGAGCACGCTTCTGGAGAAACAGGGCATCTCTCTGATTCAGGGATACGATGCCAGCCAGCTGGATCCTGAGCCGGATCTGGTGATCATTGGCAACGCCATGACCCGCGGTAATCCGTGCGTTGAGGCGGTTCTGGAACGCAACATTCCGTTCATGTCTGGCCCGCAGTGGCTGCATGATTTCGTGCTGCGCGACCGTTGGGTCGTTGCCGTAGCCGGAACGCATGGCAAAACCACGACCGCCGGAATGGCGACCTGGATCCTCGAAGCCTGTGGTTATAAGCCAGGTTTTGTAATCGGGGGTGTACCGGGTAATTTCGATGTTTCTGCGCGTCTGGGTGACAGCCCGTTCTTCGTGATCGAAGCCGACGAGTATGACTGCGCGTTCTTCGACAAGCGCTCCAAGTTCGTGCACTACTGCCCGCGGACGCTGATCCTCAACAACCTTGAGTTCGATCACGCGGATATTTTTGACGACCTGAAAGCGATTCAGAAACAGTTCCACCATCTGGTGCGCATCGTTCCGGGTCAGGGCCGCATCATCCTGCCGGAAAACGACATCAACCTGAAGCAAACCCTGGCGATGGGATGCTGGAGCGAGCAGGAGCTGGTGGGCGAGCAGGGACACTGGCAGGCGAAAAAACTCAACGCGGATGCCTCCGAGTGGGAAGTGCTGCTCGACGGTGAGAAAGTGGGTGAGGTGAAGTGGGGCCTGGTGGGCGAGCACAACATGCACAACGGCCTGATGGCGATTGCCGCGGCACGTCATGTGGGCGTTCAGCCTGCGGATGCGGCGGATGCGTTAGGCTCGTTCATTAACGCCCGCCGTCGTCTGGAGCTGCGCGGTGAAGCCCACGGCGTCACGGTGTATGACGACTTTGCGCATCACCCGACTGCCATTCTGGCGACGCTTGCGGCCTTACGCGGCAAAGTCGGCGGGACCGCCCGCATTCTGGCCGTGCTGGAACCGCGTTCGAACACCATGAAAATGGGCATCTGCAAAGACGATCTTGCGCCATCCTTAGGGCGTGCCGATGAAGTCTTCCTGCTGCAGCCGCAGCATATTCCGTGGCAGGTGGCCGAAGTGGCCGATGCCTGCATTCAGCCTGCGCACTGGAGTGCGGATGTGGATGCGCTGGCGGATATGGTGGTGAAAGCCGCACAGCCTGGCGATCACATTCTGGTGATGAGCAACGGCGGTTTTGGTGGGATCCATCAGAAGCTGCTGGACGGTCTGGCGAAGAAAGCGCAGGCGGTCGTAGAGTAAAAAAAAGCCCGGGAGCGCTCACGCTTACCGGGCTTTTTCGCCCTCGCCCACAGGGAGAGGGGCGGGGTTAAGGGCACTCAACGATGCTGTGCTTACTCTTCGTTTTCAGACAGCTCACGAAGATACTGGAAAATCAGGCGTGCAGACTTCGGCGGCTTGTTCGCTTCTTTCTCTTTCTGGGCATTGCGGATCAACGAACGCAGCTGCTGGCGATCGGCATCCGGCCACAGGTTCAGTACTTCCGGTACCGCATCATCGCCTTGTTCAATCAGACGATCGCGGATCTGCTCAAGCTTATGGAACAGCGCAACCTGCTGGTTGTGGCGGTTTTTCAGTTTGTCCAGCGCCTGGCGGATCGGTTCAACGTCACGCTGACGCAGCATTTTACCGATAAGCTGAAGCTGACGGCGACGGCCTTCTTTCTTGATTTTCTGTGCCAGTTCAATGGCATCGCGCAGATCCTGGTCGAGCGGGAGTTTATCCAGCGCGTTTTTACCCAGTTCTACCATTTCCGCGCCAAGCTGTTTTAACTCTTCGGCGTCACGTTTAATTTCACTTTTACTGACCCAGATGATCTCATCATCTTCGTCTTCGATGTCATCACCGGGAACGTCGTCGAGCCAGTCTTCGGGCTGCTTAGTCATGTCAGGCTCCTTAAAAAAAGAGGCTAATGTTACCAGTTAAGACGCGCACTGAAAAACGGTTCTCTGTTAGACTTCAATTAACTCTCTCTTACAGTATGGCATTTGCGATGAAAGTAACCTCACAAGTTGAAGCGCAGCGTAAGATTCTGGAAGAAGCCGTCTCCACCGCGCTGACGCTCGCTTCAGGTAAATCAGATGGCGCCGAAGTGGCGGTAAGCAAAACCACCGGCATCAGCGTCAGCACCCGCTACGGCGAAGTGGAAAATGTAGAATTCAACAGCGATGGCGCCCTGGGGATCACGGTTTATCACCAGAATCGCAAAGGCAGCGCGTCATCGACCGATCTCAGCCCGGATGCCATTGCCCGTACGGTGCAGGCTGCGCTGGATATTGCGCGTTACACCTCGCCCGATCCTTACGCCGGCGTTGCCGACAAAGAGCTGCTGGCATTCGATGCCCCGGATCTCGATCTTTTCCACCCGGCGGAAGTGACGCCGGACGAAGCGATCGAACTGGCTGCTCGTGCCGAGCAGGCGTCTCTGAAGGCCGATAAACGCATCACCAATACCGAAGGCGGAAGTTTTAACAGCCACTACGGTATCAAAGTGTTTGGTAACAGCCACGGGATGCTGCAGGGCTACTGCTCAACGCGCCATTCGCTCTCCAGCTGCGTTATTGCTGAAGAGAACGGTGATATGGAGCGTGATTACGCCTACACCATTGGTCGCGCGCTGGGCGATTTGCAGTCTCCTGAGTGGGTTGGCGCAGAATGCGCGCAGCGCACGCTGTCCCGTCTGTCGCCACGTAAACTCTCCACCATGAAAGCCCCGGTCATTTTTGCCAATGAAGTGGCGACCGGCCTGTTTGGCCACCTGGTGGGGGCGATTGCCGGGGGCTCCGTTTACCGTAAATCGACGTTCCTGCTCGACTCGCTGGGCAAGCAGATCCTGCCGGAATGGCTGACCATTGAAGAGCATCCGCACCTGCTGAAAGGGCTGGCCTCGACGCCGTTCGACAGCGAAGGTGTGCGCACCGAGCGCCGCGATATCATCAAAGACGGCATTCTGACGCAGTGGCTGCTGACCAACTACTCTGCGCGCAAGCTGGGGCTGAAAAGCACCGGTCACGCGGGCGGCATTCACAACTGGCGAATCGCGGGTCAGGGCCTGAGCTTTGAGCAGATGCTTAAAGAGATGGGCACCGGTCTGGTCGTCACCGAGTTAATGGGCCAGGGCGTAAGCGGCATTACCGGCGATTATTCGCGCGGCGCGGCGGGCTTCTGGGTTGAGAACGGTGAAATTCAGTATCCGGTTAGCGAAATTACCATCGCCGGCAACCTGAAAGACATGTGGCGCAATATTGTTACTGTCGGTAACGATATTGAAACACGTAGCAATATACAGTGTGGTTCAGTCCTCTTACCGGAGATGAAAATCGCCGGGCAGTAATACCCGTAAAGGCGTTTTAATAATAAAAAAGGAAGTGAGCAATGCGTAAACACCTGTTAGCGATCGTCGCAGCGTCAACGCTGGTTCTTGGTTCTTCTGCGTTTGCTGCCGATCTTGAAGACGACATGGGCATCCTCAGTGAAAACCTGAAGGTGGTGCAGAAAACGGACAATGCGGCGGAAATGAAAGGCGCATTGACCAAAATGCGTGAAGCGGCACTGGACGCGCAGAAATCCACGCCGGCAAAGCTGGAAAATAAAGCGGCAGACAGCGCTGAGATGAAAGACTACCGCCACGGCTTTGACGTGCTGGTCGGTCAGATTGACGGTGCACTGAAGCTTGCCAACGAAGGCAAAGTAAAGGAAGCCCAGGCGGCAGCCGACCAGTTTGTGACCACGCGTAATACCTATCACAAAAAGTATCGTTAATTCTCGGTACGCGCTTCCCCCGTGCGGGGGCGGTTAATCGCCCCCGCATGTTTGCTTTCCGGGCATAAGAAAACCTTATCCACCTCACATATTTGCACGCCTGCCCATAATCTTTTTCGCTCCCACGCCCCCTTAATTGCCGTCAGATAGCGTGATATTCATCACGTAAATACAGTGATTTATCTATATTCAGCATATTTATGTGGCACAGATCACTGCCGGTGCTCGCCTTTCCACTTCGAAGTGGAAAACAACTCGCTACAAACAATTCCCCCCCAACGTTAGTTTTATTCCAGAGCCATTAACGGGGTAAGACGAGTGATTAACGGAGCGGTAATGAACGACGTTGGAGATCAGGCGGTGCAAACAGAGCAGCTCGCTAACACCATGCTGGCGCAGGTGTATGCCCTGCTGGCCCGGCACAACATCATCCCCAACGCAGTACAGGAACAGATGCTCACCTCCCACGTTCGCGCGATGGCGCACCGGTCCGTGACCGGCGAGCCGCTGCCGGAGGTTGAAGCCGAGCTGTTCGACGAAATTTCTCCCGATTCAATGCGGCTTGCCCGTGAAGTGGTCGCGCAGTTTGGCAACCTTCCTGATGAAGAGGCCTGGCTGCTTTCCGTTCACTTCGAAGTCGCGAAAGACAACCTTTAAGGAGCAACACATGGAACAGATTACAGTCGTGATTGGCGATCGCCTGGGTAAAGGTCAGAAAGTGGCGGCAGGCGTTGAAAAAGCCGGTGGACGCGCGGTTGTCGTGCCGGGTGTGGCGGCAGACATGAAGCTCGGTGACGTGATGAAAGCGGAAAATGCCACCTTCGGCATCTCCTTCTGCGGCAGCGGCGGCGCGGGTGCCATCACCGCACAAACCAAATATGGCTACAAAGCCAAATACGGCATGCGTTCAGTGGATGAAGGCGTCACCGCCATCAATGAAGGCTGCAATGTGCTGGGCTTTGGCTTTATGGATAAAGAAGAGCTGGGCGAGCGTCTGGTTCAGGCGTGGCAGAAGAAACACGGCGCATAAGCATGAAAGAACAGTTCACAACCACGGTGAGAGTGAAGGGCAAAGGCGACGCTAAAGCGCGCGCCTTTGCTGATGCACTCAACCACGTTCAGGCCGCGGTGATGAAAGCCTCACCGCATATCTTACTGCGTATTGAGCCACAGGATGTGCAGGTCGTTCAGGCGCAAGAAGCGGTGCGTAAAGAAGCTTTTCTGTTCTTCTTTTTGCGCCGGGAAAGACGCACCTACAGCGTGGAGCTGGATGTGACCGTCAACGTGACTGCCATCAATCTCGACCAGGTGGATTTCGTCACGCAACGCTGATTATTCATAAAAGGGCAGACTGATGTTCTTAATTATATTAATAAAATCGCTCATCATTGGCGGCCTGGTTGGCGTCGGTGTGGGGGCCGGGGCTGCACGCATGTTTCATGCGCCTACCACTCAGGGTATGGGCGCGTTTCGTACGTTGGGGGAACTGAACTCCTGTGAAGGGGATCCGGCATCTCACTTCTCCTTTGGGTTAGGCTTCTTCTTTAACGCCTGGGCCTCTTCCGTGGCCGCAGGGGCATTCACACAGGACGTTGACCACCGCATCATCCCGAACTGGGGTGCTGCAGCACTGATGATTAAAAACCGTAACGTCGGCGAAACGCTGCACGATCCGCGCAAAATGGCGATTGCCTGCGGCGTGATCGGCATGATTGTCGTCACCTTCCTTAACCTCACCGCCTCTTCTGTTCCGGCTGCGCTTCAGGTAACCGCCGTGAAGGTGCTGGTGCCTGCGGCAAACCTGCTGGTCAACACCGTGATGCCGGTGATCTTCTGGCTGGCCGCCATTGATGCGGGTAAAAAATCGGGCTTCTGGGCCACCATTTTCGGCGGCGCGGCGCAGCTGATCATGGGTAACGCCGTACCGGGTCTGGTGCTGGGTATCCTGATCGGTAAGGGCGTTGAAGAGAGCGGATGGAACCACGTCACCAAAGTGATGATGGCGGCCATCGTGGCGCTGTTCGTGCTGAGCGGTTTCTTCCGTGGCTTCGACATGAAGATGATCGAATCCTTCCATCTGACCGTGCCGAACTGGCTCGACATGATCCACAACGCGCTCAGCGGTAAATAACAGGAGCCTCGACATGGAACAGAATAAAGGTTTTTGGTATGCCGACTGGTCGTTCCCGATCTTCGTTGGCCTGCTCTCTTCCGGTGTTTTCGCCGGGACGCATATGTACTACCTCTACGGCATCGGCGCGTTCAACGAAGTGGCCTTCGTGGCGATGCTGAAAGCGGGGATGGATACCGGCGTTTACGGCGCGGTGGCGGCGTTCGGTGCGAGCTTCCTGTTCGCCCGTATTATCGAAGGGTCGCTGGTCGGTATCCTTGATATCGGCGGGGCGATTCAGACCGGGGTGGGCCTCGGGGTTCCGGCGCTGCTGCTGGGCGCGGGCATCATGTTCCCGGTGACCAACTTTATCGCCGCGCTGATCACCGGCCTGGTGATTGGCCTGGCAATTGGCTACGTCATCATCCTGGCGCGTAAGTTCACCATCAATCAGAGCAACTCCACCTACGGGGCGGACGTGATGATGGGGGCCGGTAACGCCTCCGGTCGTTTCCTCGGGCCGTTGATTATCCTCAGCGCCATGACTGCCTCCATTCCTATTGGCGTCGGCTCTCTGGTAGGTGCGCTGTTGTTCTATATCTGGCAGAAGCCGATTACCGGTGGCGCCATTCTCGGTGCAATGATTCTGGGCTGGCTGTTCCCGGTCGCCCTTTAATGCCCGCGGGCGCCCCGGCGCCCGCCTTATCAGGAGATCCTCATGTTTGATTTACTCCTGCGCCGTGCGCGCCTCACCGACGATACCCTGACCGATATCGCCATTCAGGACGGAAAAATCGCGGCGCTGGGCGACATTACCGCGCCCGCCCGCAAAACGGTAGAGTTGAACGGTGAAGTGTTCGTCAGCGCAGGCTGGATTGACTCCCACGTTCACTGCTACCCGAACTCCCCTATTTATCACGACGAACCGGACAGCGTGGGCATCGCCACCGGCGTGACCTCGGTGGTGGATGCCGGCAGTACCGGCGCGGATGACGTGGACGATTTTTATGAAATCACCCGTAAAGCCTCAACCGACGTTTATGCCTTACTGAACATCTCCCGCGTGGGGCTGATTGCCCAGAACGAACTGGCCAATATGGCCAACATTGATGCGAAGGCCGTGAAGCAGGCCGTTACGCGCTACCCGGATTTTATCGTTGGCCTGAAAGCGCGCATGAGCAGCAGCGTGGTCGGCGAAAACGGCATAACGCCGCTTGAGCGCGCGAAAGCCATCCAGAAAGAGAACGGCGACCTGCCGCTGATGGTGCACATCGGCAACAACCCGCCCAACCTCGATGAAATTGCCGACCTGCTCAGTTCAGGCGACATCATCACCCACTGCTACAACGGCAAGCCGAACCGCATTCTGACGCCATCCGGTGAACTGCGTGCGTCCATCACCTCCGCCCTGAAACGCGGTGTGCGCCTGGACGTCGGACACGGGACGGCGAGCTTTAGCTTTGAGGTGGCGAGACGCGCCATTGCAATGGGCATTTTGCCACACACCATCAGCTCGGATATTTACTGCCGCAACCGCATTAACGGCCCGGTAGGGGCGCTGGCAAGCGTGATGTCGAAGTTTCTCGCCATCGGCATGTCGCTGCCGCAGGTGATTGAGTGCGTCACCGCGAACGCCGCCGACGGGCTGCGTCTGACGCACAAAGGCCGTATTCAGCCAGGTCTTGATGCCGACCTGACGCTGTTCACGATAAAACGCCAGCCAACGCTGCTGGTGGATGCTGAAAATGACAGCCTGCAGGCTGAACACATTCTGGTGCCGCTTGCCGCCATCCGCGCAGGCAAGGGCTACATGACCGAACAAGGGAGCACGGAACATGCCTTCGATTTATGAGAAGTATCACTTAAAGCAAGTCATCAACACCTCAGGCCGTATGACGGCGCTGGGTGTCTCCACGCCGCGCCCGGACGTGGTGCAGGCGGCGATGGATGGCATGAATCACTATTTCGAGATGAAGGATCTGGTCAACAAAACCGGCGAATACATCGCGAAGCTGCTGGATGTGGAAGGGGCGACGGTGGTCTCCTGCGCGTCCGCGGGCATCGCCCAGTCCGTGGCGGCGGTGCTGGTCAAAGACAGCGACTGGCTGCTGGAGAACCTGCACGTCACCCCGATTGAGAACAACGAAATCGTGCTGCCGAAAGGCCATAACGTTAACTTTGGCGCACCGGTAGGCACCATGGTGGCGCTGGGCGGCGGCAAGCTGGTGGAAGCGGGCTACGCGAACGAATGCTCCGCCGATCAGCTGGCGGCGGCCATCACGCCGCGTACCGCGGCCATTCTTTACATCAAGTCTCACCACTGCGTGCAGAAAAGCATGCTCAGCGTAGAGCAGGCGGCGGTGGTGGCGCGTAAGCACGATCTGCCGCTGATCGTGGATGCGGCCGCGGAAGAGGATCTTCACGTTTACTATCGCTCCGGTGCCGATCTGGTTATCTACAGCGGTGCGAAAGCGATTGAAGGGCCAACCAGCGGGCTGGTGATCGGCAAAACGCAGTATGTTGAGTGGGTGAAACGCCAGACGGCGGGGATTGGCCGCGCAATGAAAGTGGGTAAAGAGGGGATCCTCGGCCTTACCTGTGCCATCGAACACTACCTGACGGCGACCAAAGAGAGCGGCGAAGAGATGGTGGCGAAGATGACGCCCTTTATTGACGCGCTTAATACCCTTAACGGCGTGACGGCACGCGTGGTCTGGGATAGCGCCGGTCGCGATATCGCCCGTACCGAAATTAAGTTTGATGAAGCCACCACCGGTGTTGGCACCGGCGACCTGGTGACCGCGCTGAAGCAAGGCGAGTACGCCATTTACTTCCGTGGCTACAAGGCCAACGAAGGGATTATCGAAGCGGACGTGCGCAGCGTGAATGCCGATCAGCTGAACATTGTTTATCGCCGCATTAGTGAAGTGTTAGGACAGGAGAAAAAGGCATGAAACTGACCCCCAACTTTTACCGTGACCGCGTCTGCCTGAACGTGCTGGCAGGATCGAAAGCCAACGCCAGCGCCATTTACGAGGCGGCGGAAGGCCACGTGCTGGTGGGCGTGCTCTCCAAAAATTACCCGGATGTCGCCAGTGCGGTTGCCGATATGCGCGACTACGCTCAGCTTATCGATAATGCGCTCTCTGTGGGCCTCGGCGCGGGCGATCCGAACCAGTCCGGGATGGTCAGTGAGATCGCCCGTCAGGTGCAGCCGCAGCACGTTAACCAGGTGTTCACCGGCGTGGCAACCAGCCGTGCGCTGCTGGGGCAGAGTGAATCCGTGGTCAACGGCCTGGTCTCTCCGACCGGCACCGTTGGCAAGGTGAAAATCTCCACCGGTCCGCTGAGCAGCACGGCGCCGGACGGCATTGTGCCGGTTGAAACCGCGATTGCCCTGCTGAAAGATTTTGGCGGCAGCTCCATCAAATACTTCCCGATGGGCGGTCTGAAGTGCCGCGATGAGTACACCGCGGTGGCGGAAGCCTGCGCCCGTCACGACTTCTGGCTCGAGCCGACCGGTGGGATCGATCTGGAGAACTATGAAGCGATCCTGCAGATCGCCCTTGATGCGGGCGTGAGTAAAATCATTCCGCATATCTACAGCTCGATTATCGACAAAGCCAGCGGCGACACGCGTCCGGAAGATGTGCGTACGTTGCTGGAGATGACGAAGAAGCTGGCTAAGTAGTCTTTACCCCTCACCCCGGCCCTCTCCCCAAAGAGGAGAGGGTGTAATCGTCCCCTCTCCCCTTTGGGGAGAGGGTTAGGGTGAGGGGCAAAAACCGCACAAAACCAAAGGAGCCACCATGCACACCCGCAATCTGCTCGTCGCTTCACTCTCGTTACTCGCTACCACCGCCATCGCCCAGACGCAGTACGCCTGGGTGGGAAGCTACAACCCTAACGGCGAGGGGCTGTACCGCTTTACGGTCGATCCTCACACTGGCGCGCTGTCGAATAAAACGCTGGTCAGCACGCTGCCAAACGCCGCGCAGCTCACCGTCTCGCAGGATGGTAAGACGCTCTATCTGGCGAGCGAAGTGGAGCAGGGCGTGGTGCAGGCGCTGCGCGTGGGCGATAACGGTGAACTGAGCGAGCTTAATCAGGTGGCGTCCGGCGGGGCGGGGCCGGTCTATCTCTCCCTGACGCCAAAGGGTCACCACCTGCTGGTGGCGAACTACGTCAGCGGCTCGATTGCTGTTCTGCCCGTTAATGCAAACGGCAGTCTGGAGGAGGCCACGGACACGCATCAGGATCGGGGAGAGCCGGGCGCGGCGAAACCGGCGGCGGCGGTGGAAGGCAGTTTTGCCATTAGCGATCACAATGGCCCCCATGCGCACATGATCGCCGCCGATCCGCGCGGGAAATACGTTTTTTCTACCGATCTGGGTCTGGATCGTATCTACCAGTACCGTTTTGACGATCAAAAAGGCAAGCTGACCCCGAACGATCCGCCGTTTATCAGTGCCTCCTCGAAAGGGGCCGGTCCACGACATTTCGTCTTTACGCCGAAAGGCGATGCGTTATGGCTGATTAACGAAGAGGCATCCACGCTCACGCACTATACGCTGGATGCCCGGGGCAGGCTGCAGGAGGGGAAAACCCTCTCCGCCCTGCCACACGGCTATAAAGGCACCAGCTTTGCCGCCGGGCTGGCACTCAGTGCCGATGGCAAACAGCTGTATGTGGCTAACCGTTTGCATAACAGCATCGGGCACTTTACCGTAACAGCGGATGGCACGCTGACGCATCAGGATGATGTGTGGACGCGTGGTGATTACCCGCGCACCCTGACGCTCGACAAACAGGGGCGCTGGCTGTACGTCATGAATCAGCGCAGCGATAACATTACCCGTTTTCGCGTGGCGCAGGACGGCAAACTCAGCGCCGAGCCGGACTATACCCCGGTCGGCAGCCCATCCCAGATGGTCATTTCACCCTAAGCCGTAAGAGGACAACCCCGTGCGATTTCCGAACCAACGTTTAGCGCAACTTTTCGATCTGTTGCAAAACGAGACGCTGCCGCAGGACGAACTGGCGCAGCGGCTGTCGGTCTCCACGCGAACCGTCCGCGCTGATATCACCGCCCTGAACGCGCTGCTGGCGAGCCACGGTGCGCAGTTTATTCTCAGCCGCGGCAATGGCTATCAGCTCAAAATTGACGATGCAGAACGCTATCAGCAGCTTCAGTCCTCACACCCGCGCGCGCTGCGCATTCCCCGCACCGGGCCGGAGCGCGTGCACTATCTGGTGGTCCGTTTTCTTACCTCCGCGTTTTCGCTCAAGCTGGAGGATCTGGCGGATGAGTGGTTTGTCAGCCGTGCGACGCTGCAAAGTGACATGGTGGAAGTGCGCGAGTGGTTCCACCGCTACAACCTGACGCTGGAAACCCGACCGCGCCACGGCATGAAGCTGTTTGGCAGCGAGATGGCGACCCGCGCCTGTCTCACCGATCTGCTCTGGGAGCTGGCACAGCAGGATAGCCTGAACCCGCTGGTGACCGACGTTGCGCTCAATGCGGGGGTGGCGGAGCAGATGGTTCCCGTGCTGCACGATGCGCTGACGCGGCATCACATTCGTCTGACTGACGAGGGCGAGCTGTTCCTGCGCCTGTACTGTGCGGTGTCGGTGCGTCGCATCAGCGAAGGCTATCCGCTGCCGGAATTTCACGCAGAAGATGTGGCCGAGAATGTCCGTGAGGCGGCGAAAGACATCGCTGTGACCATTCAACAGCTGGCGGATAAAGCGCTTTCGCCTTCAGAAGAGAGCTGGCTCTGCGTTCACATCGCGGCACGTCAGATCCAGGAGATTGCCCCCAGTGCCATCAATGCCGATGACGACGAAGCGCTGGTCAATTACATCCTGCGCTACATCAATACCCACTATAACTACAACCTGCTCAGCGACGAGCAACTGCATGCGGATCTGCTCACCCACATCAAAACCATGATCACCCGCGTGCGCTATCAAATCATGATCCCTAATCCGCTTCTGGATAACATCAAGCAGCACTACCCGATGGCGTGGGATATGACCCTCGCGGCAGTGTCGAGCTGGGGGAAATACACGCCGTATGTAATCAGCGAAAACGAGATCGGTTTCCTGGTGCTGCATATCGGTGTCGGGCTGGAGCGCCACTACAACATCGGCTACCAACGCCAGCCGCGGGTGCTGTTAGTTTGCGATGCCGGGAATGCGATGGTCCGGATGATTGAAGCGGTGCTGCAGCGCAAATATCCGCAGATTGAGGTGACCCGCACGCTCACGCTGCGCGAGTATGAGCTGGCGGAACCGATCGGCGAAGACTTTGTTATCTCGACCGCCCGGGTGAGCGAAAAGTCTAAACCGATGGTGATGATCGCCCCGTTCCCGACGGACTACCAGCTTGAGCAGATAGGTAAGCTGGTGCTGGTGGACCGAACCCGCCCGTGGATGCTGGATAAATACTTCGATGCCGCCCATTTTCGTATTATCGACAGGCCGATTGACCAGCAAACGCTGTTCCGGGAGCTGTGCGAGCAGCTCGAAGAAGAGGGGTTTGTTGGCGCGGAGTTTCTGGATTCGGTGGTTGAGCGAGAGGCCATCGTCAGCACCATGCTGGGCGACGGCATTGCGCTGCCGCACTCCCTCGGGCTACTGGCACAAAAAACGGTGGTTTACACCGTGCTGGCACCGCAGGGTATTGTCTGGGGGGATGAAACTGCCCACGTGATTTTCCTGCTCGCCATCAGCAAGCGTGAGTACGAAGAGGCGATGGCGATTTACGATATTTTCGTGACTTTCCTGCGTGAGCGCGCCATGTCACGGCTGTGCAGTTGCAATGATTTCGCCGGGTTTAAAGCGATGGCGATGGAGAGTGTGAGCCGGTTTTGAGAGACGTTATCCAGAATTCGATGTAATGCAAATGTAATGCTAAGATGCATTACACATTCGATTTCACTGGAGGCATAATGGCCACGCTGAACGTCCGTCTGGATGACAAACTCAAAAACGAGGCTTATGCCGTGCTTGAAAAACTCAATATCACGCCAACGGAAGCCGTTCGGTTACTGTTTCAGTACGTTGCGGAGACGGGGCGTATGCCGGTGAAAACGGTCACTGTTAGCGACAGTGAAGATGAACTCATACAGACAGTCCGGGAGCGGCTGGCTAATCCGCAAAAAGGAATTAAGGTTAGGCTGGATGACTTATGAACTCGTATTTGATCCGAGGGCGTTCAAGGAGTGGACCAGGCTGGGTGATACCGTAAAAAATCAGTTTAAGAAGAAGCTTGCGAACGTGTTGGTGAACCCCTGGGTTGAATCGGCTCGCCTGCATGGCCTGCCTGATTGCGACAAGATAAAACTCAGATCCCAGGGTTATCGTTTGGTCTATCAGGTTCAGGACAACGTTGTGACGGTATGTGTTATTACTATCGGTAAGAGAGAGAAATCAGCCGTTTATCATGACGTAAACAAACGGCTTTAGCGATCACCGCAAATGATGCACAACCTGGTTGCTGCTGCCGCGCCAGATCAGCGAAGGGTCTTTTAAATCCTGCACAAACTTGCCGTCAACCAGCACGTTAATCAAATCCACCACTTCCCTCTGTTCAGCATTCAGTTCTTCAAGCTTATAACCCGTCCAGACCCAGATATCCTTGCCTGCACATTCGCGGCGAATGCGTTTTATCAGCTTCAGAATGTCCGGCACGTTTTGCGGGTGAAGCGGGTCGCCACCGGAGAGTGAAATCCCCTGGCGATGAATGCGCGTGTCGTTGAGATCGTGGATGATCCGCTCTTCCATCTCTGCGGTGAACGGCAGGCCTGAATTCAGGCGCCAGGTGCTTTTGTTGTAACAGCCGGGGCATTCATGGACGCAGCCTGAGACAAACAGAGTGCAGCGGGTGCCGGGGCCGTTGACGATGTCGACGGGGTAGTATTGATGATATCGCATAAGAAGATGTCCAGAGTGTGTGTGCGCGGGTGCCCTCACCCCAGCCCTCTCCCACCGGGAGAGGGGGGAAACGTAGGTGCGCGTTCGGTTCCCTCTCCCTGAGGGAGAGGGGTAGGGTGAGGGGAAACCCCCGACGCCTTAACCGATCTGCCCATTCCCCAAATGTTTCACGCGTCGCTTAACCTCTTCCTGCTTACCGGCGTTAAACGGACGCGCATCGGGACTCCCGAGATAGCCACATACGCGGCGGGTCACCGAGACGCGAGCCGCATCGTGGTTACCGCATTTCGGGCAGGTGAAGCCTTTGCTGGTGCACTCAAACTCACCGGTAAAGCCACACTCGTAGCACTCGTCAATCGGGGTGTTGGTCCCGTAATACGGTACGTGCTGATAGCTGTAATCCCAGACATCTTCCAGCGCCTTCAGGTTGTGCTGAATGTTCGGATACTCGCCGTAGCAGATGAAGCCACCGTTCGCGACGGGCGGATACGCGGCTTCAAAGTCGATCTTGTCGTAAGGGTTCACCTTCTTCTCCACGTCGAGGTGGAAGCTGTTGGTGTAGTACCCTTTGTCGGTTACCCCTTCGACAATGCCAAATTCAGCGGTATCCAGGCGGCAGAAACGGTCACACAGGTTTTCACTCGGGGTGCTGTACAGGCTGAAGCCGTAGCCGGTTTCGTCTTTCCACTGGTCAACCGCATCGCGCAGGCGCTGAACAATGGCGACACCTTTTTCACGCAGGGCGTCGCTGTCATACATGTGCTGGTTGCCGAACAGCGCGTTGATCGTTTCGTGAATACCGATGTAGCCCAGAGAAATCGACGCGCGACCATTTTTGAAGATCTCCGACACGTCATCGTCCGCCTTCAGGCGTACGCCGCAGGCCCCTTCCATATACAGGATGGGCGCAACGCGGGCTTTCACCCCTTCCAGACGCGCGATACGGGTCATGAGGGCCTTACGTGCGAGCTGCAGACGTTCGTCCAGCAGCGCCCAGAAGGCCGCTTCGTCGCCTTTGGCTTCGAGGGCGATACGCGGCAGGTTGAGGCTGATCACACCGAGGTTATTACGGCCGTCGTGAACCTGTTCGCCGTTTTCGTCTTCATACACGCCGAGGAAGCTGCGGCAGCCCATCGGCGTTTTAAACGAGCCGGTCACTTTGACCACCTGGTCGTAGTTCAGAATGTCCGGGTACATGCGCTTGCTCGCGCACTCCAGCGCCAGCTGTTTGATGTCGTAGTTAGGATCACCAAACTTGTGGTTCAGGCCGTCGCGGATAGCGAACACCAGTTTCGGGAACACCGCTGTCTTACGGTTTTTACCAAGCCCGGAGATACGGTTGCGCAGGATAGATTGCTGAATCAGGCGTGATTCCCAGCTGGTACCCAGACCAAAACCGAAGGTCACAAACGGCGTCTGACCGTTGGCGGTATGCAGGGTGTTCACCTCGTATTCCAGCGACTGGAACGCGTCGTAGCACTCTTTTTCGGTACGGGAGTGCGCGTAGCCATCGGCGTCCGGGATTTGCCACTCTTCAGCGGTTTGACGGTGTTTATTGAAGCTTGCCGTGACGAACGGTGCCAGTACTTCATCAATGCGGTTAATGGTGGTGCCGCCGTAAATATGGCTGGCGACCTGAGCGATAATCTGCGCCGTGACCGCAGTGGCCGTGGAGATCGATTTTGGCGGCTCAATCTCGGCATTCCCCATTTTAAAACCGTGGGTCAGCATGCCTTTCAGGTCGATGAGCATGCAGTTGAACATCGGGAAGAAGGGCGAGTAATCGAGATCGTGGTAGTGGATCTCACCGCGCTCATGCGCCGAGACCACGTCGCGCGGCAGCAGGTGCTGACGGGCATAGTGTTTGGCAACAATGCCGGCCAGCAGGTCGCGCTGGGTGGGGATCACTTTGCTGTCTTTGTTGGCATTTTCATTCAGCAGGGCGGAGTTGGTCTGCTCCACCAGGCCACGAATCTCCTGATTAAGACGACCGCGTTTCTCACGCTGAACGTCCCGATCGTGGCGGTATTCGATATAGGCGCGGGCTAACTGCTTGTAGGGGCCCGCCATCAGCTGGTTTTCAACCGCGGTCTGGATCTCATTGATATCGACCTGGCTGCGTTCGTTCATCTGGCTGCTAACGACTTCTGCGACGGTGGCGCAGTAATCTGCGTCATCGACACCCGCTGCTTTAGCTGCACGCAGAATGGCTTCCTGGATGCGCTCTGATTTAAACGGCACTTTACAGCCATCACGTTTCATCACATGCGGTGTCATGATCACTCCATTTTTAAAAACAGGTTATCCACAGAGGTGGAGAAGTGTTCACCGGGCGTATTGTCAGCCAGGCCAGAGACTTCCCTCGTTCCCAACGCGTGTTATCCACAATTCCGGAGAGCTGAGTCGCCGTCTTGTTGTTGGAATAGTAGACGATAAATACAATATGTTGGGTCGGCGTGCATTTTAAGTGCTACATATAGTGATTTGCATCAAACATGTTTGCGATTTATTTGATTCAGAACAAAGTAAAAAGACGAGAGTACAAACGACGGGCACTCCAGCGTTTGTAAAGACGAGAGGGAAAATTCTGATTAATTATTCAACAAAAACAAGCGCTCAGCAGCATGTGCCGAGCGCCAGTCGGTTAACTCACCCCGCATGCCCAGTTCAGTCCGGCCTGGAGAAAGGCTGCCGCCGCAATACTCACCAGTATCAGCGGGATAACAAGTGAGCGCTCGGGTTCGGCGTCCGCGTTTTGTGGCGTTTCTCTGCGCAACGCGGACAGCGCTTCTTCGCCGGTGCGCGCCGCCAGAAGCGCGTTACGCACCCGCTCTTCCGCCAGCGAACTGGTCAGCGTCGTCAGCAGATGCATATGCGTACTGCCGGCCTCGGCGTGCGGAATGGCGAGCAGAAAAACCATCCTGACCGCTTCATTGCCTTCCAGCCCCGGCCAGATAACCGGCTCATCAAAAAGCGCCAGGCAAAACGCCGCCTGCTGCACCGCGTCTGATTTACCGTGCGGAACGGCCAGCGCTTCGCCCAGCGCGGTGGGACCTTCACTTTCGCGGTGTAAGACGCTCTGGATAAAGGCGTCTTTATCGGTGATGACGTTTCGCCCGACAAGCGGTTCGGAGAGCCAGCGGATCAGCGCTTCAGGCGTGCGGCAGGGTGGGTTAATAAACACCAGTTCGGGGTGCGTGAGTTCAAGCAAGTTCATGTTAAGCCTCAATCAAAAAATCACAGGTCGCAGAAGGGGGGATCATCGTCACCGATGGCACGTGTTCTTCCAGATAATTGAGCTGGGGACGCTCTGCCAGGCCAGCCGGAACAGGGACAGGCTGCGTCCCGGCGTTGAACACGCGGGCGATCGTGCCAGGCGATCGTTGCGCATGAGGCAGGGCAGAAAGAACGAGCGGTTCCGGTAAGGCGAATAACGAAAATTCTGCCGGCAGCGTGCGTTCGGGCAGGCGCAGCGAAAAACGCTCAAGCCGGTTATCGAGGGTATGCAGCGTTTGTCGTTGATAGGTGAAGGGGTGACCCGTCGCCTGATTCTCCAGCTGGCGCAGCGTCAGATGGTCTGCGTTATCGGCCAGCGCCACGGTGAAGGAAAAGTGCAGCGGTTTGAGCAGCTGCGCATCGGGCGTGTCGACCACCGTATTGTTAATGCCAGACGCCCGGCCGGGTCGCCAGTCAAGATCGCTGCGCCCCAGTACGCCGGTTGATTTGAATAAGGTCAGGGCAATGACTGCCGGAGCGCTTCCAATAACCTGAAACTCTTTCATGCCGCGGCTATTCACGACCAGCGCTTTGCCCGCTTGTGCGATAGCGATAATGCCCTCGCTGGTTTCGATATCCACGGGCTTCTCGCGATAGCGCTCCTGCCAGTGAGTATCGTCGTACCCCGTTTTACGCGCGATTATTGAGAACGGCTGCGAGGCGAGGGAGTGACGGGTGCAAATATCGCTGTTGATCAGTAAACGCAGCCGGTGATCGCAGTGGCTGTTTACCAGCGAGCTATCAACATGCAGGTTCGGATCGTCGTGACGTAATTCGCACACTATGCGCATTGATAACGGCGTGCGGGTATTTTCCCGGCGTCCAGCGAGATCCGGCGGCAGCGACATGACCGCCTCAAGCACCATCGTTTGGCAAAGAGGGGTTTTGCTGCAGTCGATCAGCGTGAAATGCGCGCAACGCGTCGGTTCATCGTCCGCGAGCGGCGAGAAATCATAGCTGTCTCCGGCATCCGCGCAGTCTTCAAGACTGAATAACGACGTGATGCGCCTGGCGTTGCGCTTGTCTTCAAGCACCAGCGTACCGGCCTCCAGCGTCAGTCGATAAACCGTATTCTCTATCGCCTCTCCTTTCGCGGCGCAGGTCCTGGCAAACGGAGCCGGCGTGTCTTTTAGGTTGACGGTGATATAGCCCACCGGCGGCAGGAGAGGCGTCTGCAGAACAACATGCCAGCGGAAATAAGGCGGAAGGTGTGTTTCGCGTTCACCCTCACAGGTGAGGGAGATGGCCGTTCCTCCGGGTAACGTCTCGCATTCCAGAACGTCGAAGGGCAGCGGCTGGCCCTGATACATTAGGGTAATATTGTCGGCCCGACTGTACAGGGTGGTGTGGATCACGCAGCGGGTCGGGGTGGCCAGCGGGTTGAAAATGAGCAGGTCACCCTCCTGACAGCATGCGGCGGCCAGTGACTTCACCACCAGATTCCACAGGCTGTGACAAAGCTGCTCTGTCTGCTCGAGCCGATGAAGAATGTCCCGGTTAGTGGCATCGCTGTTGCAGCCGCCCATGGAGTCGTGGGCATGGCTTCGCAGAAGCTTCTTCCAGAGGGTGTCCACGATCGGGAGCGTGACCGGAATGCCCTGATGACGCGCCATGGCGATGGTGGGCTCCAGCTGTCGCAGGATAAACTGCTCGATGTCGGCATTTTTCTTTTTGATATCGTAACGCACAGACCCGATCGTTTTGTGAATGCGGGTGTAGCGCGGCGATTTCAGCTCACCTTCCCATAACGCCAGTTGTTCCCGTTTTGTGCGCAGCAGAGCGACGTACTGCTCCAGCGAGCTGAGGACGTAACGGTCCTGCGTGGGAGAGTGCGCGCTGGCAGCCTGCAGGATATGCGGCAGCGCCGGGTCGATGCTCACCTGATCGCCGCCGCAGGGCAGGAGCAGGTCGTCAATCTGCGACCGTGAACGCAGCAGATCCACCATCGGGTAGATCTTGCCGTGCAGATGGCTGGCCTCCGCGCGCATGTTCTTGGCCGCACCATACCCCAGCGCCATTGCACAGGCGATGATGGTTGCACCTGAGGGCGCGCGCCAGAGAAACTGGCTGTTTTTGGCCTGAGTGTCGTGGTCGATACCGCGCCAGAAAACGATGTTATCGATATTGCAGCCCTGCAAAATCGTGGGCATCTGCGCGTTATGCCCAAAGGTATCCGGCAGATAACCGACCTGCATGGCATGCCCCAGCGCCCGAGCGGCGAAAATGCCGTACTTGAGGTTGCGGATAATCGATTCGCCGTGAACGTTATAGGTATCCGTCTGGGTGAACCACGGCCCGACAAACACGCTTTTCTCCCTGACCAGTTTTTCCAGCCGGGGCCGGTAATCGGGATTGATGGCGAGAAAGTCATCCACCACCGCCATCTGCCCGTCAAGGTGATAGCACTGCCAGGCCGGGTCCTGCTCCAGCGTCTCGATGACCTCCGCAAAGTTGTATGACGCCAGCACCATGCTGTCCTGGCGGGTGAAATACCACTCCTGATCCCAGTGGGTATGGGCTATGACGTGGATCTGGCTCATTGCGCTCTCCTTATCTGGCGTTCTTTGGGCTGAGATAAAGCACGCCCAGGGCGCAAATCAGTGCGCCAATAAAGACGCTTGCCAGGTACCCGACCACATTGGTCGCCAGCGGCCAGCCCCAGATAGCCGGCAGGGGCAACGTCTGCTTCACGCCGAGGGCAATCGCCACCAGCGCACCTGCGACGGCTCCTGTCATAAACACGGGGATCAGGCGTGGGTTTTTCAGGATGAACGGGATAGCGCCTTCTGAAATACCGATAAAGCCCAGCAATAACGAAGTGCTGCCAACGGTTTTCTCTTCACGGCTGAACACATCCGGCAGGCCAAAACGCCCATTGAGGAACGCGGCGAGGCCTACCCCAATAGAAGGAATCACGATGGAGAGCTCGCGGGCGGTTAAATCAAATGTCTCGCTCATGCCGTTCAGGCCGAGCGCGACCGATCCTGCCGCCTTGTTGACCGGGCCGCCGAGATCGAACGCGGTACCCGCGGCGATCATGGCCGAATAGAAGCCGCGTCCGGTATCACCCGCCGAGGTAAAAAAGACCACCATCAGCTGGTTAAGCGAACCAAAAATCGGGTTGATCAGATATTCCATAACCATCACCAGCGTAATACCGGTGATCAGCGGAACGACCAGCATGGTTTTAAGGGTGGTAAGCTGCTGTCGGACGTGAATCGCATCATTCAGCCAGCGCACCAGATAGCCGACAAAAAAGCCGATGCCAATTGCGCCGAAAAAGCCGGAGGGCATAAAGCCTTCAATATCAAAGAAGCGTTTGTAGACCTCATCTGACATGATGCCGCCGATCAGTCCGGGGATCAGCGCCGGTTTACCGGCAATGGAAAAGGCCAGATACATCGCAAAGACCGGGTACATGAACTTGATGGTCATAAAGCCCATTTTATCCAGCACGCTGAACGGCGAATGCTCAATGTTTATAAACTGTCCGGTAATTTTGGCCGTCGCCATCATCAGGCCGCCCATTACCACGACCGGTAACATATAGCTGATGGCCGCCATGATATGGCCGATAAAAATCTGGTAAGCCGAACGCTGAATGGCGTCTTCGTCCGCCACAGCGGTAATGTTTTTCTGCATGGCCAGCGCCTGACGCAGGTAGCGGTCGGTATTTTTAATCAGCTCCTGCGTGCGGGTCTGAAGGTGAGGAACGTGTTCAAAACGTTCTGCATCCTGAATGGGAACGTCGGTTGCAAGAATAATGGCCGTGGCGGAGGCAATATCCTGTTTCGTTAATCTGTTTTTTACGCCGTCGCTGCCCTGCGTTTCGACCTTGACCTCAATATTATGCTCTTTTGCCCATGCAATAATTTTACTTGCCGCCATAAACGTGTGCGCGATCCCTGTAGGACAAGCCGTTACAGCGATAATTTTTTGATTCATCATTGTAATAATTCCCTGGGTGTGAAAATAGCGAAAGTATAAAGAGAACTTAAAACAGTGTTTAAGGTTTGCTAATACTAATTACGTATCGTCATACGCTATGTTGCAATATGTGAAGCGCCTTCCAGAGACTATTTCGCTATTCTGCTAATATCCTGTTAGGTTTTAACAGGACGTAATAAATGAATTCATTTCAGGGAAGTGAACGGTTGATATTTGAATACATCCAGCACCACGCGCGCAATATTTCTGATATATCGGCAAAAGAGATTGCGCGTGATACTTTTACAACAACCACCTCGGTTAATCGTGTCTGTAAGAAAATGGGCTATAAAAGTTATACCGAGCTTCGCTATCGGTTTTTACGCGACCATTTTACGTCTGTCCCTGCCGAGCCTGCGATGGGGCCGCAGGCAGACGATATCGTGGTGGACGTGTCCCGGTTACTGACCCATTCCAGCCATATCTATTTATATGCACGCGGGGCATCTCTCACCAGCCTCAACTACCTGTCGCGTTTTTTGTCACTGGCGAGTCTGCCGCACCTGATTCTGAATGATATGCACCAGTTGACCCGGGTATCGAAGGGCACGCTGGTGTTGATCAGTAAATCCGGGGAGACGCAGTCGCTGATAGAAATGGCGCGTAACGCGCTGCGTAAGGGGCTAAAGATTATTGCGATTACCCGTCAGGGTTCGACGCTGGCCGGGCTTTCTACGCTGTGCTGGCCATTGTCGATTGATATGAATGCCGTCTCGTTATACCAGCGAGAGGGACAGCTGGACCTGTTAAGCGCCGTCGATCGTATCGGCTGCAGGCTTCTGCAGCACGATACGGAGTAGGCAGTCCGTCAGAGCTGTTTCACGATACCCAGACGAATGGCGTAATCATTTTCATGATTGCCATCCTGAGTGAGGTAGGTTTTATCCAGCGACACCAGTTCGACGTAAGGCGTCCAGCCGTCGTCGAGCTTGTAGTTGAACGCTACGGTGTGCTCCCAGTAGGTATCATCCCCGGTTCCCTGATCGACATTATCCTGCCAGCGGAAGCGCGGGTTATAGGACATGCCGAATTTCCCGATGTTGTACGCGAACCACAGGTCGAACTGGTGTGATTCGCGGCGGGTGTAGCCGCTGCCGTCCAGGCGTTTGTCGCTGTGCGCATCGTTAACGGTGTTATAGCGGTAGCGGGAAGACAGGTTCAGGCCATTATCGAACGCTTTCCAGCCCTGGATGAAGGGGCGGTAATGCGTATTGCTGGCGGTAAAGACGGTCACCATCCCTGGCGCGATGGCGAACCCATTTCCCAGATCAAAACGCCAGCGCGTTTCGATTTCCTGTGCTGCCTCCGTTAACCCTTTTTCGTCCGGATTATATCGGTCGGTATCACCAAAGAACGTATCGTTATGGTTTTGCGCCGCTTCGACGGAGAAGTAAAAACCGTTATCAGCCTGATGCATCACTTTAATACGTGAATCATTTACTTCTGAGCGCGTATTATGACCAAAGCGAAGATCGACGGAGGTATTTCCGCACCATCCCTGGGTACTTAATAATAATGCGCTAATACATGTTGCTTTAATAATTGTCTTTTTCATAATGTCCTGCCGAGGTTATTTAAATGGCAGGGCTATTCTTATTTTGGCACACCGTGAAGTAAAAGTTATCGTCGTACATTTAGCGTATCGCTAAACATAAAAAAAGAGATACAGCTGGCTGTATCTCTTGAGGGTTATTCCTGTATCCACCAGATGGCTTCAAACGGGCGCAACAGCAGGTTGTCGGGCTGAGGGGGGGCATCCGCATAGTTGCTCAGTGCGACCCGCCAGGCTCCCTGTACTGACGCGGGAACCCATTGCTGGCGCTCATGGCTCAGGTTTGCCACCACCATCAGCGTCTGGCCCTGCGACTGCCGGCGATAGCACCACAGGGAAGGGTGGTCAGGCAGCAGGTCTTCATAATCTCCCCACGTCAGCACCGGCAGGGTTTTGCGCAGGCGAATCAGCGTCTGGTAGGTGTAAAACACCGAATCAGTATCGTCCAGCGCCGCACGGGCATTGACCGTCTCGTAATTGTCGCAAACGCCAATCCACGGCTCACCCTCGGTAAAGCCCGCACTGTGTGTGGCATCCCACTGCATTGGCGTGCGGCCATTATCGCGGGATTTACTCGCCAGAATAGCCAGCAATTCTTCAGGGGCGCGACCGTTGGCCCGCAGTTCAGCGAACATATTAAGGCTTTCAACGTCGCGGTAATCGGTTATACGGCTGAAGTGTGGGTTGGTCATACCCAGCTCTTCGCCCTGGTAAATATACGGGGTGCCCTGCATTCCGTGCAGCACCATGCCGAGCATTTTCGCGGCGTGGGGACGGTACTCCCCTTCATCGCCAAAGCGCGACACAATGCGCGGCTGATCGTGGTTACACCAGAACAGCGCGTTCCAGGCTTTGTTGTGCATGCCCTGCTGCCAGTGGCGGAAGAGGGTTTTCAGCGCCACGAAGTCCGGCCTGGCCAGGGTCCACTTTTCGCCGCCGGGGTAATCCACTTTCAGGTGGTGGAAGTTGAAGGTCATCGACAGCTCGCGCCCGTCGAGAGAGGCGTATTGCTGACAGTTTTCCAGCGAGGTCGACGACATCTCACCTACCGTCATCAGGTTTCGCGGGGTAAAGACGTCGCGGCTCATCTCCTGAAGATACTCATGAATGCGCGGTCCGTCGGTATAGAAGCGACGGCCATCGCCCACGGCGTCATCCGGGAAATCCTGGTCTTTAGAAATCAGGTTAATCACATCGAGGCGTAAACCGTCCACGCCACGGTCGGCCCAGAACTCGCATACCTTTTTCAGCTCGGCGCGCACCTGCGGGTTTTCCCAGTTGAGGTCCGCCTGCTCGGGGGCGAACAGGTGCAGATAGTACTGCTCGCTCTCGGCGTGCCAGCGCCAGGCGTTGCCGCCAAATTTTGAGCGCCAGTTATTGGGCAGTTGTTCCGGCGTACCGTCGCGCCAGATGTAGAACTGGCGATACGGGCTCTCTTTATTCAGCGATTCCCGGAACCAGGCGTGCTGCGTTGAGGTGTGATTGAACACCATATCCAGCACGATACGAATGCCGCGTTGATGGGCCTGCGCGACCAGCTCGTCAAAATCATCCAGCGTGCCGTAGGCCGGGTCGATGGCGGTGTAATTCGCCACGTCGTACCCGTTATCTACCTGCGGGGAAATATAAAACGGCGTCAGCCAGATGGCGTCGATGCCGAGGGTTTGCAGGTAGTCCAGCCGCTGCGTGACGCCGCGTAAATCGCCGGTGCCGCTGCCCGTCGTGTCCTGAAAACTCTTTGGATAGATCTGGTAGATAACGCCGTTCTGCCACCAGTGAGGAAGGGTATTCATAATGCGTTCCTGCAAATGCGAAGGGGCGCAACTGCGCCCCGAAAGATGAAGTTAAACAATCTGCAGCGCGCCCTGACGGTACTTACGCTGGTAAACCACGGTGGTGAGAGCCATTGGGACGACAATCGCGATGACCATCGCCAGGGAAAACACCTGCCAGAATGCGGGCTGGATGGAGAGAATACCAGGCAGACCGCCGACACCGATCCCGTTCGCCATCACACCGTACAGACCGCATACCAGGCCTGCCAGACCGGAGCCGATCATCGCGCACAGCATCGGGAAGCGGTATTTCAGGTTGATACCGTACATCGCCGGTTCGGTGACGCCGAGGTAGGCGGAGATGGCGGCCGGAACAGAAATCTCACGCTCGTTATGCTTGCGGCTGACCAGGATAATGCCCGTGACCGCCGAGGCCTGCGCAATGTTAGACAGCGCGATGATAGGCCAGACCGGTGTACCGCCCAGGCTCTGAATCATCTGCATATCAATTGCCAGCGTGGTCTGGTGCACGCCGGTGATCACCAGCGGGGCGTACAGGAAGCCAAACAGCATGGCACCAATCGGCGCGAAGCTGCCGGTCATCAGGTGACGTACCGCGAAGGCAACGCCGTCGCCAATCATGCGGCCAAACGGACCGATAAACGCATGGGCGAGGAAGACGGCCAGAATAAGGGAGCAAACCGGCACCACCACCAGATAGAGGTAATCCGGTACGATGCGTTTCAGGCGCGTTTCAATAAAGCCCAGCGTCAGACCGGCCAGCAAGGCTGGGATCACCTGTGCCTGATAGCCCACCTTCGCAATGGTGAACAGACCGAAGTTCCACACCTCAGGCACCTGCTGACCAAGTAAGTAAGCGTTCATTAACTGCGGGGAGACCAGCGTGACGCCCAGCACGATACCCAGAATCGGCGTGCCGCCCATTTTGCGCACCGCTGACCAGCAAATCCCGACCGGCAGATAGAAGAAGATCGCTTCGCCAATCAGCCACAGGAAGTCGTAAACGGTTTTCAGCGCCGGGTACATCTGCGCCAGGGTTTTGCCGTCGCTCATCGGCACATCACCGATAACGTTGCGGAAGCCCAGAATCAGACCGCCGCTGATCAGCGCCGGGAGCAGCGGGAAGAAAATCTCCGCGAAGTGGGAAATTAACTGCTCGTGCCATTTCATATTCTGGCGTGCAGCTTTCTTGGCTTGCTCTTTGTCGGCTGAACTGTGCCCGGTTGTCGCCAGCAGAGCCTGATAGTAATCGCCCACTTCGGTACCAATGACGACCTGGAACTGACCAGCGTTGGTAAAGCAGCCTTTAACCATGGAAAGCGCTTCAATGGCTTTCGGATCGGCTTTGGACGGATCGTTCAGCACGAAGCGCAGGCGGGTAATGCAATGGCTGACGGTCGCGATGTTTTCACGGCCGCCTACCAGGACAATCAACTGGTCGATATCTTCTTGTTTGACTTTACTCATCATGAAACCTCATGACCGATGGTGAGGGGGGTAATGACCTGAGCGCAAGCCTACTCCTTCAGCGTGACGGCGAAAATGGGAACGTTCCCGAAATCGGGCGAAGATCACAATAAACTGATAAACGGGGGTTATGAAAGGTGGGCAGGAATCACGATCTGACGCGGCTCAGCACGCCCGTTGATCTGCTCGATCAGCTGTGCAGCGGCCTGCCTGCCTGACTCGGCGTAGCCTGGATCGACGGTGATAATCTCCGGGTGCAGAAACTTCATCAGCGGCGTACTGCCTACGCTCGCGATCTGCAGTCCCTCTATGCGTTGCTCCTGAAGATATTTACTCGCGCCCAGCGCCAGGGTATCGGTGGCGCACACCAGCGCCGTGGTCTGCGGGGTCAGCACGCTGGCGACCTGCTCGTAGCCCTGTTTCATTCCCAGCCCCGGCAGAGACGCGACGGCGGAAAGGTTGTGCTGTTTACAGAAGGTCAGGTAGGCCTCGTGACGCCGCTTGCCGGTGGTAACGTCTGCATGCGGTACGCCGAGGTAGCTGATATGGCGATGGCCTTTATCGTAAAGACGCTGCATCAGGGTAATAATCGCCCCCTCATCGTCGTAACAGACGGAGGCAAAACCGTGGGCATCGCGCGCCAGCATCACCATCGACGCCTGCCAGGGCTTCAGCATCTCCTCTTTGATGCCGGTAAATCCGAACAACACCACGCCGTCAATGTTGCGCCGCTGGAGCATACCCAGATGCTCTTCAACCAGCTGCGTGGAGAACTGGCTCTCCATCATGATCGGGTCGTAGCCCTGCTCATAAAAGGCGGGCAGCATGGTCTGAACGGCGAGGTTTTCGGACAGGGAATCCAGACGCGAGACGATAATGGCAACCACTTTGTCACTTTGCCCGCGCATGGCGCGCGCAGAGCGGGAAGGGGAAAAACCGTGCTGATTCATTACCGCCTCGACGCGCTCGCGGGTGCGTTCGCTGACACCGCTCTCATTGTTGAGCACGCGCGATACGGTGGATTTCCCCACGCCGCTTAAACGCGCGATGTCTTTTATCGTAAGGCGGTTCTGCATGCTGTATTCCCTGTAACAATGACAACGTGGTCAGTAGAGCCTAATGCTATAGCGTGTTTTCGCTATGGGCAAAGTCTGGTTTACGTTCGGTTTATTTGCGGGGGAGTATAATACCGCCCGAATCGCCGCAAACGGTACGGTTAAATCCTTATACTGCGCGGCGGCACCCTACTTTTTTACTTACCGGAGGTGACATGGATCCCGATCCCACGCTTCTCCTGAACGGGAGCGTTCTTTCTTTCCGGTAAGCCAGCCTTTGTGCTGTCTCACCGGTATGTGAGGCAGCAACGTCCTGCACGTTCCTGCTTAAAACATTAAGTGCCTGTCAGGTACGGCCTTGCCACGCCTGCAGGAAATACTGTGTCCGCGTTTGCGGGCGCGGGGGAATGACTATGTTTAAAAATATCACCCGGCAGCTGCAGGCGATGCTGAGCCGCCACCTGCCACATCGTCTTGTTCAGCGCGACCCGCTGCCAAATGCCAAAAATATGGCCTCTGCAGCGATCCCTGCTTCCCTGAGCCAACGCTGCCTGAACGTGGCGGCGATGGATGAAAACGAAGTCTGGCGTGCCTTTGGCGGGCATCCGGAGGGGCTGAACGCGGCGGAAGTGGAAAAAATCCGTGCCGTGCATGGCGATAACCAAATTCCGGCGCAAAAACCGGCGCCGTGGTGGGTGCATCTGTGGACCTGCTACCGTAACCCGTTCAACCTGCTGCTGACCGTGCTTGGCATTATCTCCTATGCCACTGAAGATCTGTTTGCCGCCGGGGTTATCGCCCTGATGGTGGGGATCTCCACGCTGCTGAACTTTATTCAGGAGGCCCGCTCTACCCGCGCGGCAGACGCCCTGAAAGCGATGGTAAGCAACACCGCAACCGTCTCGCGCGTCATTAACGATCTCGGGGAGAACGCCTGGGTTGAGCTGCCCATCGACCAGCTGGTGCCGGGCGATCTGGTGAAGCTGGCGGCCGGCGACATGATCCCCGCGGATTTACGTATTCTTCAGGCGCGGGATCTGTTCGTGGCGCAGGCCTCGCTGACCGGCGAATCTCTGCCGGTAGAAAAAGTGGCGCGCACCCGCGACCCGCAGCAGATGAACCCGCTCGAGTGTGACACCCTCTGCTTTATGGGCACTACGGTGGTCAGCGGCACGGCGCAGGCAATGGTCATCGCTACCGGCGGCAACACCTGGTTTGGACAGTTAGCCGGGCGCGTGAGCGAGCAGGAGAGCGAACCGAATGCCTTCCAGAAGGGGATTGGCCGCGTCAGCATGCTGCTGATCCGCTTTATGATGGTGATGACGCCGATTGTGCTGCTGATCAACGGCTATACCAAGGGCGACTGGTGGGAAGCGGCGCTGTTTGCACTCTCCGTCGCCGTGGGGTTAACGCCTGAAATGCTGCCGATGATTGTCACCTCCACGCTGGCGCGCGGGGCGGTCAAACTGTCAAAACAAAAAGTGATCGTCAAACACCTGGATGCCATTCAAAACTTTGGCGCGATGGACATTCTCTGCACCGATAAAACCGGCACGCTGACCCAGGACAAAATTGTGCTGGAGAACCACACCGATATCGCCGGCAAAACCAGCGATCGCGTGCTGCACAGCGCCTGGCTGAACAGCCACTACCAGACCGGGCTGAAAAACCTGCTCGACGTCGCCGTGCTCGAAGGCGTGGATGAAGAATCTGCCCGCACGCTCTCCGGGCGCTGGCAGAAAGTGGATGAGATCCCGTTCGACTTCGAGCGCCGCCGCATGTCGGTGGTGGTGAGCGAGCATCCGGACGTGCATCAGCTGATCTGCAAAGGCGCATTGCAGGAGATCCTCAATGTCTCAACCCAGGTGCGCTATAACGGCGACATTGTGCCGCTGGATGAAACCATGCTGCGCCGTATCAAGCGCGTCACCGATAACCTGAATCGTCAGGGGCTGCGCGTGGTGGCGGTGGCGAGCAAATTCCTGCCTGCACGCGAAGGGGACTATCAGCGTATCGACGAATCCGATCTGATCCTCGAGGGTTATATCGCATTCCTCGATCCGCCGAAAGAGACCACCGCGCCTGCGCTGAAAGCGTTAAAGGCCAGCGGGATCACCGTGAAAATCCTTACCGGCGACAGCGAGCTGGTGGCCGCCAAAGTGTGTCATGAAGTGGGGCTGGATGCGGGTGACGTCGTTGTGGGAAGTGATATTGAGCACCTCTCCGATGATGCGCTGGCGACGCTTGCGCAGCGCACCACGCTGTTCGCCCGGCTGACACCCATGCACAAGGAGCGCATTGTCACCCTGCTGCGTCGCGAAGGGCATGTGGTGGGCTTTATGGGCGACGGCATTAACGATGCGCCCGCCCTGCGTGCGGCGGATATTGGTATCTCTGTAGACGGTGCGGTGGACATTGCCCGTGAAGCGGCGGATATCATTCTGCTGGAAAAGAGCCTGATGGTGCTGGAGGAGGGCGTTATCGAGGGACGTCGTACCTTCGCCAACATGCTGAAGTACATCAAGATGACCGCCAGTTCCAACTTCGGTAACGTTTTCAGCGTGCTGGTGGCGAGTGCGTTCCTGCCGTTCCTGCCGATGCTGCCGCTGCACCTGCTGATCCAGAACTTGATGTACGATGTCTCTCAGGTTGCCATCCCGTTTGATAACGTGGACGACGAGCAGATCCAGGAGCCGCAGCGCTGGAATCCGTCCGATCTGGGGCGCTTTATGCTGTTCTTTGGCCCGATCAGCTCCATCTTCGACATTCTGACCTTCTGCCTGATGTGGTTTGTGTTCCATGCCAACACGCCGGAACACCAGACGCTGTTCCAGTCCGGCTGGTTCGTGGTAGGGCTGCTGTCGCAAACGTTGATTGTGCATATGATCCGTACGCGTCGCATCCCGTTCATCCAGAGCCGGGCCGCGTGGCCGCTGATTGTCATGACCGGCATCGTGATGGCACTCGGCATTGCACTGCCGTTCTCGCCGCTGGCCAGCTACCTCCAGCTGCAGGCGCTGCCGCTGAGCTACTTCCCGTGGCTGGTGGCGATCCTCGCGGGCTATATGGTGCTGACGCAGATGGTCAAAGGCTTCTATAGCCGTCGGTATGGGTGGCAGTGATTTCTCCCCTCTCCCGGCACGGGAGAGGGTACGTTTCTTCCCAAATTCAACAACCTGTGATCTCCGTCAGCGCATTCGCTTGACGACAAAATGAGCGCATGTTAACTGAATGTTTTGCCTTTATTTGGCCCGTCAGATAAGGAACATTCATGTTACGGTACAGTCTCTTAACCGCCGGGCTGATGCTCGGCGCGTCAGCGTTTGCCGCTCCGGCAGGCGACCTTCCCCTGATGCCCTGGCCTGCGAAGGTTGAACGTCCCGCGACGCAGGGCGCACTGGTACTCAACAACACCCTTTCCGTCAGCGTTACCGGAGACGACCTCGGCGACGCGGTCAACCGTCTGCGCCAGCGCATCGCCCTGCAAACCGGCTGGACGCTACAGCCGCAGGTCGTTAAACCGGACAAGCCCACTATCCGCATTGTCATTACCAAAAAAGTGAAGCCGCAGCCGCTGCCGGACAGCGATGAGCGCTATACGCTCACGGTCGATGCCAGTGGCGTGGATATCACCGCCAACACCCGTTTTGGCGCGCTGCGCGCCATGGAAACCCTGCTGCAGCTGATACAAAACGGGGCGGAAAACACCTCTCTGCCGTGGGTCACTATTGAGGATTCCCCCCGCTTCCCGTGGCGTGGGCTGCTGCTTGACTCGGCACGACACTTTATCCCGCTGCCGGATATCAAACGGCAGATTGACGGTATGGCGGCGGCAAAACTCAACGTGCTGCACTGGCATTTGACCGACGATCAGGGCTGGCGCTTCAGCTCGACACGCTATCCAAAGCTCACGCAGCTCGCCAGCGACGGGCTGTTTTATACGCCGGAACAGATGCGCGACGTTGTGCGCTATGCTACCGAGCGCGGCATCCGCGTGGTGCCGGAGATCGACATGCCGGGCCACGCCTCGGCGATTGCCGTGGCCTACCCGGAACTGATGAGCGCCCCGGGACCGTATGAGATGGCGCGCCACTGGGGCGTGCTGAAACCGGTCCTGGATCCGACAAAAGCGGCGACCTATCAGTTTGCGGAGGCGATGGTCAGTGAACTGGCGGCGATCTTCCCCGATCCGTATCTGCATATCGGCGGCGATGAGGTGGATGACACCCAGTGGAAAGCGAACGCCGCCATTCAGCAGTTTATGCGCGACAACACACTGGCAGACAGCCACGCCCTGCAGGCCTATTTCAACCGCAAGCTGGAAAATATCCTCGAAAAATACCACCGGCAGATGGTGGGCTGGGATGAAATTGCTCATCCTGATCTGCCAAAAAGCATCTTGATCCAGTCCTGGCAGGGCCAGGACGCGCTGGGGCAGGTGGCGCAAAATGGCTATAAAGGCATTCTCTCGACCGGTTTTTACCTCGATCAGCCCCAGTCCACTGCCTATCACTACCGCAATGAAATTGTGCCGCAGGGGTTAAACGGCGAGGATGTGATTGGCGACACCGACAGCGCTCAAAGCTGGACATTCACCATGCCGCGTCTGAAAGGCAAGCCGGTGGAGGGGAGCTTCACCCTGGTGAAAGGGGATTCCGGCTGGCGTGGATTTATTGATTTCGCCGGGAAATCCCGTCGTGCGGTACAGGATATTGCGTGGCGCGACGACAATCAGGTGACGTTTACCGTCGATACCTGGATGGGCGAAACGCGCCCGGTGGTGTCGGTGGACAACGATAAGCTGAGCGGCTATTTCCTGGTGGGCAATGCCCGCTATCCCATTAGCGGCAAGCGCCTGGACGATATCCCCAAAGGCATCCCGCCGGTGGTACCGGACGCCGCTCATCAGGTGAACCTGCTCGGCGGGGAAGCCGCGCTGTGGGCGGAAAACGTGGTCGCACCGGTGCTGGATATCCGCCTGTGGCCGCGCACCTTTGCGGTGGCGGAGCGGTTATGGTCCGCGCAGGACGTTAACGATGTCGACAATATGTACACCCGCCTGCAGGCGATGGACAGCTGGTCGACGGTCTCGGTCGGGCTGCAGCAGCATACTCAGCAGCAGGTGCAGTTCACGCGTCTGGCGAATAACGCCGATACCCTTCCGCTGCAAATCCTCGCGCAGGCAATCGAGCCGGCGCAGTATTACACCCGTCAGCATCTTAAGTTCCAGGCCGGAAATTACCATCAGTTCGAACCGCTCAATCGGTTTGCTGATGCGCTCAACGCCGAAAGTGCCACGGTGCGCCAGATGAACAAATGGGCTGACCGCCTGGTCAGCGACGCGGAAGACACGGAAAGCGCCGACGCGCTGCGCCACGTCTTCAACCGCTGGCAAAGCAACACCAGCGATGCGCTGGCATTAAGCGAAAACAGCTACGGACTGAAGGCGATTAAACCGGTTATTCAGGAGGTGGATAAGCTGGCCTCGATTGGCCTGCGGCTGACGGATCTGGTGGCGCGTCAGGGGACGCTGGATGACAACGAGATTGCCTCTATTCAGGGCGAGCTGGATAACGCGGCGAAAATACAGGATGAAGTGGTGATTGCGGCGGTGTATCCGCTGGAGACGCTACTACGGGCGACGCGGAATCAGTAGCAAAACGCCCGGTAGCGCGTTGCCTGCCGGGCGCAAAGGCAGCCTCGGCTGCCCCCTGACTGAAACTTAGCGACGTACGGCGATCGCTTCGATTTCAATTTTCACGTCTTTAGGCAGACGCGCAACTTCCACACAGGAGCGTGCAGGGAAAGTGGCGTTGTGCTCAGTGAAGAACGCTTCGTACGTGGCGTTAACGGTCGCGAAATCGTTCAGATCTTTCACGAACACGGTGGTTTTCACGATGTCGCCCACTTTCAGACCCGCAGACTCCACGATAGCCTGTACGTTTTCCAGCGACTGGCGCGCCTGCGCCGCCACGTCTTCTGGCACTTCACCCGTTTTTGGGTTCACCGGGATCTGGCCAGAGGTAATAATCATGCTACCCAGATCAACGCCCTGAACGTATGGGCCGATAGCCGCTGGTGCATTTTCCGTCGCGAGTACTTTGGTCATGATTTCTCCAGAATAACAGCTGATTAAATGTTCCCGGCCATTATAGGGAGGCCGGGATCCTTTACCAACCTCAATTAGTTGGCCAGCACCACATAATGAGAAAACTCTTTTTCGCAGTATTTGCATTTGAGTGCGATGTCATCGGCACGTTTTTTCACTGCAAAACTGGACGAAACCGGCTCAGCATGACTGATGCAGTTGCTGTTCGGGCAGACCAGCACATTTTCAATGCGATCCGGCAGATTGGGACGGGATTTACCGACCACTTCGTACTCGTCGATGCGGTTCACGGTGGCATCCGGCGCGTACAGAGAGAGCTGGTTAACCTGCTCGTCGGTCAGGAAGGTGTTTTCAATCTTGATCAGGTCTTTGCGGCCCATTTCACCCGACGGCAGGTTCAGGCCGATGGTGATGCGCTGGTCGGTTTCGGTCAGCTTGAACAGCGTCAGCAGCTTAAAGCCGATCTGGGCAGGGATGTGGTCAATCACGGTGCCACGTTTGATGGCTTCAACCTGGAGTTTGTTATCGTGTGTCATTGTCATTTCCCCTTACAGAGCCAATTCGCGATTCAGAACCAGTGCCAGTAACGCCTGGCGGGCGAAGATGCCGTTTCCGGCCTGCTGGAAGTACCAGGCGTGCGGCGTTTTATCCACGTCTGTGGTGATCTCATCGATACGTGGCAGCGGGTGCAGCACCTTCATATTCTCGCGTGCGCCGTCGAGGTCGCTGGCGCGCAGCACAAACTGTGCCTTCACGTTGGCGTATTCAGACGGATCCAGACGCTCTTTTTGCACGCGGGTCATATACAGAATATCAACGTTGCCCATCACCTCTTCGATGCTGGCATGCAGACTCCACGGGATCCCTTTTTCGTCCAGCATGTCGAGGATGTACTGCGGCATCGCCAGCGCGTCCGGCGCGATGAAGAAGAAGTGGTTGCCGTTAAATTTCGCCAGCGCCTGGGTCAGCGAGTGAACGGTACGGCCATATTTCAGGTCACCCACCATGGCGATGTTCAGGTTTTCCAGACGGCCCTGCGTTTCCTGAATGGTGAACAGATCCAGCAGGGTCTGCGTCGGATGCTGGTTGGCCCCGTCTCCGGCGTTCAGCACCGGAATACCGCCGGAAAATTCGGTCGCCAGACGCGCCGCGCCTTCCTGCGGGTGGCGCATCACAATCGCGTCAACGTAGGTACTGATAACTGAAATGGTATCCGCCAGCGTTTCGCCTTTTTTACCCAGCGAGGTGTTGCTGCTGTCTGAAAACCCCACCACGCTCGCGCCGAGGCGGTGCATGGAGGTTTCGAAGGAGAGGCGGGTGCGGGTCGACGCTTCGAAGAAGCAGCTCGCAATCACCTTGTGCTTCAGCAGTTCCGGTTGCGGATTTGCCTTCAGTTTTGCCGCGGTTTCCAGAACCAGTTCCAGCTCTTCGCGGCTGAGGTCGTTTATGGAAATGATGTGTTTTTGATAAAGCGGATTCATGTTTATCTCCTGACGCCGGGCAAAAAAAAGCCCCTCAAATGAGGGGCTCTGGGAATAGATTGTGCAACGGGAAGAAAAACGGCAGGCCAGCGTCTGATTTCAGACGCGGTAAGACGTTATGTCGTACACGCTTGACCATGCTTCCTCCCGGCAAATTGTCGGGCATTATACGCAGCTCGATTTTCGGATCAAGGGGTTTAATGCACACTTTACTCAATGCAAACGGTTCTTTATGAATATTAATTCGTTCTGAGTAAATAATTAATTTGTTTATGCACCAGCGCAGTACGCTTCACCACCCGGGGTGCGACCCAGACGATACTGCTTCCGGCAACCACACCTAAAATTTCCGGTAACTGGTGATAATCCAGAATTCGCGCCACCGCACGGCCATATCCGGCCACGGTATGAACAAGGATAAATTCGCTATTATGCTCCACGCTCACCACCATTTCGGAAACGGTACGCGCGGCATCGGGGGCAGGGCGCAACTGAGGATTCAACGAATAAATCTTTAGCCCTTTGGCATTTCGAATTTTTATGACACCGAGCAATTTCAGCAGACGCGAAACGGTCGACTGGCTGATGCTGTCAAACCCTCTCTCCTGCAAATCGCGGCGGATTTCTTCCTGGGAGAGATAACTCTTTTCGGCGATCAGCTGCTGGCACACCGTTAGCTGCAGTTGTTCTCTGGGAGAGCAGTCTTCGTAATCCATCATATTTCCCATATCAGTTCCCGACATAACCGGTGGCACCGCACCGGTCCGTAGGCCGGACAGGCGCAGTGCCAGCCGGCAAATTACAACAAGGCACCCAGGCTTAACGCCACCATAATCACCACCGTCAGGATCGCCAGCAGCGGCGCAACCCATTTCAGGTAACGCACGTAAGGCACACGGGCAATCGCCAGACCGCCCATCACAACCGCTGAGGTCGGCGTGACCAGGTTAACGATGCCGGAGGCCGACTGGTAAGCCGTAACCACCAGGTCGCGGTTGACGTTAGCGAAATCAGCAAGGGGTGCCATGATCGGCATCGTCAGAACGGCCAGGCCGGACGAAGAAGGCACAAGAAACGACAGCACGACCTCAAGCCAGTACATCACGTTGATAAACGCCACCGTGGACAACCCGCTGACCAGCCCTTCCGCGCTGTGCAAAATGGTGTGGGTAATCATGCCCTTATCCATAATGACTACGATACCGCGCGCAATGCCGATAATCAGCGCGACGCCCAGCAAATCTCGCGCGCCGTTGATAAACGTCGAGGTCAGCTCCTCTTCGCTCATACGGGCAATCAGCCCGACGATAATGGCGCTGGCCAAAAATACCGCCGAGATCTCCGCCATCCACCAGCCCAGCACCGCTACGCCGTAGATCATCACCGCGAAGGCGAGGGCGAAGATCAGCAGAATGATTTTGCGCACCGGGGTAAATTCCAGCGACTGCTCGCCTTTATTGCCGAGGAAGTGGGCGAGGTTCTCTTCCTGCTTGTCTGCGACGATGGAGCATGACGGATCCAGCCGCACTTTACGGGCATAGCGCATCACCCATGCCACGCAAATGATCCAGCCGATCACCAGCAGCGCCACGCGCAGGGCGATACCGTTGGTGAACGGGATCCCGGCGGCGTTAGCGGCGATCACCGTGGCAAACGGGTTGATGGTGGAGCCGAGCGTGCCGATCCCCGCCCCGAGCAGCACGGTGGATGCGGCGACAACCGGATCGAAACGAGCGGCCAGCATTACCGGGACCAGCAGGGTATAGAAGGGCAGGGACTCTTCGGCCATGCCGTAAATGGTGCCGCCAGCCGCGAACAGCGCCATCAGGATCGGGATCATCCACTCTTCACGTCCGCGAAGGCGGGTGGTTACGCGCTCGATCCCGGCGTCGATCGCCCCGGTTTTGGTGACGATCCCGAGAAATCCCCCGATGATCAGAATAAACAGCGCGACGTCGATCGCTCCGGCCTGGCCGGAAACGGGATCGTACAGCCCGGCAATGGGGGCCATCAGTACGGAAACCAGCCCCTGCGGATGCGCCGCCACGTGCGCGTACGTTCCGGCAATCGGCACTTCTTTACCGAGGGTTTCATTCATTGCCATCTGATACTGACCGGCAGGTACGACCCAGCTCAGTGCCGCTACAACGGCAATCAGAAAAAAGAGAATGGTGTAAGCGGAGGGAAACTTGAACTTGCCCATGATGTTCTCCTGTACCCGGCGCACCCCGTGGCGCGCCGGGCGGTGATTAGTCGCCGAGTGTCGCCACCATGACCGCTTTAATGGTGTGCATGCGGTTCTCTGCTTCGTCAAAGACGATTGAGTTCGGTGATTCGAAGACCTCTTCCGTCACCTCCAGCCCTTTCAGGCCGTAGGCCATCTCGATTTCACGGCCGACTTTGGTGTGTTCGTTGTGGAACGCCGGCAGGCAGTGCATGAACTTGACGTTCGGGTTGCCGGTGGCTTTCATCACCTGGGCGTTAATCTGGTAAGGCTTCATCAGGCTGACGCGCTCGGCCCATGCCTCTTTCGGCTCGCCCATCGAGACCCACACGTCGGTGTAGAGGAAATCGGCACCGTGTACGCCTTCCTCCACGTCGTCGGTGAGCGTGATGCGTGCGCCGGTCTCTTTGGCGATGGCGCGGCACTGCTCAACCAGCCCGGCTTCCGGCCAGAACGATTTCGGTGCGACGAGGCGGATATCCATCCCCATTTTGGCGGCACCGACCATCAGGGAGTTGCCCATGTTGTTCCGCGCGTCGCCAAGGTAGGCAAAGCTCAGGTCCGGCAGGGTTTTGCCCGGAGCATGCTCCAGCATGGTCATCAGGTCGGCGAGGATCTGCGTAGGGTGAAACTCGTCGGTCAGGCCGTTCCACACCGGCACGCCCGCATACTCGCCCAGCTCTTCCACGATGGCCTGGCCGTAGCCGCGATACTCGATGCCGTCGTACATCCGCCCCAGCACGCGGGCGGTGTCTTTCATCGACTCCTTGTGGCCAATCTGCGAGCCGCTTGGGCCGAGGTAGGTCACCTGTGCGCCCTGGTCAAAGGCACCGACTTCAAAAGCGCAGCGGGTGCGCGTGGACGTTTTTTCAAAAATCAGGGCGATGTTTTTCCCGACCAGGGTTTGTTTTTCACGTCCGGCTTTTTTGGCGGCTTTGAGTTCGATGGCCAGGTCGATCAGGTACTGGATTTCTGCTGGGGTGTAGTCCAGCAGTTTGAGGAAGTTACGGTTTTTCAGATTGATGGTCATTGGGTCGTCCCTTTTAAAATGGTGTTGTCTGGTGCCCTCACCCCGACCCTCGCCCACAGGGAGAGAGGGAAGGTGAGGGGAAAATACGGTTCAGTGGCGAATCAACGTGCCTTTCTCGCCCGCCAGAATGTCTGCCCCGTCGGCCAGCGCGCCGATCCCGGCGATGCCGTTGCAGGCCTCGACAAACTCGCGGCAGGCGGCCACTTTTGGCCCCATCGAACCGGCGTCAAACTGCATGCCCCTGAGCAGTTCCGGCGTGACCTGTGCCAGTGGACGCTGGGTTGGTTTGCCCCAGTCGAGGTACACCGCGTCGGCATCGGTCAGGATCAGCAGGGCATCGGCTTCAATCTGGCGCGCCAGCAGGGCGGCAGAGAGGTCTTTGTCGATCACCGCTTCAATGCCGTGATACCCATTGGCGTTTTCCACCACCGGCACGCCGCCGCCGCCGTTGCAGATCACCAGGTGATCGCGCTGTATCAGTGCCGTGATGGCGTCGCTCTCAACGATGCGTTTCGGCTGTGGAGAGGGAACCACCCGGCGGAAATAGCTGCTGTCGGCCTTGAACACCCAGCCTTTCTCCGCCTGCAGCGTTTTTGCCTGGGCTTCGCTGTAGACCGGGCCGATGTATTTGGTCGGGTTAGTAAATGCCGGATCGGCGGCGTCTACTTCCACCTGGGTGAGCAGGACGCTCACCTCACGCTGGGGCAGATTGTTTTTCAGCGCCTGCTGGAGCATGTAGCCGATCATTCCCTGACTTTCGGCGCCGAGGATGTCCAGCGGGTAGGGGGTGACTTTGTCGTACGCGCTGTTTTGCAGCGCCAGCAGCCCAACCTGCGGCCCGTTGCCGTGAACCAGTACCACGCGCCACTGTTCCGTCAGCCCGGCGATGGTGCGGGCCGCTAGCTCGATGTTCTGGCGCTGGATCTCCGCTTCCAGCGGCTCGCCGCGTTTCAGCAATGCGTTACCGCCAAGCGCCACAACCAGAGTGGGTTTTCGTTCCATGATGGCTCCTTTAAATTCCGTCGCGTTCCAGTGGGCAGCTCATGCAGCGCGCGCCGCCGCGGCCGCGTCCCAGTTCGTCACCCGGGATAGGCAGCACGGTGATACCCGCTTTGTCATATTTCTCGTTGGTCCAGACGTTACGCTCGTAGCCAATCACCACGCCCGGGCGGATGGTCAGCACGTTATTCGCGTCATTCCACTGTTCGCGTTCGGCTTCAAAGGCGTCGCCGCCGGTGGTGATCAGGCGTACCTGATTAATGCCGAGTGCTTTTTCAATGGCGTGCAGCAGATCCGTTTCCTGGGTGCGCAGCAGGCCACCGCGGCCGTCCGGGGTGAGCGTCCAGCACTGAGCGTCTTTGCGCACCACTTCCGGGTAGACGGAGAAGGTGTCCACGTCGATGTGGGTCATGACGGTATCGAGGTGCATGCAGGAGCGGTGTTTTGGCAGTTCCACAGCGATGACGCGCTCGGCCTGGCGGTGTTTGAACAGGCTATTGGCGAGGAACTCAACCCCCTGCGGCGTGGTGCGTTCAGACATGCCGATTAACACTGCGCCGCGGCCAATAACTAATACGTCGCCGCCCTCTAACGTGGCGTGGTCGTAATTAATGTTTTCATCGCCGAAATACTTAATAAAATCGCCATCGGCAAATACAGGGTGCCAGCGATATATGGCCCGGAGATTATTGGTTTCACGCTGGCGGGCCGCTTTGGCCATCGGGTTAATTGACACGCCGTTATAAATCCAGCACGAGGTATCGCGGGTAAATAAATGGTTAGGCAGTGGCTTCATAATAAAATCATTTGCCGTGTGGGTATCCACCACCATATTTTTAAAGGCCGCCGGAATTTCACCGTAGGTTAATCCGCCGCTTAATCTGCGTGCCAGTTCGCGGTGTGGCATATCTGCCAGCCAGCCGCGCACGTCGCCGGCAAAGGTTGGCCCGAGGCGATAGTCAGAGATTTGCGTCTCCAGCAGCCAGGTTTTGGCCTCCGCAATATCAAGGGTTTGCGTGAGAAGGTCGGTCAACAGCAGGACTTCCACACCCTGTTCGCGCAGGGTGTTAGCGAAGATGTCATGCTCTTCACCCGCCCGCTCAACCGAGAGCACATCATCGAATAGCAGCTCCTGGCAGTTCGATGGCGTTAAACGTTTCAGACTTAAATTTGGGCGGTGCAGCATAACGCTACGCAATTGACCAATTTCAGAACCGACGTAATGCTTTTCCATAATTATTCCTTTAACTGTTTTTCAGAATAAAAAGGGCATGCGCCATGTGATGTCTTTATTTACATGGCGGCTAAGCTCAATTGATTTCGAGATTTATAGTAGGCGCTTAAATAATGAATATTGTGACGTCGCTCACGTGAAAATGGCTATTAAGGAGTTTGTTTTCATTTGCATGATTCGTATCAGATAATGATTAATTTGATTATATTTGCGGGTGAATAGCTAAGCAGGATCCGTTGGCATTATTTGGAGTTGTTATTATTTTGTAGAATTTAATGTTTTGACATATTTAGTTATGGTATTGATTTTAATGATAATTAAACGGCGCGCAGAATGACTATGCACTATTACCCATTAACTATTTTTGACTTAAGAAAAATCAATAAATAATTATGGGATTTAATAGCAAATTACCAAAATGATAAAGTGTGAAGTCACAGAGAGTTTTGCTATGAAGCGTATACGATCAGTAAGTTAGCATCACGGCCTGAAAGCGGAGGGCTGAGGTTATGCATAAAGACTGCATAAATGCCTGTGAGCGATTAACAGTGGAGTAACACATTTCCCGATAAACATGCGCTCGCGCAAAACTCATCGAAAAAGCGGTGGTAGGACAGTCTGAATTCTCGTATAAAAGATTAAAATGAAACGCTGTTTTATATTGAGGGTTTATTTATGATCGCTGGCAACATCCATCATCTGCAGTCCTGGCTACCTGAAGAACTGCGTCAGGCTATCGAGTACGTCAAGGCGCACGTTACCGATGCTACCCCCTGCGGCAAACACGACATCGACGGCAACAACCTGTTTTATCTGGTGTCTGAAGATATGACCCAGCCGTTTACCGAGCGTCGCGCTGAGTATCACGCCCGCTATCTGGATATTCAGATAATCATGAAAGGCCAGGAGGGGATGACCTTCAGTACCCTGCCGCACGGTACGCCGGACACCGACTGGCTGGCGGATAAAGACATCGCGTTTTTGCCCGAGGGCGGGCAGGAGAAAACGGTGGTGTTAAGTGAAGGTGATTTTGTGGTGTTCTATCCGGGTGAAGTGCACAAGCCGCTGTGCGCGGCGGGCGCGCCTGCGAAGGTGCGTAAAGTGGTGGTGAAAATGCTGGTGGGGTAAGCCCTGTTAGCGTTAAAGAAGGGTAAAACGTTCCCTCTCCCGGTGGGAGAGGGTGAAAGCATCAGGCCGCAGCCCGTCATTATGTGATCCAGCTTATATTTTCCGCACTCCCTCATCGCCTCCCATTTACCTGCGCTTTTTCTGCGTCATAGTATGATCGTTAAATTAATGAACGCTGTTCTATAATGTAGAACAAAATAATTCAGCAAGGAGATCTCATGCCGCAGACCGCGTTGTTCACGGGAATCATTCCCCCTGTCTCCACCATCTTTACCGCCGATGGACAGCTTGATAAACACGGCACCGCCGCGTTGATCGACGACCTGATCGCCGCAGGGGTCGATGGCCTGTTCTTTTTGGGCAGCGGCGGCGAGTTCTCCCAGCTAAACGCCGAAGAGCGTAAAACCATTGCCCGGTTTGCTATCGATCATGTCGATCGCCGGGTGCCGGTGCTGATTGGCACCGGTGGCACCAACGCCCGGGAAACCCTTGAACTGAGCCAGCATGCGCAGCAGGCCGGCGCCGACGGGATCGTGGTGATCAACCCGTACTACTGGAAAGTGTCCGAAGCGAATCTGATCCGCTATTTCGAACAGGTGGCAGACAGCGTCACGCTGCCGGTAATGCTGTATAACTTCCCGGCGCTGACCGGGCAGGATCTGACTCCGGCGCTGGTCAAAACCCTGGCCGACTCGCGGAGTAATATTGTCGGCATCAAAGACACGATCGATTCCGTCGCCCATCTGCGCAGCATGATCCACACCGTCAAATCTGCCCATCCGCACTTCACGGTGCTGTGCGGCTATGACGATCATCTGTTTAATACGTTGCTGCTGGGGGGCGATGGCGCGATCTCGGCCAGCGGTAACTTTGCTCCGCAGGTGTCGGTGAATCTGCTGAAGGCCTGGCGTGACCAGGAGGTGGCGAAGGCGGCCGAATACCACCAGGTCCTGCTGCAAATACCGCAGATGTATCAGCTCGATACGCCGTTTGTGAACGTCATTAAAGAGGCGATTGTGCTGTGCGGCCGCCCGATCTCCACATACGTGCTGCCGCCCGCGTCGCCACTGGATGAACCGCGTAAGGCGCAGCTGAAAACCCTGTTGCAACAGCTCAAGCTCTGCTGAGCCGGAAGACGACGATGACCATTGAGAAAATTTTCACCCCACAGGACGATGCGTTTTATGCCGTCATCACCCATGCGGCCGGGCCGCAGGGGGCACTGCCGCTGACCCCGCAAATGCTGATGGAATCCCCCAGCGGTAACCTGTTTGGCATGACGCAAAACGCCGGTATGGGCTGGGACGCCAACAAGCTGACCGGCAAAGAGGTGCTGATTATCGGTACGCAGGGCGGCATTCGCGCCGGGGACGGGCGACCTGTTGCGCTGGGCTACCACACCGGGCACTGGGAGATTGGCATGCAGATGCAGGCGGCGGCGAAGGAGATCACCCGTAATGGTGGGATCCCGTTTGCGGCCTTCGTCAGCGATCCGTGCGACGGACGCTCTCAGGGCACCCACGGCATGTTCGACTCCTTGCCGTACCGTAATGACGCGGCGATCGTGTTTCGTCGTCTGATCCGCTCCCTGCCGACGCGGCGCGCGGTGATCGGCGTGGCAACCTGCGATAAAGGGCTGCCCGCGACCATGATTGCGCTGGCCTCCATGCATGATCTGCCAACCATTCTGGTGCCGGGTGGGGCGACGCTGCCGCCGACCGTGGGGGAAGACGCCGGAAAAGTGCAGACCATTGGTGCGCGTTTCGCTAACCATGAGCTGTCGCTGCAGGAGGCTGCCGAGCTGGGATGCCGCGCCTGCGCATCACCCGGCGGCGGCTGTCAGTTTCTCGGCACCGCGGGAACGTCACAGGTGGTGGCCGAAGCGCTGGGTCTGGCGCTGCCGCACTCCGCGCTCGCCCCGTCCGGGCAGGCCGTATGGCTGGAGATTGCCCGTCAGTCTGCGCGGGCGGTGAGCGAGCTGGATAACCGTGGGATCACGACCCGCGATATCCTGACCGACAAAGCCATTGAAAACGCCATGGTGCTTCACGCGGCGTTTGGCGGCTCCACCAACCTGCTGCTGCACATCCCGGCGATTGCCCATGCGGCGGGCTGCACCATTCCGGATGTGGCGCACTGGACGCGCATCAACCGTAAGGTTCCGCGTCTGGTGAGCGTGCTGCCAAACGGCCCGGACTACCACCCGACGGTGCGTGCTTTCCTGGCGGGCGGCGTGCCGGAGGTTATGCTCCATCTGCGCAAGCTGGGGCTGCTGCATGAAGATGCCATGACCGTTACCGGCCAGACGGTCGGGGAGAACCTCGACTGGTGGGAAAACTCAGCGCGTCGGGCGCGTTTTCGTCAGTGCCTGCGCGAGCAGGACGGCGTCGATCCGGATGACGTGATCCTGCCGCCTGAACGCGCCCACGCGAAAGGCCTGACCTCGACGGTCTGCTTCCCGACCGGCAATATCGCGCCCGAAGGGTCGGTGATCAAAGCCACGGCCATCGACCCGTCTGTTGTGGATGACGATGGCGTTTACCGCCATACCGGCCGGGTGCGGGTGTTTGTCTCTGAAGCGCAGGCCATCAAGGCCATCAAGCAGGAGGCGATCCAGCAGGGCGATATTATGGTGGTGATTGGCGGAGGCCCGTCCGGCACCGGCATGGAAGAGACCTACCAGCTAACCTCTGCGCTGAAACATATCTCGTGGGGCAAGACGGTATCGCTGATCACCGATGCGCGCTTCTCGGGGGTATCAACCGGGGCGTGCTTCGGCCATGTGTCGCCGGAAGCGCTGGCAGGTGGCCCCATCGGCAAGCTGCGCGACAACGATATCATTGAGATCAGCGTCGACCGCCTGTCCTTAACGGGCAGCGTTAACTTTATCGGCACGGCGGAACAGCCGCTGACGCCGGAAGAGGGGGCGCGCGTGCTGGCGTCGCGTCCGGTGCATCCTGACCTGCACGCCCACGCATTTTTACCGGACGATACCCGCCTGTGGGCGGCTCTGCAGTCGGTGAGCGGCGGCACCTGGAAAGGATGTATTTATGACACCGATAAAATCATCGAGGTAATTAACGCCGGTAAAAAAGCGCTCGGTCTTTAATTATATTTCTGGCTCTTGTCGTCTACGGGGAATATTCCGTGGACGGCTTTTGCATGTCTGTTTTTTATTATTTCGAAAATAATGTAATTACATGAAAAGCAAGGTCTTTAAATGATATCAGGATGTCGAGTGGCGTCACAAAAGCAAAATATCATAATTCAGAAATAAGATCTGACCATTGTCGGTTAATTGAACACTTAATTACACTCTATTAACACGATGTTGTGAATTCAGCACACGAAATAAGGGTGTATTCCTGATGATGCACCGGGCATTTATTTGCCTGAATCAGGACCCTGGCGTTTGCACTGTTCCACGTACTGCCGTTGGGGGTAATGATGCAATTAACCATGAAAGATAAAATTGGCTACGGGCTGGGTGACACCGCCTGCGGCTTTGTCTGGCAGGCCACCATGTTCCTGCTGGCCTATTTCTATACCGACGTGTTTGGCCTGTCGGCGGGCATTATGGGGACGCTGTTTTTAGTTTCCCGCGTGCTGGATGCCGTCACCGATCCGCTGATGGGGCTGCTGGTTGACCGCACACGCACGCGTCACGGCCAGTTCCGCCCGTTCCTGCTGTGGGGCGCGATCCCGTTTGGGATTGTCTGCGTGCTGACCTTCTACACGCCGGACTTCTCCGCGCAGGGTAAAATCATCTACGCCTGCATAACCTACATTCTGCTGACCCTGGTCTACACCTTCGTTAACGTCCCTTACTGCGCCATGCCAGGCGTCATCACCGCTGACCCGAAAGAGCGCCACGCGCTGCAGTCCTGGCGCTTTTTCCTCGCGGCGGCGGGATCGCTGGCCATCAGTGGTATTGCCCTGCCGCTGGTGAGCATCATTGGTAAAGGCGATGAGCAGGTTGGTTATTTCGGCGCCATGTGCGTGCTGGGGTTGAGTGGCGTGGTGCTGCTCTACGTCTGCTTCTTCACCACCAAAGAGCGCTACACCTTTGAGGTGCAGCCGGGATCGTCGGTGTCGAAAGACCTCAAGCTTCTGTTCGGCAATACCCAGTGGCGCATTATGTGTGCGTTCAAGATGATGGCGACCTGCTCCAACGTGGTCCGCGGCGGGGCGACGCTCTACTTCGTGAAATACGTCATGGATCACCCGGAGATGGCGACGCAGTTTCTGCTTTACGGCAGCCTCGCCACCATGTTTGGTTCGCTCTGCTCATCCCGCCTGCTGGGGCGCTTTGACCGGGTGACCGCCTTCAAGTGGATTATCGTGGCCTACTCCCTGATCAGCCTGCTGATTTTCTTCATCCCGGCCGAACATATCGCCCTGATTTTCGCCCTTAACATTCTGTTCCTGTTCGTCTTTAACACCACCACGCCCCTGCAGTGGCTGATGGCTTCTGACGTGGTGGATTACGAGGAGAGCCGCAGCGGTCGCCGTCTCGACGGGCTGGTGTTCTCCACCTACCTGTTCAGCCTGAAGATCGGTCTGGCGATTGGCGGTGCGGTGGTGGGCTGGATCCTGGCGTATGTGAACTACTCCGCCAGCAGCAGCGTGCAGCCGGTCGAAGTGCTGACCACCATTAAAATTCTGTTCTGCGTGGTGCCGGTGGTGCTCTACGTGGGCATGTTCATCATGCTGTCGTTCTACAGACTCACCGACGCCCGCGTGGCGGCCATCAGCCAGCAGCTGATTAAGCACCGTGCAACGCAGGGTGACGCCGTGCCCGACGCTGCGACAGCCGCATCCCATTAACAGGAGGCAACATGACAACGATAACAAACCCGATCCTCACCGGCTTCAACCCTGACCCGTCCCTGTGCCGTCAGGGGGAGGATTACTACATCGCCACCTCGACGTTTGAATGGTTTCCGGGCGTGCGCATCTACCACTCCCGCGACATGAAGAACTGGTCGCTGGTCAGCACGCCGCTGGACAGGGTGTCGATGCTGGACATGAAGGGCAACCCGGACTCCGGCGGCATCTGGGCGCCGTGCCTGAGCTACGCCGATGGCCAATTCTGGCTGCTGTACACCGACGTGAAAATTGTCGATTCGCCGTGGAAAAATGGCCGTAACTTTCTCGTCACTGCGCCCTCCATCGAGGGGCCGTGGAGCGAACCGATCCCGATGGGCAACGGAGGGTTTGACCCGTCGCTGTTCCACGACGATGATGGCCGTAAATACTACCTCTACCGCCCGTGGGGGCCGCGCCATCACAGCAACCCGCATAACACCATCGTGATGCAGGAGTTTGACCCGCAGACCGGCACCCTTTCGCCCGAGCGCAAAACCCTGTTTACCGGCACGCCGCTCTGCTACACCGAAGGGGCGCACCTTTATCGTAAAGAGGGCTGGTACTACCTGATGGTCGCCGAAGGCGGCACCAGCTATGAACACGCGGTGGTGGTGCTGCGCTCAAAAACGCTCGACGGGCCGTACGAACTGCATCCGGACGTGACGATGATGACCAGCTGGCATCTGCCGGAGAACCCGCTGCAGAAGAGCGGCCACGGCTCGCTGCTGCAGACCCACACCGGGGAGTGGTATATGGCCTACCTCACCAGCCGACCGCTGCGCCTGCCGGGTATACCGCTGCTGGCCTCGGGCGGGCGCGGCTACTGCCCGCTGGGACGCGAGACCGGCATTGCGCGCATCGAATGGCGCGACGGCTGGCCGTACGTTGACGGCGGCAAACACGCGCAGCTGACCGTCCCCGGCCCGCAGATAGCGGAGCAGCCCGCCGCCTCCCGGGACAGCTGGCGGGAGGATTTCGACGGCAGCACGCTTGACCCGGAGCTGCAGACCCTGCGCATTCCGTTCGACGACACCCTCGGCTCGCTGAGCGTGCGCCCGGGGTATTTGCGACTTTACGGCAACGACTCGCTTAACTCGACCTTTACCCAGTCGACCGTGGCACGCCGCTGGCAGCACTTCGCCTTCCGGGCAGAGACGCGCATGCAGTTCTCGCCGGTTCACTTCCAGCAGAGCGCCGGGCTGACCTGCTACTACAACAGTAAAAACTGGAGCTACTGCTTTGTGGACTACGAGGAGGGGCAGGGCAGGACGATTAAAGTGATCCAGCTTGACCACAACGTGCCGTCGTGGCCTCTGCATGAACAGCCGATCCCGGTACCGGACAGCGCAGAGAGCATCTGGTTACGGGTTGACGTCGACACCCTGGTTTACCGCTACAGCTACTCGTTTGACGGTGACACGTGGCACACCGTGCCGGTGACGTATGAAGCGTGGAAACTGTCGGATGACTACATCGGCGGGCGCGGCTTCTTTACCGGCGCGTTTGTCGGCCTGCACTGCGAAGACATCAGCGGTGACGGCTGCCACGCAGACTTTGATTACTTCACCTACGAACCGCTCACGAAATAGCGGCTCAGGCCGGGTAACCCAGCGCGCGTGAGAGCTGGAGCCCGGCCTGCTGAAGCTGCTCGCGGAAGCTGGCCAGTTCGGCGTCATCCACCCGTGACGTCAGCGTCGACAGACTCAGGGCGGCAATCACGCGGGATTCATGGTTCCACACCGGTACCGCCACGCAGCGCACGCCCTGCTCGTTCTCTTCGCGGTCGAAGGCGTAACCCTGCTCGCGGGTCTTTGCGAGGGCCTCCAGCAACGCGTCGCGGGAGGCAAGGGTGGAAGGGGTATAGGTGGTGTACTGATAGCCCTCAAGCAGGGCGTTCAGCTCGGCCTCGCCAAGCCAGGCAATCAACACCTTGCCGATGGCGGTGGCGTGAACCGGCAGCCGACGACCAATGCGTGAATAGGCGATAGCCGCCAGCTTGCCTTCGATCTTCTCGATATAAACGCCTTCACGACCGTCCAGGATCCCCAGATGGGTGGTCTGCCCGGTACGCTGCGACAGCTCCGTCAGCCAGCCTTTCGCCTTCTGGCGAATATCGATTGAGCCCACCACAAAATGGCCGCGCTCAACCAGCTTCATGCCGAGGCGATATTTACCGTTTTCCGGGTTCTGATCGATATAGCCGTGAAGCTGCAGGGTTTTCAGCAGCGAGTGGAGGGTACTTTTGCTCAGCCCCATCAGTTTGCTGATGTCGGTGATCTTAAGCTCGGTGGCCTGCTCGTTAAACAGGTCGAGGATCTGCAACGCACGTTCAACAGACTGAATAATCGGCATAATGCTGGTATGTCCACGCAGGAATTAAGGCGAAAACGTACCTTTTTCAGGCGGAAAAATCAATGAAGTGGCGCCGGTTTACGCCCTCTCCTTGTGGAAGAGGGCCGGGGTGAGGGCACAAGACTACAGAGGATCACTCCCCAAGCGTCGCCACCATCACCGCCTTAATGGTATGCATCCGGTTTTCCGCCTGGTCAAACACAATGCTCGCCGCCGATTCAAACACCTCGTCCGTCACTTCCATTCCGCCGTGCAGATCGAACTCTTTCGCCATCTGCTTACCCAGCGTGGTCTGGTCGTCATGGAACGCCGGCAGACAGTGCAGGAACTTCACGTCCGGGTTACCGGTCAGCGCCATCATCTGCGCGTTCACCTGATACCCGCGCAGCAGGGCAATCCGCTCGGCCCACTTCTCTTTGGCCTCGCCCATCGACACCCACACATCGGTATAAATGAAATCCGCCCCTTTCACGCCGGCCGCTACCTCTTCCGTCAGGGTGATCTTCCCGCCATTCTTCTCCGCCAGCGCGCTGCACTCCGCCACCAGGCTCTCTTCCGGCCAGCAGGCTTTCGGTGCCACGAGACGCAGATCCAGCCCGGTTAACGCCGCCGCTTCCAGCATCGAGTTACCCATGTTGTTACGCGCATCGCCCGCATAAACCAGCGTCATCTCGTTAAACGCTTTGCCCGGCAGGTGCTCCTGCATGGTCAGCAGGTCCGCCAGCAATTGCGTTGGGTGGAACTCGTTGGTCAGCCCGTTCCACACCGGCACGCCTGCATACTGCGCCAGCGTTTCGACCACGTCCTGGCCGTGACCGCGATACTGAATGCCATCGTACATCCGCCCGAGTACCCGTGCGGTGTCCTTAATTGATTCTTTATGCCCAATCTGGCTGCCGCTCGGCCCTAAATACGTGACGCGCGCGCCCTGGTCAAATGCGGCAACTTCGAAAGAGCATCGTGTACGGGTTGAGTCTTTTTCGAAGATGAGCGCGATGTTTTTGCCAGTAAGCTTTTGTACTTCCTTACCCTTTTTTTTATCGGCTTTAAGCTGAGCGGCAAGGGTCAGCAGGGAATTGAGCTGTGCAGGGGTAAAATCGAGCAATTTCAGAAAGTGTTTCTTGTACAGATCAGACATTTTATCCTCACATGGCAAACGCCACTTATTGAATTAAAATTCACTTTATATGTCTAATTATTCATTTGCAACCCCGTTTCACAAATCTTTCCAACAAAGGTGGAGGCAAACCCGTCCGTGTGTGAAAATAGAAGTATCTGCCGCACTTTAAAGAGGAATGAGCCATGGCAAACCCGGAACACCTGGAAGAGCAACGCGAAGAGACGCGCCTGATTATCGAAGAACTGCTGGAAGACGGTAGCGATCCGGACGCGCTGTACACCATCGAGCACCATTTCTCTGCTGACGATTTCGACGCGCTGGAAAAACTGGCGGTAGAAGCTTTCAAACTGGGTTACGAAGTGACCGAGCCGGAAGAGCTGGAAGTGGAAGAGGGCGACACCGTCATCTGCTGCGATATTCTGAGCGAAGGCGCGCTGAAAGCAGAACTGATCGACGCTCAGGTCGAACAGCTGATGAACCTGGCCGAGAAGTTTGAAGTGGAATACGACGGCTGGGGAACCTACTTCGAAGATCCGAACGGTGAAGACGGCGAAGAAGGCGACGACGAAGATTTCATCGACGAAGACGACGACGGCGTGCGTCACTAAGCGTTTCAGGCGGTGGCGCGCGCCACCGCTTTTTCAAGGCAGAACCATGGATTACCCGCAGATACTCGCCCCTGTTCTTACCTTCCTCCAGTGCCCGACCCCGCAAGCATGGATTGATAAAGCCCGCGACCCGGCGAACCTGCCGCTGCTGCTCACCGACCACATGGTGTGCGAGCTCAAGGCCGCCCAGACCGCGCTGCTGCTGGTGCGCAAATACGTCGCCGATGAAAGCGGTGCCGACGTGCTGCTCGACTGGCTCAGACCCTACGAAGCGTTCACCTTCCGCGAAGGCCCGGAACCGGATTTTGTGGCCCTGCATAAGCAGATTAGCAAAAGCGTCATGCCCAAAACCGACGACCCGTGGGGCCAGGCGCTTATCGACAGCATGGTGCTGCTGATCAAAGAAGAGTTGCACCACTTCTGGCAGGTGCGCGAGGCGATGCTGGCGCGCGACATTCCGTACGTCAAAATCACCGCCAGCCGCTACGCCAAAGGGATGCTGAAAGCGGTGCGCACGCACGAACCGCTGACGCTTATCGACAAGCTCATCTGCGGTGCCTACATCGAAGCCCGCTCCTGCGAGCGTTTCGCCGCGCTGGCCCCGTTCCTCGACGACGATCTGCAGAAGTTTTATCTCTCGCTGCTGCGCTCGGAAGCGCGCCACTATCAGGACTACCTGACGCTTGCCCAACAGGTGAGCGACGACGATATCTCACCGCGCATACAGCTTTTTGGCGAAATTGAAGCCACACTTATCTCGACACCGGACAATGAGTTTCGCTTTCACAGCGGCGTGCCGGTGTAAACCGGCATAGCGAAAAGAAAAGGATGCGAGATGAATAAAACGTGGATCCGTATAGTCGTGGTGACTCTCCTGGCCGCCGTCGTGGCGTTCTGGGTCTACTTCGACAAACAACGCCAGCACACCCCCGAACAGCAGCTTGATACCACCCTCAACGCAATGCCCGCCTGGCAGGTGATAAAAGAGCAGGAGCCTGTGCTTCATCAGCGCATTCTTGACCAGATGGCGGCCCTGCAAAAAGCCGGCGAGCCGGAACAGAAGATTATCGACACCATCCAGCCGCAGATCCTGCATCTGCAGATGTCGCGCCTGCAAAACGCGCCGGACGCTAACGTGGTGAACTATATGACGATCAACATGGAGCAGACCGCTGCCATTCAGAAGGTGAGCGACGACGCCTGTTTCCGCTTCCTCTACCCGGCGGTAAAAGGGGGCGTCAACCCGATGCGCATGCTGGATAAAGACCTGATGACGCGGCGCATGCAGGCCGACGCCGATATGATGCGCGCGGCCTACGGCAAAAACCGCCACACCGTAACCCCGGAAGAACGCGAAGCCGCGGTGACGGATGTCCGCCCGATTATGAAAACGCTGGCCGACAAGTACGGCGAGGACATCCAGCTGCTGCAGATGCCGGAGAAGGCGGTGGGCAAAGAGAAGCTCTCCTGCGACATGGTGCAGGAGATGTGGGCGAAGGTGCTGGCGCTGCCAGAGCAGAAGGCGGCAGGCGTGATTCGACTGGCGGTTTCCGAGGTAGAATGACAGGGCGCTGGTTTTTTGGGCACTTAGCGTAGGTTTAGCGCGTCGCCGCTTGCATGGCGGCGCGCGACAGGTATAATCCACAACGTTTCCGCATCCCCTTCAGTGCCGAAGTGGCGAAATCGGTAGACGCAGTTGATTCAAAATCAACCGTAGAAATACGTGCCGGTTCGAGTCCGGCCTTCGGCACCATCGGAACATCAATAGACGTCAACGGACGTCTTTTTTTGTGTCTGAAATCCAGTATTTAGCCATCATTCCCGCTATATTAACTCTCTCAAGGTCAACCGACTTCAACGTGCATCTACCAACAGATGTTGGTACAGATGATGGTATTTCCGGTTCGATAATGCTTGTACCAACAGGGAGGGGATAAGCATGGCTCTAACAGATATCAAAGTCAGAACAGCCAAGCCAACGGATAAGCAATATAAGCTGACCGATGGCAACGGTATGCACCTTCTTGTTCATCCAAATGGCTCTAAGTACTGGCGTCTGCAGTATCGATTTGGCGGAAAGCAAAAGATGCTGGCTCTGGGTGTTTACCCTGACGTATCTCTTGCAGATGCCAGAGCTCGTCGCGATGACGCTCGTAAGCTTTTAGCAAACGGCATCGATCCGGGAGATAAAAAGAAAAATGATAAGATTGAGCAGGAGGAAGCACGTACTTTTGAGCAGCTTGCTATTGAGTGGCATGCCACAAATAAAAAGTGGTCGGAAGAACATAGTCGACGAGTGCTTAAAAGCCTGGAGGACAATCTCTTCCCTGCCATAGGTAAGCGGAATATCGCTGATCTTAAAACTAGAGACCTGCTGGCCCCAATCAAAGCGGTAGAACTGTCAGGACGGCTTGAGGTTGCTTCACGATTACAACAGCGAACCACGGCAATTATGCGCTATGCCGTACAGAGTGGTTTACTGGACTATAACCCCGCGCAGGAGATGGTTGGCGCTGTTGCTTCAAGTAACAGGCAGCATCGACCTGCTCTTCAGTTGAAGCGAATCCCAGAACTATTACGGCGCATAGATAGTTATACCGGTAGACCTCTTACTAGACTTGCCGTCGAACTCACGCTCCTAGTATTCATTCGTTCAAGTGAACTACGCTTTGCTCGTTGGTCTGAGATCGATTTCGAAACATCAATGTGGGCAATACCTGCAGAGCGCGAAGCTATTGAAGGAGTAAAGCATTCACAGCGTGGTTCAAAAATGCGTACACCTCATCTGGTGCCGCTTTCTCATCAAGCTTTAGCAATTCTGAAAGATGTTTACAAACTTAGTGGTGATCGCGATTTTGTTTTCATCGGCGATCATGACCATCGCAAACCGATGAGTGAAAACACGGTGAACAAGGCGCTGCGCGTTATGGGTTATGACACGAAGGTAGAGGTTTGTGGGCACGGTTTCAGGACAATGGCCTGTAGTTCATTGATCGAGTCTGGATTGTGGTCGAGGGATGCAGTGGAAAGGCAGATGAGCCATATGGAACGCAACTCAGTACGCGCAGCTTACATTCATAAGGCCGAACATCTTGATGAACGGCGACTGATGCTGCAGTGGTGGGCTGATTTTTTGGATGCGAATAGGGAAAGCGAAGTTAGCCCTTATGACTTTGGCAAGTAGTCTAATTCCTGATGCTTGCTATGTTCGAATTTGAAAAGCCGGCTTGAACTATAACCCATACTTTTTTATAACTGTATTATTCTGGCGACTCAGAGGTGCACTATGAAAACTTTCGATACTCAACTTGCGATGAGCATTGTATCGCACTCAACGGGAGGTTTTAGTTATGACACACTCGCTAGGGCATTGATTTCTAAAGATAAAAATGAAAATTCTGACGTCCTTCTTGAGTCATGTCGAAATTTTTGTCTCTCTCTTGAGGAAAAAGGTATTCTGAGGCGATGCCAAAGATGTTCTCATTCTCAAGATGAGTATTTTGAGTATATTCCTCACTAACATCAGTCCCTGAAAATTTTTTCAGGGACTGATTACTCCGTTCTTGTCATCCCCTTTTTTCTCCTGTAGCTTGTGTAACACGATTCTGGGGGGCGATTGTGAGCAACATCAACTTAATAACCACATGTACAAACGGCAAACACTACGGTAGTAGGGATATATTGAGTCTGAGTCAATTTTCATCAGGCCGAACCCCTTCAAATGTGCTCGTGAATTCTTGGTGCAATGCTCTGAATGAAGCTATTTCTACATCTGCAACTGTATGTGCAGAGGATCTTTATAAAGGTGGGCACTGGGCGACGGCTAAAGCCATCTTAGAGGATTATCCTATTGATTTATGGATTCTTTCTGCTGGTTTAGGACTCCTTCACCACAAAGACAATGTTGTACCTTATAAAGCGACCTTTGCTGTTGGATATGACGAATCAATACCATTGTATTCTCAAGAATATGTAGGGAAAAATTTTCATAGAACATGGTGGAAAGAAATAACCAATAGATCTATTTTTAAATCTAAGCATCCTACATCTATTGTAGAATTAATGAAAAAAAGAAAAAGAGACTATTATATTATCTGTGGCTCTCCAGATTATATTAATGCAATTGAACTAGATATCATTAATGGTCTTGAGTATCTGGTTGATGCAAAAAAACAACTGCTTATTATAACTTCCAAAAAAATCAATGGTAGGTTAACTACATACCTTTTCAAAACCAACCAAGATATGGCTCAGTGGCTGAGATGCAATATGCTCATGCTTAATATCAGTGTGGCAAAATACATTGTGAAGGAATTTACGTCAAAACAACTCAATGATTTAAATGAGTTATCTCAAAAGTTAAAAGAAGAACTCAAGGAGTTACCTGAGCGTGAAGTGAAAAAAGGAATTCGTCGTAGTCCGGAGGAAGTTAAGTCTTTCATTTTAAAGATTATGGAAAAAAATCCTGGTATCAGTGCAACACACGCGTTGCGTGAATTTCGTGACTCGGGAAATTCATTTGAGGAAAAACGTTTTCGGGCTGAGTTTATGGCCCTGAGAGAGGCTAAACCTTAATGCTACTTGCCTGGGTTTCATGGTAGAATCCCCCGTTTTTTGAGGCTTTGCAGTGGCGTCACAGGAGAGTAAGTTGTCGAAGCTAAAGTATTTTTTCCCTGATAGTCAGGATTTTATCGATCCCAGTTTCGACTTCTTCCGCGAAACGCGTAACGAACATCGCGTGCGTCAACGTGACGATCAGTATCCGCATGAGATTTTTCCTCATCCTTACGATGGTATGCTGGTTTCTAAAGCTGTAGTTGATGGTCTTGGCGGCGGCGAGAGCAAATATACTCGTGCCCAGCGTTTGCGTTACTTCCGTAATGGAATGAAGCACTTTTTCCGTCTGCCGGAAAATATGGAAACTATGGGTGATTGCGGAGCCTTCACCTATGTTAATCAGGACGTCCCGCCATACCGTGTGGAAGAGGTGATTGAGTTTTACGAAACTTCCCGCTTTAACCATGGCGTTTCGCTCGATCATATCGTTTTTGGCTATGAAAAACCTGGTGAGGTATTTAGTGGCGAAGTATTGACTGAGTGTCGCCGACGCCAGGATATCACGCTGACCTTGGCTCAAGAGTTTTTAAATAAGTCTCAAAAGTCCTGTTTCACCCCCTTTGGCGTTGCACATGGATGGAGCAAAACCTCCTACCGTCAGTCTGTAGAGGCCCTGCTGGCCATGGGATACAAAAATATCACTATGGGGGGGATGGTGCCGTTGAAAACGGCGCAGATCCTAGAGACTCTCGAAGAGATTAAGCCGTTGCTGAAAAGTGATACGCGTGTTCACTTGCTTGGTATTGCCCGTCCAGAGAGTTTCTCCGACTTTATCAAATTTGGTGTGACCAGTATTGACTCGACTACACCGCTTCAGCAGGCCTTCAAAGATCGAAAAAACAACTATCATACGCCTGATGGCCCGGCCTATACCGCTGTGCGTGTCCCTCAGTTTGATGCGAATCCAAGTTTGAGTCGCAAAATTAAATCTGGCGTGATTGATCAGGATATTGCACGGCATCTGGAAAAGGATGCCATGAATGCCCTGTTCGAATACGATAAAGGGGCTTTGTCCCTTGAGAAGGCTCTTGATGCAGTCTTGGCTTATGAACGTCTGCATTCGGGTGAAAAAGAGGCCGACAAAATTCGTGCGGATTATGAACGTACGCTAGGAGAACGACCCTGGAAACAATGCCAGTGCAATATTTGCCAGGCCATCGGTATCAATGTCATCATTTTCCGCGGAGCAGAACGTAACCGTCGCCGCGGTTTCCATAATATTCAGGTGTTGTACAACCGTTTACAGCACACATTGTCATTACGCTCAGAGGAACTGTCATGAGTGAATATCGTGTTCCTGCCCTGCGAATCCGACAGGGTGAGGAGAGGCAACTCTATAGCCTTGCGATAGAAGGTAAACAGATCAGCAAAATTGCAGCGATTTCGCGTATTCGTCGCGGCGAAGAGAGTTTGGTTGGTTATCAGCGTCCAGAAGTACGTAACCATATTCGCGAAATTCAGCGCTACATTGAGAGCGCAAATCCGATGATACCAAACCCGGTGATTATCGCTTTTGATAAGCGTGTGCGTTTTGAACCGCTTACAGATAATGACGACATGGGACATCTGGTAATACCTTTCTCCGAAGATAAGGATTTTGAGAAGCCAGGTTTTATTGTGGATGGTCAACAACGTACTGCTGCTTTGCGGGATGCAGAAATCAATTCGTTTATGATGCCGGTCTCCGCTTTTATCGCTAATGACGCGGAAGAACAGCGTGAACAGTTCATGCTGGTTAACTCCACAAAACCGTTGCCCAAAACGTTGTTATACGAACTGGCACCGCATACCCACGGTCGTTTGCCATCCGATCTGCAAATGCGTAAGTTTCCTTCACTGCTGACTCAACGACTGAACTTCGGCGAAGGTTCACTTGCAGGGCGTATCAAAACGGCGACCAATCCTGATGGGGTTATTGCTGACAACTCGATGATCAAAATGATCGATGCCAGTCTTCGCGAGGGAGCATTGTATCGCTTCCGTGACCCGGCGACAGGGTTGGGGGATGAAGGGAAGATGGTGAAACTGCTGAATAACTTCTGGTCGGCTGTGGAAACTGTGTTTACTGATGACTGGGATAAAAAGCCTCGCTATTCCCGCTTGTTACATGGCGTTGGTATTCTTGCGCTTGGCAGCTTGATGGATGAAATCGATCAGGTCCATCAGGACTATAAAGGTGAACCTGGCTGGACTGAGATCCCTTCCTACACTCGTTTTGTCGAAGAGCTAAACCGAATAAAGCCGCTTTGTGCATGGAGCAGTGGCGTGTGGAACTTCGGCACAGATATTGATGGTCAGCCTATCGTCCGTAAATGGAACGAACTGCAAAATCTTTCAAAAGATATATCTTTGGTTACTGACTATTTGGTAACTAGCTATATGAAAACTGTCAATGCAGATATTAAATAAGGGTGACAACCCAATTGGCATTAGAAGTATCGAGTGCTGATTATCGACGTGGGGGCTGCAGATATGGTGCAGAAGTTCAAATTCTGTGCAAGCGCCAGACAGCCCCCATGCTTTCATTCTTATCATCAAACGCTGACCTTGTTACGATATATGTTCGTAACTTATGAAAAATCAAGATTTTTTTTGTTGAGATTTAGTCGTTTCACGAGTTTTGAAAGCCGGTAAATAAGTCATAGGCCGCACCGGATTACCCACCAATCCCCCTAAAAGTCATAGTAGACTAGTAACCGTGATCCCCCTCCTTGACAATCATCTTTACGGGTTGCAGTGTATGACATTGTCCTTGTATTCAGTGATATTATACGTATAAAAAAATCACCATTAATCAAAGGCTTTTAAAATCACTGTTACGCACAGCAAATTTATGGATGGATATATGCCCCTTGAAGTTGGCGACCTCGTTGACTCGCCTTATGGAATCGGCAAACTTATTCGCATTAACAATAATGATGCTCTAATTAAGTATTTCGATTCCCCCGTAAATTATGAAGGCATAGAGCAAACTGTCGAAGTAAAACACCTAAAAAAAGCCGAACTCCACGCGGAAAGTCTGGTTTATCGCTACGACTACGAGGTTGCACACTGGCAGATTGCACGTGTTGTTGGTGCCGTGCCTGGAGGGGTGCGTTTGCATTTTCCTAACAAGCAGCAGGAAGACGTCAGCTTAAATGATATCTTTGTGCGCTGGGATCGCCCTATCAGCGATGCTGCGGCCCTTCTGGCCGAGCGCATTACCTATACCCCCTTCTGGCAAGATGCCCGTCTAGCTTATCAGCATCAGATGCTGAAACAACGCAACGCTTGTGCTGGGATTACCTCTTCGCTGTCGTCCAGTATTGAACTCGAACCTTACCAGTTGGCCGTCGCGCGTCGGGTGTTATCTGACCCTATTCAACGCTATCTGTTGGCTGATGAAGTCGGCCTCGGGAAAACCATCGAAGCTGGGCTGATCGTGCGTCAACACGTCACGGAAAATCCGCTCACCCACTGCGTGGTGATTGTGGCGCCTGGAGTTCTGCACCGGCAGTGGCAGCAGGAACTTTCTGCACGTTTTCACCTGGAGGAACTGCTTAATAAGTCGATCCATATCATTGATATGGCCGCCTTCAGCACAGCGGACCCCCTGTCGTTCCGCCCCGATATGCTGGTGATTGACGAAGCTCATCAGGTCGGTGCCTGGGCATGGGATGCAGAGTACGAGCAGCGCTACGCTAGTGTGAACTACTTGGCGCAACAAAGTGAAAAATTGCTATTACTATCAGCGACACCCGTAACTGGCAATGAAAAGAACTTCCTGGCCATGCTGCATCTGCTGGATGCTAAAAATTACCCACTGACTGACACTGGCTTACAGAAATTTCAGCAGCGTATCCAGCAGCGCGAAGAAATAGGTTCACTGTTCTACGCGTTTAACTGTGATAACGACAACATGACGCTGGAAGAGAACCTGGAAGCGTTGACTAGGATGTTTCCTGAGGATGAAGTACTAAACGGGATGGCTTCACAGTTGCTTCCCCATTTAGATATGATGCAACCGCTGCGGAGTGAGGCGCGTGATCTGCTGATCAATAAAATCCGCCACTACATTGGTAACCGTTACCGTCTGCACCACCGCCTGCTACGCAACCGCCGTAGCAACCCCGCCATTAGCGTCCTGATGCCTGGCTTGTCCGGCCTATCACTAAAAAAATATGCCACGACGAACGCCAGCAACGACATGATGATCGCCTGGCGCGAATCGGCAATAATGATGCACCCACAAGACCCCACGTTGGCGGCAATTTATCAGTTACTGTTTGAAGCCGCTATCGCTACGCCGGAACTACTGGCCCGGCTTGCAAACTATCGCTTACAGCAGGAGTCACTTGGTGCCGCGCAGGGCTTTCTCTATAGTGATTCACAGCTCGCGCTGTTGCAGCATCCGCTGTTTGATGGCGAGAAGGAGATCCTGCTTGAGCTGATAGACCGCTGCAAAATGGAGTGTGACAGCAAGCGCCAGCGCTTAATTGATGTATTGGAAAAACTTCTGGATAGTAACGTCAGAGAACTCCCTTATATTGTGGTGTTCTGTGACCAGCCATGGGTAGCCGACCAGGTATTTACCGACCTGATGATACCATTTATTGGCAAAATCCAGCGCCATAACCCCGACAAAGAAGTGCGCTTTGGCAAGGGAAGCAAATGCCAGATCTTAGTGTGCGATCGCCGGGCTGAAGAAGGTGTCAATCTGCACGGCGGGCGCAAGATTGCGCTGCATTACGACTTGTTGCTGTCGCCTAACCGTATGGAACAGCGTCTTGGCCGCTTGAATCGCTACTGCGCGACTGAGAGTGCGACTACTATCCTCAGCATGGCGCTGGTGAGTGAAGCAGAGGGTCTGCAAAATCAGTGGCTGACTATTCTCAATGAAGTGTTCAATGTCTTCGAAGAGTCGATTGCAAGCCTACAATACTTGATTGATGAGGAATTACAGCGGCTTATTTCCAATCTTTACCCGCTGGGTGAAGAGAGCATGATGCAACTCAGTGCGCGTCTGGCTGGTGAAGATGGCCGCCTTACGGTGGAAAAGCAGCGCATTGAAATGCAGGAAGTCCTGCTGCAAATTGATGGCGATATCATCGAAGCCAGAGAGTATGCCGATGCACTGGCGGATATAGATGAGAATGAAGAGGAATTCCGCCGCTGCGCTCGTAATCTGATAGGTAATGTACTGAAATTCGATTTTATTCCAGATGAGAAAGATCCATCGATATTCCGCTATCGCTTCAACCCTGGTGATAGAGGGACGGGCACCTTAGTCAGCCCACAGCGCCTACAAAAACACTGCCTGCTGGGCTTTGATCTCAACCAATCTAGCGGAAGTTCGCCCATGACTTGGCCACTTAGCTACTACCGGGCTGATACCTCTCAGGGTAAAATCCGCCCGGCTCGCTTGGGTGAACCTTTCCATGATGCCATCCTACAAATGCTGGATTTTGAAGAACGCGGTGTTGCTAGCGCGATTATCCGCATCACACCAGGCATGGGCGATGAAAATATTTTTTTCCGCTACGATTTTCTGATTGAAGCTGATGTCAATACACCAGCACTGCAACGACTGGCCGACCATCTGATGCCTCCTGAAACCATTACCTTGTGGCTGGACCAGGCCGGCGAGCAGGTCACCAACGCAGAGGTGTTGATGATACTTAATGAAGACTATAAACCGAAGGATAAGGGCGGACGCCACCTAAATCTCAATGAGGAACGCTGGGCGCAGATCTCCCATTGCATCAGCGCTAAAGATTGGCGCACCTGGTGTAACGATAGCTATAGCATAGCCCAGCGACTGGCGGTGGAACAGTTCGCCACACAACAGGCTCTCAGCCTGAGCCGACTGGAACATTATCTAAGCAGCGCCGCGCTGCATCATGCTAACCGGCAGGAGACAGGGCAGATGCTGCGCCAGGGTATTGCACAGCCGAAAATGACCTGCCTGGCGACGCGTGCCTTAATCATTGCATCAGAAGCTATATTGGATGAGGACTCATAAACCGGATGAATCTGGCGCAACTGATTGATAATGATGTTATTTCATCAAGGTTGAGTGAGTGCCTGCTGCCAGAGGCGACTGCCGGACACCTCGACCGCCGGGCGTTGATCCGTGACTGGCTGTACCGGGAAAAACATGCCCACCACAACAATAACGAACTGACCGTCCCTGATGACAGCCACCCTGGTTGGCCAAGACAGGAGGAGTGGGAAGCCAGCGGTATTAACTGTCAACGACTAGGTCAGACCTTTCTGCTCAGCGCTGGCCCTGCTTGGTGTCCGCAGTGGCTGGAGCAGGGAAACGGCATGCCTTTTCTCGCCAGCGATCAGCACCAATTCTGCCGCCAGGACACTCGAGTACCGATGGACTATGTCCTGCGCCGTTACTTCAAGAAGGACAATTATATCAGCTATCAGGCACCGGGCCAGCGCGATGCGGTACGCCGGGCTCTGTTCGCCCCACCGGGCAGTACGCTGTTGGTCAATTTGCCCACTGGCACCGGGAAAACACTGGTAGCGCAAGCATTAGCTCTGACAGCCTCAGCTCCCGGGGCACTTTGTGTACTGATCGCCCCGACCACGGCGCTGGTGTTGGAGCTGGCTAGCCGTTTCCGGAAGTTACTGATTGAAGCAGGGAACAAAGCAGAATCTGTCACCGGCTGGTATAGCGGCTTACCGGCGCAGGATAAATATGATACGTACATGCGTATCCGTGTGGGTGAGCAGCGGCTGATCGTCACCTCTCCTGAAGCGACCTGCAGTTCCCTGCAGTTCGCCTTATTTGAAGCAGCAAAACAGGGAGGGCTGCGCCATGTTATTGTTGATGAAGCGCATATTGTCGCCAGCTGGGGGAACGACTTTCGCCCGCATTTCCAGCAACTTGGTGGCTTAATTCGTGGGCTGAAACGCATCAGCCGTGAAGCGAATCTTACACCGTGCTCAACACTGCTGATGAGTGCGACTATCACCGAAGCCAGCCGTAAAATCCTGCGCGATACCTTCGATCAGGAGATGAGCGAAGTCCATGCCTGCCATCTGCGCCCGGAACCTGCTTACTGGTGTTATCGGGCAAAAGACCACAGCGACAAACGGGATAAGGTGCTGCAATCGCTGGCTCATGCGCCACGCCCGCTGATCCTCTACGTGACGCGACCGAAAGAAGCTGAAGAGTGGGCGCAACAGTTGCGTTTGCAGGGGTATCAGCGTTTGGCAACATTTACCGGTGATACACCGAGTGAAGTACGCCGAAGCCTGCTGGAAAAATGGGATAAAAACCAACTGGATATCATGATTGCGACCTCAGCATTTGGCGTAGGTATGGATAAAAACGACGTGCGCACAGTGATCCATGCCACAGTGCCGGAAAACATGGACCGCTTCTACCAGGAAGTGGGACGTGGTGGACGCGATGGCTATGCCTGTACCTCACTGCTAATTTACAATCATCAGGATGTCAAACAGGCAGAACATCTGTCCTCACAAAAGTTGATTGGTCTTGAGTTGGGCCTGGAACGCTGGAAAAAGTTATGGGGTAGTGCCGAATCGGTGGGCGACAACCTGTATCGTATTGATATAGAGAGGATCCATAGCGGCCTTAATTTCCGCAGCAAACAAAATAAATTATGGAACTTGCGTACCGTACTGATGATGGTGCGTGCAGGAGTGCTGGAACTGGATGCCGATCTACAAAACCCGCCAGACAAAAAAGACTTTGCCGATGTTAATCGCTACGAAGCGGCAAAAGAGCAAATCATCCGACAGAACGGAAATTCACTGGTAGTACGCATCCTGCGTAGTCACCACACCGGAGAAGAATTGTGGAAAACACGTATTATCCCTTCCCGTGAAGAGACGCTGCAAGCTGCAAGGGCTAACCATAATGCATTAATCAACTGGCTGCATACGCCACTGAGCAGACCGCTGTGCGAGGCACTTGTGGATCTCTACTCCATGGCGGAATTTATTCCGGGTCACGCCTGTGGTGGTTGCCCTGCCTGTCGCGATAAGCAGGCGCTTACTAGTAATTATCCGAGCCCACCGACGCTGTTGCTTAACCCTCCAGCGTCGGTGGCACAGCAGGCGTTAAGCCGCTGGCAGGCGCTCAGCGGCCTATCTTACTCCAGTTGCTTTATCACCTATCCGCCAGTTAACGACGATGAGTGGGAACGTGAGAACTGGTATCACCGCATCGCGACGCTACTGGTGCAACTGTATCATAGAGGCATTGTCCAGCGCGTCTGGGCAGATCCTGCCTTGTTGCATAGTATATTTAGCGCCATTCCGCGCGGTGAGCGCCTGATCTTGTTGAGTGACGAATTGCCTGCACGTGATGAGCCAGCGCCGGATAACGATGTAATGGCCGAGTTGGCAGAGTTGGTACTTCCCACTCAAGAGTCCTGCGCCAATGGTTACCTGCCGCCTTTCAACCCAGCACCATTACAACTGACGCTGATCCCGCATGATATGCCCGATCCTCACCATCCTGGCGGGGCGCATTACGTTCTTCTCGATAATCACAATTGGATCACCATCGAACAACTTCAAAGGAAACTAGACAGTGTCGATTATCAATAATGCCCATGGTGGCAGCCAGTATGCCGTGCTGGCCGCATTTTATCAGGTGCTGAAAGCCAGCCCGAAGAACCAACTACCGCGTGAAAAGCTGATGGCGCTCTGTGCACCGGAAACATTGCAAACCGGCGACTCACAAAATGCACGTGGTAAAGCGTCTCAGGAATTAAGAGCATGGCTGGACTTGGGGTTACTGACGGAAGAAAAAGTAGAAGAGACAACACAAATCAGTTTCAACGCGAACTATTTCAGCACAAAAAGTATGCCGCTGCGCCAGGCTGCGCGCCGCTGTTTACAGGCACAGGAAAATAACAGTGACCTGAGCTCACGCGATGAACGCGCCGTCGACCTTACCCTTTTGGCTGCATTGCTGCTGGCGCTGGATGTCTATCAGAACGCAGAAATCAAATCGGGCAACCTTGAAGTGCTGGTGAACACGTTTATACCTGATTTTCGTATCAACAGTAATGAAATTGCTGTCGTTCCGGGGTATCTCAGTTGGCTGGGCTTTGCTCAACAACTCACTCGCGACAGTTACGCCATTGACCCCACCGATTCTATTCGTGAAGAGTTACCGTTCCTTATGCGTGTTGGCGAACAACTTTCCATCGGCGAAGTGCTGCAACGTCTTAATCGGGCGCTCCCGGTGCTAGATGGTGGCAGTTATCGCCAGCAGGTCGAGGAGCGTATCAGTCTGTATGGCTGGCACTCTCTTAGCCCTAACCGCCTTTCCACCTCGCTGTCGCGTGCGCTGCTGCGGCTTCAGCTTTCTGGAGTAATCAACATGAAGGCTGAGTCTGACGCCAGCGGCGCAATGCAGTTAACCGGCCGGAACGGCAGCGTGCTGCGTACCGTAACCCATCTGACCTTAAATGATGTGGGAGTCCACTAATGCCACAACTACAGAGCTACTGGCCCAGCGAGCAGAACGTTACTGCCTGCATCCTAACCGAGGCTGAGTCACTGGCTGACAGCCAGTTGCTGGCGGTGCATGAACCGATGCGTCTCGACCGCATTGAGTTTCAAAGTGGTAAGGTCACGCAGGTGGGAGAGGGGGCGCTGCTGGACTTTCTGCTTGAACATAACCGCCCGCTGCCGCTAATTGGCGCTTCTGGCGTGGGGAAATCCCACTTGGTACGCTGGGTTCATGCTCAGCTCAAACGTCGTGAAGATCATGCGAAATACCACATTATCCGCATCCCCAAAAATGCTTCTCTGCCACGTGTACTTGCCGCCATTCTGGAAGGTCTTGACGGCGAGGAGTATCAGAGTATTCGTGAAAAGGTTAACGGAGTTGGAAAGCAATTAATCCCCGAAAACGTTGCCGAACATATTGCTCTTAAATTGCGTCAAGCGCTAAACGCAGCATATACAGATGCCATTGAAGAGCTTCGCCAAGAAAAAATGGGAAAAATTCAGCTGGAAGAAAGCAGAAAAAAGCAGCTGGAAGAAATTCAACAACACGCAGCATCATCTCGACTGCCCGCGCTGTTTTTTGACAGCGTGATGACGCAGTATTTCACTGCTCCTGGCGCCTGTCTTCACAATATAGCGCAGCGCTTCTGCCAGGGAGCTAACGACGACAGTATTGCCAACTTGCGGTATGAAATGTCTGCGGAAGACTTCACCTTCAAAGGACTGGACTTCAGGCAGGTTTCACCAACAGTGCTTCCCTACCTGCGCAACCAACAGTTGCTTACCAGCGATGAAAAAAAGCAAGCAGCGGCTCGCGTTGTCAACGTGGTGCGCAGCCAGGCGTTAGAAGACACCTTCGTCGAACTATTTAGCTTTAACCGGGCCAATTTCCAGGATCTGATGCGTATGATCCGCCGACAGTTGCTGGCAGAAGGTCGCGACCTGATCCTTCTTGTGGAAGATCTTACCGCCACCTCGGCGATTGAAGATGTCCTGATCGCCTGTCTGATAGAGGAAGATGAGTACGACGGCAAAAAAGTTTTATGTACTCTAAGATCGATTATTGCGGTTACTGAGGGTCACGATAGCTTTAAGCGCCTACGTAATACACTAGGCACCCGCGCCCGCTACGAATGGGTGATCCAGCAGCATGCCAGCGAAAACGATGTCGCGCTGAAAAAACGCGTTATTGACTTTTGCGGCCGCTATCTCAACGCTGCCCGTCACGGCGCTGCTGCTCTGGAAACTTATCACCTCCAGCAGGACGCGCAGTGTTATCAGGAGATTCCTGTATGGCAGGATCAGGAGGTGCTGGAGAACGAATCTGCTGCGCCAGCGCTGGCCAGTTTTGGCAGCAGTAGCATTGGTCATCCGCTGTTTCCCTTCAACCCAGCAGCCATTGGGCAGTTGGTAGAACGACACTGCAAAGTTAAAGAACAAGGCCTAGTGTTTATCCCGCGTAATATTTTGCATGAAATTTTGCGCGAGCCACTGAAAAAGTATCGCCAGAATTATCTGGACGGGCAGTTCCCGCCATCACAATTTGCTGAGATTGTATGTAACCCGGCATTACAGCAGAGGATACGCCTGGAAGGCCTCAGCCAGCCTGAGCGGATTAATTCACTGCTGGCTGTTTGGGGGGGAAATAGTACAAACCTGGCAGGTCTTACGCCCGCCATCTGTAAAGAGTTTGGTCTGCCGGATGCGGCAGTACTGTTGGGGGGCGGTGGAACGCCACCGGAACCAGCACCGGAACCAGCACCGGAACCAGCACCGGAACCTGTACCAGTACCGGAATCAGTACCGGCACCACCATCACCACTTGATGAATGGAAACTCGTGCTGGATAAATGGCACCAGAGCAAGACGCTCGAGCAAACCAGAGCCCGCGACATTCGTAAGTGGCTCCTGGAAGCGCTGAATGCCCGTATCGACTGGTCAACTGAGCTTATCCAGACCTCTCTCATGGCCAGCTCAGCAAAAACTCAGGGAAGGATCCACTTGCCCGGCGTGCTTGTAGGGAATCAGTCACATCCGCTGGTGAAGCTTGAAGATACTCCTGAGTTGCGTAGCGCCTGTCTGGCGATGGCGCACTTCAACCATTATCAGAGTTGGGATTATGACGGCAGTGAGATCGACTACGCCGCCTTTCATAGTTTCATGGATTGCATTGAGCACGAAGTAAAACTCAAGGTGTTGCAGGAAGAACGCGAGGAGCTTTCTAGTATCATCAACGATCTGCAGTTAAGTGGTGCATTCCTTGGGTTGGATGGATTATCAGCATCCCATCCGGCCACGCTGGTGCAGGCACTGTTAACGGAACCGCAAGTCGCAAACAGCAACCATCCACTGCTGGATGAGTTCTTAACCCAAGCGCGCGACACCGTGATTGATGAGCATCTGAAACGTCGCGAGCGTTTAATCGCGCTTACGGCGGCGAAAAAACCGGGTGCTCAGCCGTATGCTATTAACGGCTTAATGCTGGTGGAGGCGTCTAAGAAACAACTGCCAGACGCTGGCAAACAACCGGGCAAGATCCATGAAGTCAAAAGTAAGCTCGGTGGCTACCGCACCCTGCTATTGAAGACCCAAGAGAGCATCACTGAACGCCTGAGCGACGGCAACAGCGCCAGCCTGGCAGCGGTGAACCTCTGCGACACCATGAAGGAGATAGTCGAACTGGCGAATAGCGCGGACGTCGCCCGTCCAATGGGTGAAACTGTACCGGTACTGCTGAAGTTGCTGAAGAACTGGAAAGATCCAGAGCTGAAAAAACTGATCAGACAACTGGAAAAACTGACGTTGCCAGCCGATAACTCGCACATGTTGATGAGAGAGATCCTTGCCATCAATGGCGAGCAGTTTGAGGCGTTTCGACAGTTATTAGAGACTTGGGGCAAGTTCGAAGACGCCACCGACAAGTATGTGCAACAGCGTATAAGCGATAAGGGCGGAGACCAAGTTGAGGATGCAGAAAACCAAGTTACAGATACCCTGGCAAACCTGGCTGAACAGTTAACGCTGCTGGAGGCGGACTTATCATGAGTGAAGTAAACATCAATGACGTGGTAACTCCCGTAGCCAGCGTACCGGAAGAACGCGGTATTTTTGCACGGCGCAGCGGTGATTTTAAAGCACGCCTTCAACGCTACCAACAAATGGAGAAAGCTCAGGATATCCGCGATAACCTGCTGCGGATAGCAAAAAAAATCGATACTCCGACTCAAACACTAGCACAGGCCCTCTGTAGCTATAGGGTGTTAAGGCAGGTCCACGACGATGAAACGGGTAAGCCGATTGTTGGTCCGTTTGACCGTGCGACTTTCGGCAATCCACAAATCCTGCTGACGGCCTTTTGCCAGCAGTACGCGACGCATAAACATGATGTTGAGCAAGAGGGTGAACTTGCCCTGCTTACTCAAGAAATTAGGCGCTTAGCCAGCGAACTCAGCACGCACACCACCGCGGCGTGGGTTAACTATATTCGCGGATTAAAAGCGCAGTGGGAAGTGGATCAGAGACTGTTCAGTAACTTGGCGCATCAGGAAGGACAACGAAAAGTACAACAGCACTACAGTGATCTCGTGGAAAAGTTCACCAGCAGTAGCCGGGGGCTGCCGAAAACCATTGAAGAATTTGATACGGTGAGAGACCTGCATGAGAAACTCTGCCAGCAACGCGGAGCACTTAAGCTGGATGTGCCAGAAGAGGTCAATCTCTTCCTCAAAGCCGTAGCCGGGCAAGGTGCCACGCTCGATATGTTGACGCCTAATGTACTCAGTTGGCTGACGGAAGAAGACGACCCGACGCGCTATCGCATAAGACGCCTGTAAGGAGCCGTAGTTTCAATGGAACAGATTATTCGCGCAGTACTTGATGGGCTGGAGTCGCAGGAGGCGGTACTCCTCACTTGGGGTAACACACAAGGTTTTTTCACTGAGACCGAGCTCCGTAATACTATTTCTCAGGTCTTACAGAACCACCCGCTCGAGGCCAACGGCCTAACTAGTTTTGGCATAGCGAAAGTTATGATCGATCGTGGATTGCTACTGCGTCACCAGCAAAATGGTGTTTCGGTGTTTCGTACCCGCATGGCGGAGGCAGTGCGCCTTTACAGCCAGTTGCGCCAGATGTTTCCTAAGCACGGCCTTAACAATAACTGGCGTACCGCATCGACGTTGGTGTCCGACTATCGCTTCTTACGCCGCCAACGCAAATACCCGAAGCGTAACCAACAGGCTGCTGAAGTTTTGCAGCAACTTGATGAAATAACTGGTTTTACCTCTACGCACCGCCAGTTACTGTCGGCCCTGCTCAGCCATTCGAGCGGAATGTACAACCTCGCCTACTTTCAACAAGAAGCCTGCAAAAACGTACTGCGCGGATTGCAGCAGAGCCAGCACCGCTCGACTGCTACCATTGTCTGCGCCGGAACTGGGACTGGTAAAACTTTGGCGTTCTATCTGCCTGCTCTGACCTTTATCGGCAGTGAACTGGTCGCCAAAAGAAAAGATGCGGTAAAGGCGCTAGCAATTTACCCTCGCAATGAACTGCTGAAAGATCAGTTTATCGAAACGCTGCGTCAGGTACGTAAACTGAACGGTTTGCTGGAAGAAAAAGGCGTGCGCAAAGTACGTATCGCCGCTCTTTTCGGCATGGTGCCGCTAGATAAAGACGCGATTTATCGTGACTACATGAAAACGGCTTGGAGCCGGCATCGTGACGGCATGTCCTGCCAGTATATTCCCTGCCCGACGGATAGCTGTCGTGGCAAAATGGTCTGGCGCACCGCTGATCTTGAAAACAGCTTTGAACGTCTGCATTGCGATAGCTGTACGCAGACCATCGAGCCTGATGAAGTGATCCTGACGCGTAAGCGTATGAAGATCGAACTGCCAGATATTTTGTTTACCAGCACCGAAATGCTGAATAAGCAGATGGGCAACCCGTTTCTGGCATCGCTGTTTGGCATCGGCAAAAATGTCGTCCCGCCATCGATGATGCTGCTTGATGAGGTGCATACCTATTCCGGCGTCAGCGGTGCACAGAACGGCATGCTGATCCGCCGCTGGCGGCATCTGTCCGGTGCTACACCGCACTTTGTTGGACTGTCCGCAACGTTGGAGCAGGCGACGCGCTTTATGGCTTCGTTAACCGGGTTGGAAGAGTACCTAGTGGCGGAAGTTAGTCCGATCGAAGACGATATGGAGACAGAGGGCGCGGAGTATATGCTGGCTCTACGTGGCGACCCGGCGTCCCGCTCTAGCCTTTTGTCCACCACCATTCAGGCCTCCATGCTAACCAGGCGTATGCTCGACAACGCCGCAGTGCCGGTCAGCAACGGTATGTACGGCACGCGCAGTTTTGTATTTACAGATGATATTGACGTCATTAACCGCCTCTATTTCCAGCTACTGGATGCCGAGGGTCGTTACTCGAATGGCAATATCAATGCCAAAAAAGAACCGCTGGCGATGCTGCGCGGCGATGCGCCAAATGAAGAGAAATTTACCTTTGGTCAGCAATGGCCGTTGGCTAAAATGATTGGCCATACACTCGATTCTGCTGACCGCAGCAACGTTAAGCGCACCTCTTCGCAGGATGCTGGCGTCGACCATGCTGCGGATCTGATTGTCGCTACCGCGTCACTTGAGGTCGGATTTAACGACCCGAACGTCGGTGCCGTTATCCAGCATAAAGCCCCGCGCGATAATGCCCAATTCCTGCAGCGTAAAGGGCGTGCTGGACGTCAACGAACCATGCGCCCGTGGACCGTGGTTGTGCTGTCCGACTATGGCCGTGATCGCATGGCATTTCAGTGCTACGAAAACCTGTTTGAGCCGGTACTAAAGGCGCGCCAACTGCCGGTCGGCAACAGTTACGTACTGCGTATGCAGGCGGCCTTTGCCACTATGGACTGGCTCTCCAGCCGTAACGAGTATCTTAATCAGTGGAATCGTGGTATCTGGGATGACCTATCCGTCCCGCAGGACAAAGGTAAGCCATCTGAAGCTCAGTCAAAGCTGGCCGATCTGATTGAAGACCTTCTGAACAGCCAGAAAACCCAGCAGGAGTTTAACTCATGGTTGGCTGAAGCACTGGGGATTAAGGACGAAAAACTGCTGCAGTCATTGCTGTGGCAACCCCCACGCGCGATTATGACCGCGTTTCTTCCTACGGTACTTAGAAGACTGCGCTCCAACTGGTCGCGCCTTGGCATTGAGCAGGCCGATAACTGCCGCAAAAGCACGCCGATGCCTGATTTTATACCGTCCGCGTTGTTTAACGACCTCTGCCTGCCGGAGTTACAGATTAACCTGCTAGGTGAAGTCGGTCAGGAACCCGATGCGCACAGCATGCCGATTTTGCAGGGGATGAAAGATTTTGCCCCGGGGCGTATCAGCAAGCGCTTTGCCATCAAAAACATTCGCGAATGCCACTGGCTAGTGCCGAAAAAACTCGAGCTGAAAGATGGTTCGCATCCATTCCCGATTGATGATTACTGCCCGCCAGACAAACGGGAGTCCATGCCCGATTGTCACATTACCACTCGCACTGGCATGCAGGTTATCCCTTGCTTCCGCGCCTGGGAAGTGACTGCCAGCACGCCACCAGATGACCTTAAACTGAGTGAAACCTCAAACGCGTTTCTTAACTGGCACAGCGAGATCCGTCCACCTCAGAACGGCATCCCTGCGGAAGTGCCATCCAACAATGCCTGGCAGGATATTTTCCAGCAGGTGGAGTTTTACAGCCACCAGCAGCACTGTCCGATCGAAGCCGTGCGCTTTGCCACCGGATCACGTGCCAATATTAAATTCAGCGACCAGCGTGAAGACCTGCAGATTGACTTCAAATTTGAACACCAAGGCGAACCCGCTGCGTTTGGCTTCTCGCTGTGGGTAGATGCGATAAAATTCCAGTGTCGGTTACCTAATTTTGATCTCGCTAGCATCAGCAACAACCGTGAACTGGTGGCCGGATTGCGCACAGCGCGCTTCCTGTATGAAGTCAGCCACGACGAGGCAATCAGTGTTAATACTTTCCTCGGCGGTTGGCTGGCAGAAACTGTCCTGGCAGGTATTGGCAGCGAAGCAGTATTGAAAAACTGCACCCCGGAGCAGGCGTTCCGCGCAATGGAACACAACAGCGCAGGGATCGCCTTGATTGACGTTCCTGCTCGAATCTTCCAGACGTTGTATGATGCGCAGACCGGTGAAGAGATAGAGCAGGATCTACAGCAAAGCTTGCGTGAACTGGTGTCCCAGGCTCCGGTGATGGCAAGAATTGCCGACTGGGTGGAACTGCTGTGGCAACCGCTGGATAACACCTGGTTGGAGTGGTTGACCCTCAACTTCACCAACACACTGGGTGCGGCGCTGCTGCAAACCGCTATGCAGTTGTGCCCAGATGCCGACGACAACGACCTAATCCTTGACCTCAACGGTGGGCCGGTGCGCACTGCGCTGCTCGCGCCTGACCAGCGCGAAATCTGGCTGTCGGAAACCACCGTGGGCGGTGGCGGTATCATTGAGAAGATCCAACAGATTTACCGTGAAGATCCGCGCAGTTTCTTCGAGTTGCTAGACTTTAACCTCAGTCCAGGCGACTACGAAACAATGGACAATAATGTCTGGCACCTGCTGCAAACCATGGTAAACCCGACATCATCCCTGCCTGCGTGTATGAACGAAATGCGCCTTGCCAACGATCATGCCAGCCAGGTTCAGGCGCAGCGCAACTTGCTGGGAGAATTGCAGCGCAGCGGCTTTATGACCAGCCACAGCTTCCTGTCGGCGATCAACACCCGCCTATTACGGCCGGGGACCGATGCCAGCAGCGATGTCTTTTTACTGCAACTGCAACAGGATTGGCGACAGCAGGAGCAGCGACTGGGTATTGAACTACCACAGCGTGTCTATGCCTTTACCTGTAGTCAGTCCAGCGCGCTTGACCAGCAACTACAACAAGCTAGCCAAGGGCAGCACAACTTGGAGAGTTGGCGTTTAAATACCTGTAATGGCCTACTGTGGCCACGTGGCCATACCATTCGTGATAGCTGGCTAACTTGGTACAACCCTTACAGCTTTGCCGGGCCAACCGAGCGCCTCCTGCTGGCCCATGTGGTGCAGCACAGTTGTGCTCAGGTGGCGCTCAGCCAACCAGACTGGATGCAGCAGTGTCACCAGCATCTGGAAAATAATGGTAAATGCGAGTTACTAGCCGAACCGGGCGATGCAATAAATGAGGCCATCGCTACTCTTTTAGTCACCCCAGTAGAAATGTATGGGTTGTTCTTCTACCCGCGCGTCAGTGCCCTGCGCCGCCACAACAATGACACCTTCGCCATGATTGAAATTCCGGAGGCGATCCAATGAATACCCGTCGTATCTTTAAATCCAGAACCTCACGCCAGAGTGAAGTTCTTGATGTACTCAGCTCCTTGTTGGTAGCGGAGATCGCTCAGCCCAGCGCGGAATTGTGGATAGTCTCGCCGTGGATCACCGACCTCGACCTGCTGGATAATCGCACCGGCCGTTTCGACTACCTCGAACCAGCCTGGGGACAGCGTCAGGTGCAGACCTCAGAACTGCTGGCGCGTGCGGTAGCCAACGGCGGTACGCTTAAAGTGATGACCAACGAGACCCAGCATAATGCACGCTTTATCCGCCAGTTAACCGAACGCGTCGCCAACTACGGCATGCTGGATAACCTGTACATTGGCCAGAAAGAGGTACTGCATACCAAAGGGTTCCTCGGAGATCATTTCTTCCTAAGCGGTTCAATGAATCTGACGATCGGCGGGATCGTGATCAATGATGAACAGATTAACTTGACCACAGACAAAACCGCCATCGTGCAGGCGTTGTTAGCATTTAACGACTTTTACCAACCGGCACAGGGAGGTGTGCAATGAACAGCGCTGATAGCGAAAAGTTCCTGCGAGCCTTTTTCCATAGAGAAAACAATATTATCTCTTGGGAAAAAATCGCGGGTGGCCTGCTAGAAGCATCAACCCAACAGCGGTTGACCCCCTGGCTTAACGATGTCCGCAACGGATGCTTCCCGGTGATCCTGCCGCGTGTAGTAAAGGGCAGTAACGATAAAGTGACTTGGTATGCAATGGCCGATGAGGAACGAGACTATGCGGAGTTGCGCGAGTTATTAGACGCGCACGTCGGCACCTCGTGGTCTGACTTTAACCGCCAGCGCACGATGCTGGATCCGAGCGACCCGGTGGAAAAAGCGTTGATAGACCACTATAGCGATAGAGTATACAAATTTAGCTCGCTTTCTCAGTCGAGGATCCCGGAGATTTTCAATGGCATTGAGCGCTTGCGCCAACAACTCGCCAGCCGCCCGATTCACCAGCTCATACTTCTACGCCCGCGTGGCCGTATTCTGCGTGACGTCCGTGCCGCCTTGCGTCGACGTGATGTGCCGCAGACTCGCCTCTATCTGCAGGAACTACGTGAAGCTGGTGGCATAGGCCATATTAACGAACTGTTTATCGAACTGCGCTGCATGGCTCTGGAAGGTGATGCCAAAAGCCTGCTAGATTCGACTCAGTTGCGACAGGTCTTGGATATGCCGCACCCGTTGGTGTTGGCTGAAGAAGTGATGACGGTTTTCTATCAGCAGTTTCTGCTGAAGTATGAGCAGTTGAGCGACCTCGCAGCCCAACGACAAGCATTTAATATTTTGCTGGTGAAGAACGTACCGCGCCTGTTCCAAGTGACGCAGGGTATAAACACGCCATCGGCGATCAAAAATATCCTACTGTGGTTACTTTCTGACACACAAAGTGATCCTGCAAGACTGAGGGAACAGGCACAACAAGTGGTTGCCGGTATGAAGGGGGCAACAGACGATGACCGGCACTGGATCCGCCGGTTGCTGGAAGCATTCCCGGCCGTTGCTGTGGCCTCGCTACCGGTGGCGAGCACCGATGAATTGCTTGCCAGAGCCGATGAATATCCTGAAAGCGTTCTGAAAGAATTACTGTTACTACCGGTCAGTGCTCGCGGTGCAGCTATTGCTTTGCAATGTGCTTGGGTCATAGGCAGTGCAGAAGCTGCTGTGAAGGCTGTAAGCTATCTGCAACAACTGGCTCAACAAGAGCGCGACTTGTTACTGGCGAAACCGGCCTTCCAGCGTTATTACACTGCCTTACAGTTGATGCTGCCATCCAAACGAACAGAACATGATACTGCAGGTATCAATAACTGGCAGGACTGGTTGAAGGAAGTCTTAAACAACCCTCGATGGTCGGGGGCGATAGAAGCGGTAGAACAGGCCTGCGGCCAATGGAACGCAGCGGCTTTCCAGCCCGAGGCATTTGTTTCGTTGCTGGATAAAACCAACAACTGCGCCAGCATGGTGTTGCGCGATGCCATTCCAGTACTGCTCGAGTGGCTGGATAACCATCAAACAAGTGCTTCCTGGCAGTCTGTCCGGTTAGCATTGCTGCAACAATTGGCGCTGGACGACAATAGTTCTCGCGAAGATATCTTTACTGCCTGTGATCTAACACGCGGTTATTTAGAGGGCGATAGTAATGCGCACGATTACCGCGAACTAATAGAAAACCTGCAGATGATGATCGAGAGTTCAGGTACCACCAGCGCTAGCGCCTGGCTGGATTTGCTGGAACTGTTCTTGGTCTACCCAACTGCTGACCAACTTGCCAGAGAACAATTATTCAATCTGGTACTCAACATGTTTTACCGCAACCCAGCCCGCTATAGTAAATTGCAGTGGAACCTATTGGCTCAGTTTGCTGGTGAGTGCGGACTTGTCTGTGAAATTCCCCCACAAATTTTAGAGGACAGTGGGGAGAAAAATGATGAGGTTCGTGTCGGATCAACATTGAATGACAAGGTAGTGGGCATTTATACATTGACTGAGTCGGTAGCACAGCGTGTGAAAAAACAACTACTAGCCGATTATCCTCAGGCCGATATTCGCCTCAACAACGATAAAGGCGGCTCAACCATGCTGCGTTCATTGGCTAGAGAAGCGGATGTATTTATTTTTGCTTGGCTTAGTTCTAAACATTCTGCTTATTACGCGATAAAGGAAGAGCGAGGGGATAAACCATTATTGCAACCTTCCGGAAAAGGCAGTACGAGTATGCTGGACTGCATACGTAGTTATCTTAAATTGTATTAAAGGTGAAAAACTTAGCTGTAACCTATAACGTCACAGCTAAGTTCAATCTCGGGCTATTCACCCCGATACACGCAACCCGCACTACAGGTTTCTTTCACCATGACAGCACTCAGAATTGGCAACTGTGTTTTAACCTGACTCCATATCCATTTGGCGAGTACTTCGCTGGTTGGGTTTTCCAAGCCAGGGATGTCGTTGAGATAGTAGTGGTCCAGGCGATCTAGCGTCGGCTTGAAAATGGCCTTGAGTTCAGCGAAATCAATAATCCAACCTGTGTGTTTATCAACTTCACCAGTTATCTCAAGGCGCACGACAAAAGAGTGTCCGTGTAAGCGGCCGCATTTATGGCCTTTAGGAACATTGGGAAGACGGTGTGCGGCTTCAAATGTGAAATCTTTGTATAACGTAGTTTTCATGGTGACCTCATTTTTTGTTATACAGTAACAATAAGAAGCAAGATTTCCTAGCATTTAAGAATGAGCATTAGCACGCTTGCGTATTCCGACCCAAACCGGATTGTTTTCGATTGTGAGCCTCTTTGCAGGATGAGCATGCAATTCAATTGGACGTTATCGCTAGTCACAGTCCTACATCGACTAATATCACCGCTTCGTACGTAAGTTTAAAGATTGGCGGCAAAAAAGAGCTTCAGCATTCTCATGACGCTATTTCAGTTGGATAACTGAAATCTCCACTACGACAACTCAGGCTATAACTAACTGGTCTCGCATGGTGCGCAGAGCCAGTCGGCTTTACTGACCCTGAGGATAGCATTGGGGAGGAAGTGCTGTAGCCGTCTGGCTAATTGCCTTTCACCCGAGTCAGGATTTACATACGGGCAGTGCTGTCGCCCGTTCTCTGTTAGATCGCCGTGCTGGTGTGCAAACCACGGGCGTTCTGTGTCGTATCCAGGTTGGTATTGCAGCGCACTGCCGCAATGGTGGCAGGTATACCTGTCGTAAGGGGCAGTCTGCGCAATACGGGCACCGGTCAGACGACCGTTACCGTCGAGAGCGATAAAGGATTTGGCGTACATAGTATTGGCTCCTGCCAGACAATTCGTAGGCGTCAGCAGTCCCTGTACGGGCTACGCGGGCAGGGTGTGAATGGCGGATTAGCTATGTGTTATCGGCGGAGGCGAAGTAAGCCTGTGTCGGGTGTCGTTACTGTTCTTTGGTTGGCACACTATGGAGTTCTGGCGTAAAAACATTCAGACATCTCGGCATTTATCAACTCGTCCAACGCTCTTCTGAAATTTGCGGGATCGGTTTAGTTTCAGGTGGGGGCACTGAGGCCCCCGGTTTATCGTTCTCAGGATTGTGCGGTGTAATACACGAAAGCCAGCTTGTTGCCATCGGGATCTCTGACGTAAGCGCTGTAGAAACCTTCGCCGAAATGCGGACGTAGGCCTGGTGCCCCCTCGTCCGTGCCGCCGCGAGGATACGCCAGTATATCCATCAGCGGATCGTAAAATGTAATGGCGCGTGACAGATCATTGGTCCCTAGCATAATGTAAGAAAACATCTGCTCTCCTTTATGGAACCAGGGGAGAGAAGATAGCCTGTCTAAATCACGCAGGCTTTGTTTTTCATTCATCTGCTTTATGAGCCCAGGCGGGCATCGCCGTCAGATAACGTTTTGCCCGTTTTGTTGCTTCTTCCGGGCCGACTTTTTGCCAGGAATCAAGGAAGCTGGCCAAGCCTGATACCGCCTCTTCCCAGGGTTTAAGATTGCCATTACTGTCGCTGCAATATGCACAATATTGATCGCTGGCACCGTGTGCATCGGGTGCCGACATCGGCATTCCGCAAGCCTGACAGAACTGTTCATGTTGTGACATATGATGCTCCTTATGGTGACATCCTGATTAATAAATATACTGAGTATGTATTGTGCAGGTGATGCCTCAGATCAAAGCAAAGACGAAGGCCCCGGTATTTCCGGTCAGAAATACCGGGAACCTGTTGTTACCTGGCAATAAGCGCGAACACGCCCCAGCCAAAGTATTCCCGCGCGTACGTTACGTGGCGTTTCGGCGAGATGTTTAGCTCGGCCCTGACTTCGGCGGCGAAATCGTCGTCAGGATTGGCTTCCAACCAGCGGCGCATGGTCAGCCATTTCGCGGCCTCATACCGATCCCAGCCTTCCTGGTCCGCCAGTACCATTTCCACCACGTCGTAGCCGAGGTCGTCAAACGCGCTGACAAGCCCAGGAAGCGTCAGGAAATCGCTTGTCGAGTTGACGCCGCAGGCCTGGGCTATCTCGTCCGTTGCCGGAAGCTGGCGCCAGTAAGGTTCACCGATGAGCATGATGCCGCCCGGTTTAAGGCTCTGCGCCAGCAGTTCGACTGTCCCGGCAAAGCCTCCGGCAATCCAGGTCGCGCCGACGCAGGCTGCCACGTCACACTTTTCATTGGCGACGTAACCCGCCGCATCATTATGAATAAAATGTACGCGTTCGCTGACGCCGAGTTCTTCCGCGCGGCGTCTGGCCTGCGCGGTGAAGAGCGAACTCATGTCGATGCCAGTCCCCGTAATGCCATGATCCCGGGCCCAAGTGCAGAGCATCTCGCCCGAGCCGCTGCCGAGATCAAGAATGCGGGTGCCCGGCTTCATACGCAGCACGCGACCCAGCGTGGCGTACTTCTCTTCGGTGAACGGGTTATGGATGCGGTGTTCACTTTCGCTGATGGTAAAAATACGTGGGATATCCATTATTTAATTCCTGTTATTGGGTTAAGCACCAACAAGGGCACAACAAGATTGTTATTCACGCCAGTGCTCCGGTTTCATCAGGGCCTGCGCGCACTGGATGTGGCCGGTCACGTTCATGGGCTGAGCGGTGAGTGATTGCATCATCCAGCAGGCTTTGTGCTCCTCCGGGATGGGATAAGGTGCCGGATAGCCGTTGTCTCCGGCACAGGGTTCGAACCCATGTCTGGGGTAATAGGTGGCGTGGCCGAGAACGAATACTGTCTGGCAGCCCATCGATTTCAGGTGCTCGATGCCAGTGCGTATCAACCGTCCTCCCACGCCCATCCCCTGGTATTCCGGTATGACTGCCAGGGGAGCGAGGATATGCATCAGCGGTGAATCCATTTCCCCTTTGAAGGTTGCCCGGGTAAATAAAATATGCCCGACGGCTTTGCCTTCATGTCGGGCCAGCAGCGATAACGCAGGGCGCGCGCTTTCATCCTCAAGTAAAGAGGCCGTTAAATCGGCTTCTTTGCTGAAGCCAAATGCGCGGGTTTCGACTTCCCGGATATCACTGGCATCACTTTCATCTGTGATTTGAAAAGTGAAGTGGTGTGCTGTCATAGAAACTCTCCTTAGCGATTATCGAGCTGAGCGCGAACGTTATTCAGCCCGGTAGTGTTGATTCGATAGGGCTGACCATTGACGGACTTGATAAGTTTTTTGGTTTTGAGTTTTTTGAAGACGGCGAGCGTGCAGTCGGTCAGCAACAGCCCTTCGCGGCTGTAGCATTCAACGGAAGTGACGCGGCCTGAAGAATCGCGGACGTGCGCAATACGTCCACCTTTAGCGAGAACGTGTAACGTACGTTGTTCCTGACGGGATAAATTCATACTGAAGAACCTGTTTAATCATCATGTGCAAAACGTGCAAACACACCGCGGTGTCCGCATTCGATTTCGGCGCATTGATAATCAGTCCGGCCTGAAAAGGTCGGGAAGCTGATTATCGGATGATTACATTCTCCAGCATCAAAGCCTCGGGTTGAGTTGAAAGGTATTTACGGGGTGAATGATAACACCTAACTTTAGTAAGTGAATACCCAAGGATGAAAAGTGTGATCCCGATGGGAGCCTGTCAGGGCTCCCTTATTGAATCGCCTTGCCTTCTTAGCCGTAAAGCGCCGCCTTGCCGATGGAGGAGAATAAATCCATCTTCTGGATCACAATCTCTTTCGCTGCATCCATTGGCTTAAGGTATAGAGCGTTAGGTTCATGACTTCCTGATTTCAGTTCTTCTTCCAGTGCAATATAGAATGCTTTTTTCATATCGCTGGAAATGTTGATTTTGCTGACACCGTGCTGGACAGATTCTGCCACCTCAGCATCTTTGTTACCTGAACCACCGTGCAGAACTAGAGGAATGCTCAGTCGCTGCTTAATGGCTTTCAGTCTCTCGATATCCAGTTTCGGCTGTTTTCCTGCCGGGTATAATCCGTGTGAGGTTCCAATCGCAACCGCTAGCGTGTCGACTCCTGTCTCTCTCACAAACTGTTCAGCCTGCTGTGGATCGGTATAAAGGATTTCAGCGTGTCCGCCTTCGCTGCTGCCCTCAGCCACACCTATCGTGCCGAGTTCCGCTTCAACAGATACGCCCGCTGCATGGGCCACTTCGGTAATATGGCGGGTGATCGCAATGTTTTCCTCAAATGGAAGGGCTGAGGCGTCGATCATGACAGATGTATAGCCGGTGCGAATGGCCCGCATAACCTGTTCCAGTGTCTGCCCGTGGTCCAGATGGATGACGACGGGCACCGTTGCCTTAATCGCCAGTTCGCGAAGATAGTAAATAAAATCATCCCCGGTAAATTCATGCTCATCAGGATGCACTTCAAGAATGACGGGTGAACGAAGTTTTTCTGCAACCTCAATGACGAGCCTGGCAAACTCGGCAGAGGCAATATTGAATGCGCCAACGCCAAATTTATTTTGCTGAGCTATGGATAAAACGTCTTTCATATTCATAAGCATGGTTACATCTCCTGTACAGTTTCAGGGCTGTCTTTCTTAATAAAACGAAGAATAAGGGCCGTCAGTAATGCGCCTGCAGCAATAGCAGCGATATAGCTGACAACATGGGTGATCACATTCGGAATAAACATGACAAATACGCCACCGTGCGGGGCTCTTGATGCACATCCCAGCGCCATAGAGAGGGCCCCTGCAAGCCCGGATCCTGCAACAATGGCAGGGATGACACGTAGCGGATCAGCTACTGCGTAAGGGATTGCACCTTCCGTGATAAAAGATAGGCCAAGAACATAGGTGACTTTGCCGGTGTCTCTTTCCTGACGGGTAAACTTACGACCAAACAGCGTGGTGGCGAGCGCAATGCCTAACGGCGGTACCATGCCAGCAGCCATGCAGGCGGCAATCGGTTCATAGATACCTGTCGACATTAGGCCAATAGCAAACATACAGACGGTTTTATTCAGCGGTCCTCCCATGTCGAAGGCCACCATCATGCCTATCAAAAGTCCCATGATGGCTGCGTTGGTATTCCCGAGGTTCTGAAGAAATAAGGTTAGCGAGTCGAGAAGAAACTTAATGGGCTCGCCAATGACTAACACCATCAACGCACCGGTAATAAAAACGCTCAGTAACGGGACGATCAGTATCGGCTTCAGGCCTGCCACGGACTTAGGGAGATTGATATATTTCACAATCAGCAGCGTGATATATCCCGCCAGGAATCCGGCCAGTAGTGCTCCGAGAAATCCCGAACCCGTTTGTATCGCCATCATGCCGCCAACGGCCCCGGAAACCATGCCCATATTGCCGCTAATTGATTTACTGATGCCAAGTGAAAGAATGGGCAGCATCAGGGCAAAAGCGGCACCCCCACCGATATCAGAAAGCATTTTTGCAACAGGGCTGAAATTTGGATCACCAGGTGTTGCAGCGGTAATGCCAAATGAGAAACTCAGGGCAATCAGAATGCCACCGGCAACCACGAACGGAATCATCAAGTTAACGCCGGTAATAAGATGAATATAAATCTGGGAAACGAGATATTTATCCGTATCTTTTTGTGACTGCTTTTCCGAAATATCTGACGCAAGATACCGTTCAGGCTGTAATTTTCCAGAAACAATATCATCCAGTAACCCAGATGCATCTTTCGCTGCACGCGTTACCGAGACGCGGATAATGTTTTTATTATTAAAGCGCGAGAGATCAATAACCTTATCGGCGGCGATTAAAACTACGTCCGCCTGCCTGATATCATCATCTGTAAAAATATACTCACTTTCAACAGCGCCATGCGTTTCAACAAGTAAGGGAATGCTTTTTTTACAGGCGTTCTTTTTGAGGTTTGCTTCAGCAAGGTATGTGTGTGCAACGCCAGTTGGACAGGCGGTAATTGCAATGATTTTCATTTTATTCTCCTTGTAAGGATGCTACTCCCCGGTATTGTTGAGAATTAACCGGTACAGTTCCTCTTGTGAGCTGGCATTAAGTAATTTGTCGACGACGTCATCATCTCCTAATGCAATTGATATACGGGCCAGCACTTTTATGTGTCCCGCTCCGCTGTCGACGTCTTTCACGGCAAACAGAATCACCAGTTTGACATCGGAACTATCCATGGTTTCCCAGTCAACAGTCTCCTTTAGCTTGGCAACAGCAATTCTTGTTTCTTTAACCCACTGAGATTTTCCATGTGGAATAGCAATCTGATTTTCGAAACCCGTTGACCCCAGTGCTTCTCTTGCAAGCACGTCAGCGATAAAACCTTGTTTATTATCGATTACACCTTCTTCGCATAGCGACTGCGTCAGTTGCTCAATGACATCCATTTTACTGTTCGCCTGCATATCAGTTATCACGCAGGCTTTGCTTAATAGATCACTTAAAACAATTTTATCTAACATGCTATTTCTCCTGAGAGTTGCGTTCGGTGAATAATGTTTCCGTCACGCGAATAATATCTTTTGCTGAAAAAAGAGCGGATACATATGCCACAGGGATCATCATTTCTTCTATCCTCACCGTTGAAATGATTAAGTCACATTTCTTTTCAGATAATGTTTTTTTAAGCCTACTTCCAGGCACAATGTCGACAATCTCCCAGTCCGGGAATGCTTTGGTGATCCGGCTATACAGAAGCTGCGATGTGCCGACTCCACTTGAACAGACAAGGATAATTTTTTTGTTCTCTTTAACCTTTTCTATTGCTGCCTGAATATAAACGCTTAAATAAGCAACTTCATCCTCTGAAGGGGGATCGTGTTTATCATAGTTATTTATTTTTATAGTGGCGCTTCTGACTGCAGCGAAAACATCTGAGAGTTCTTTTTTTATTTCATCAAGAAGAGGGTTGTGAATAATTATCCGGTAAGTTAGTCGATTTAGCATCGGCTTAATATGCATGACCAGAGAGTTCAACAGTGTTTTGTCTGATATCAAATCACATTTAAGCGACTGAGAGATGTCACTTGTCAGATTTATGGCATAACTTACCGCCTCTTTATCCTGAAAATCGTTATCTGGAAGGTTGGTTAAGGTCGTATCTTTTCCAGATGAAATCAGATACTGATAGATGTAGTTAATTTCAATCTCTGGAAAGGAAAATGTATACTTTCCCTCTAGCCATGATATTGCTTTAACTGCAACTTTCCATTCTTTATTATCATGAACTGGAACCGTCTTGTTATCGGTATGAGGATGACACTTCTCCATTCGTCTGATGGTGACCAGTAAATGTGAAAAAAGATTGGTGTAGTAGGGTTCACTGATTGCACATGCTAATTCATCTTCTATGAAGGTGATGAGGTTGATACAGTTCGCGACGTTTTCTTTACCAAACTCTTTTATGAGTTGTACACGAGAAAATCTGTCGATTCGACTATCGGTCATCTGATAATTACATAATACGCTATGTGTTATGATCTCCTTGAGAGCCATGCGAATATCATAGTCATTCCCTTCAACATACGTTCCCGTATGATTCTTTATCATCACCAGTGAAAAACTGCCCAGCCATTTATCAATTTTATTTAAATCCTCTACGATTGAGGAGCGGCTGATGAAATACTTGTCTGACAAAAAAGTAATGGATAATGGCGTGGGTGAGTGCGTCAGCATATCAGTGATGATGCCAATGAGTCTTTTGCTTTTTAATATGTTAGCAACATGTTCGTCTGGAGATGTGACTGGCAAAGACACTATTTCACTTGCATCCAGCCTCATGCCCAGGCCAGGTCTGCAGAGTATGTGATTGCCTTTATCAGCGAAAAAGTCGTTGATAGCATCAACATCTCTTCTGAGCGTGCTCACTGAGATATGAAGGATTTTCGCGGCCTGAGCCGTGCTTAGCCAACCATCTTCCTGAGCTAATTGATTTACCAGCGATATTTGTCTTTTGCTCAGCACTTTCATTATCCACTCCTTCGAAGAAATGTTGGCGCTTCAATGATGTTAGTTATAACGACTCTCATGATGCGAGGAAATACCATGAAATGAACGCATGTATACCATCACAATGAACAGCTCGTTATTCGGGAGAGGCGTGATTATACGTGGGCGTTTGTAAGTTAATGTCCCTAAGAGAAAAGAACAGGGTAGTTAACTGGTTTAATGGATGGGGATATTAATAGCGTGAGCTTGATGTTAATTCTATTTTCAAAAAAAACACAATTTGGAGACGAAGTTAAATGAGTCATATACAGAAAATTTCATAGCAAGATTTGACTTTTGAAGTCATTTTTTTCTAAGGAATGCTCTGGTTGATATGTCATTCAGTTGAAGATTTTTCTGAAATGTTTAAAAAGAAACAGAGGGCAGGGGATTGCCCTCTGTTTGTGTTGTGACTCTGAATTAAGGCGCAGTACTGAAAAACTCCCCAAACTTCACTGCCAGCCAGCCAACCGGTGTGGTCGCCCCCCCGACAATATTGGTAATTTCAGACATTCCCTCCGGCACCGGAATATTGGAGTTAACCGCCGCCTGAGTGTATTCCTTCGAAATGTCCGTTCCGACGTACAAAATGCAGCTGACGATCAGCGTGCCGCTAATGAACATGCGGAACATATTGCGTTTACAGAATGGCGTGACCATTGCCAGCAGGAACATCAATGAAGCGAGGTCGACAAATGGCAGAACGCGGTTACCGGGCAGAATGATAGACAGTACCACGGCCATCGGGATCAACAGCAGTCCGGTTGCCAGCACTGAAGGTTCGCCAATCAATAACGCGGTATCCATGCCGATGTAAAAGTCACGATCAGGGAATTTGGCCTTCAATTTTTCTTCTGCGGCATCTCGGACGATCAGTAATCCCTGCACCAGTATTTCAATCATTTTTGGCAAGAGCAGCATCGCAGCGGAGACCTTGATTGCCAGCGAAACGGCAGCCGAAACGTCATACCCGGCAAGGAATGCCAATAGCAATCCCAGTACAAAACCCAGCGTCAAAGGCTCACCAAATACCCCGAACTTCTTATTAATGCTTTCTGGATCAAAATTGATTTTATTGATAAGCGGAATCTTATCAATAATATAATTACAGGCAATACCAAAGGGGACGTAGGCTATACAGGTAAGGTGAGGGAAGGAAATCCCTTTGAGATTATAATTTTTTTGTAAATACGGGGCGGTTAAATCTGCTGCCAGTAACGTTAAGACAAAAATACCAAATGTGATGCCAACAGAAAGCCAGTAGTTACCGGTTCCGGCGTACACGACCGAGCCCATGATCAGGAATATCCAGTAGTTAAAGATATCGATATTCACCGTTTTGGTTAATTTGAGCAGCAGCATGGCCAGATTGATGACAATAAAACCGACCACGACAGGCAGCATCAGCGGAGAGCCCCAGCCAATCGTTGAAGCGGTCGGCCACCCGGTGTCGACGACATTCAGCTGCAGGCCGATGCGCTCGACCATTGCCTGAGATGCAGGGCCAATGTTAGTCAGCAGCAGGCCAATCACCAGACCGACACCTTCAAACCCAATACCGACCAGCATCCCGGCTTTAAATGCCGTTCCGATTTTTACCCCAAAGCAAAGTGCGATAATAAAGAATATTACTGGCATCATGACTGATGCCCCCAGACTAATAATGCTGTTGATAATATCCATAATGACTCCTTAACAAGGTAGCCGAATTGGGCGCGAGCGAACCCGTGCCCAATGGGCTGTATAAAAACCTTAAAGGTCTTTTTTTATATTTAACTGAGTTTCTTCAGCAAGATCTCAGCAAATAGTTTGGGTGAATTACTGAAGGCGTCGAGAGTACTGCCCGCAATATGCGGAGTGATGGTTACGTTATTCAGCAAATAAAACGCGCTGTCATCGGGCAATGGCTCATCGTCGAAAGTATCCAGCGCTGCCCCCATAATTTTTCCGGCCTGGAGAGCGTCAATCAGATCGTGTTCATTGATTAGCCCGGAGCGCGCGGTGTTAACAATGATGGCGCTGTTTTTCATTAACCCGAAATGGTGTGCGTTGATCAGGTTTTCGGTTTCCGGCGTCATGCGTGCATGAAGTGATACAACGTCAGCCCGTGTTACCAGTTCGTCGAGAGTGTCGACTTTCTCATAGCGTTCGTGGCCGGAAACGTACTTATCATAAAAGATAATTTCCGTGCCAAAGCCGCTAAGAAAACCCGCGACCAGTTGGGCAATATGACCCAGGCCAACCAGGCCGACAACCTTACCGCCAAGCTCTGGAATAGCCTGATGATTAGGGCTGTCTTTACGCCAGAACTTATCGCGTAATGCGTCATGAGAACGGGCAATATTGCGCATTTCAGCCAGCATCATCCCGACCGTAAACTCCGCCACACTGCGGGCATTGCGCCCCGGCGTATTCATCACCTCAATCCCCCGGACCATGGCTGCCTGCTGGTTGACGTTCTCAATGCCTCCTCGCAGTACCCCTATGTATTTGAGCTTTGGCAGCTTATCCAGCACCGCTGTGTTGACCGGAGCAAACTGAGTTATCAGGATTTCAACGTCGTCAGCATCCTGAAGTAAGGCTGCGGGTAATGCGACCGCTTCTGCACCTTCCTGCTCGACCCGCAGATTATCCTCCTGCAATTTTTCAATCGATTCATGCGACCATTCACGAACTTCAACGTCGATACCTTTATCCCTGAGCGCGTTAAGACCTGCATCCATCATCGCTTTATTGATAAAAAGATCGGCTATCGCCAGACATTTCATAGTGATTCTCCATAGATTAACGCATCAACATACCGCCGGTGACATCCAGAGTTGCTCCCGTCATATAGCTGGTTTTAGGAGAAACCATGAAGACCCCGATGTCGGCAATTTCATTTGGCTGAGCCACCCGACCTACTGGAATACGGCTGACGTAATAGGCAGGATCCTGTTCAATATTTTTACGGATCATCGCGGTGTCCATAATTCCGACGGCGATGTTGTTCACGTTGATATTCTGTTTTGCGACCTCCCTCGCCAGCGAGATAGAGAAAGCCACCAGGCCCGCTTTACTGGCTGCGTAATGGGCATGACCGGTCGTAGAGCCATGGAACGCGGCCTGTGAGGTAATATTCAAAATGCTGCCTGACTGATCCTGTTGCAGACAGTGGTTCACAAATAGTTGGCTTAAATGGAATACCGCTTTCAGGTTCACATTCATCACCAAATCCCAGTCCTGCGGGGTTATCTCGGTGACGTAACCACTGAGCCAGATACCGGCGTTGTTGACCAGAATGTCGGCCTTTCCCATCTGCTCAATGCAGGCCGCAAAGAGGTGCTCCCGGCTTTTCTCATCGGCAAGATCGGTTTTTACCGCCATAATTTTGACGTCAGAGGTCGATTTCACCTGTTCAATCAGTAACTCCGGGCACTCTTCATCACGCATGTACGTGAAACAGATATTGACGCCTTCTTTAGCCAGGGAAAGGACAAACTCCCGGCCAAGACCCGTGGCACCACCGGTGACGATGGCTGTGCGGTGTTTCAGATTTAGATCCATTCATTCCTCACTTAATGCGTGATGTAGTTACTGCAGCTTTTCCATGGGGACTGCATTTCAGATAACAGCTTTTTGTAGAGCTGATATTTGTCCTGGTACACTTGCTGACGGGCCGGATTCGGCGTCACGGTACGTGCGACGCGCACCATTTCATTGGACGCGGCAAAGACATCATCAAACCAGCCAATCATGACAGCCGCGGTCATGGCAGTACCGAGTGTGCCGTGTTCTTTAACATCGACAATCTCAAGCGTGCACTGGAAGATATCGGCAAAGACCTGTAGCCAGACCGGCGAGTTAGTGACTCCGCCAGCAATTCGGATGGTCCGGCTCAAATCCGGATTGATGTTCCGTAAACGTTCGGTGTGATACAGATGGCTGAACGCCACACCCTCGTAGATTGCGCGCAGGAAATGCGCTTTTTTATGGAAACTGTTCACGCCAATAAAGCCCGCTGAGGCATCGGGAATGGTGTTAGAGCCAAATACGAAAGGAAAGAACAGCAGATGACTCTCTTCTGGCGTCGTGGATAAGACCAGGGTGTTACATAGCTCATAGACGGAAGAGCCCTCGGCAGCAGCGGTTTCCCGGTCGTTCTCCATGAAATTATTGATAAACCATTCAAGATTACTGGCAGACGTCGGGCTGGCTTCGGTTATCAGCCATTTACCGTCAATCGGGTAAATCGAGGTCATAAACAGATCTTTGTCGATAACCGGATGGTCAGTCACATATTCATTGATGCTCCAGGTTCCGGTGATGATAGCCAGCTTATTGAGGGTATTAATCCCGGAGGCGACAGACGAGGCGGAAATATCGAACACGCCGCCAGAGACAGGTGTGCCTGCGCATAAGCCTGTTTGACGGGCAACTTCATCGGTTATCCGACCGCAGCAGTCCGTGGACAGTTTGACTGGTGGCAACTTCGCGCGCAGGTCAGCAAGCCCCCACCATGCCAGCAGCTCATCGTCATACTTGCGGTCACGTACGTTAATCAGGTTGGTCCCGGAGATGTCAGTAAGCTCAAGATAAACCTCTCCGGTCAGGTAGAAGCGGATCAGGTCTTTTACCATAAAAATGGTATGTGCTTTCTGCAGCACTTCTGGCTCGTTATCCTTCAGCCATGCGAGCAGAGCAATGGGTTGTCCGGCCCAGATTGACTGCATCGTTTTAGGCAGGATGTCGGTCAAAAACTCGGGTGAGTTTTGCCATTTTTCCACATACTCTTTCGCCCGACTGTCGGTAGAGATAATGCCGTTGCGTACCGGATTGCCAGCTTCGTCTACCAGATACAAACCGTTCCCATGCCCGGTGACGGCGATTCCTTTGATTTGACTGGCGTCGATCCCTGATTGCTCGATCGCTTTTTTGATGACCTCGATGTTAGCCGCCCACAGTTCGGTAATATCGCGTTCGGTATGAAATTCCCGGGGTGTCAGCATCTGGGTGGATTTTGACGCGATAGAAACCACGCTGCCGTTGCGATCGTAGATAGCCGCCTTCGTGACTGTCCCGCCATTGTCGATACCCATTACATATTCATCTTTCATTACCGTGGACTCCTTATTGGTTACCATAAACCCGGCTCGCTGGTGGTTATTCCTTTAAACCCGGCATGGAATATTTTATCTACAAGGTATTTCCGCTTTACAAAGCCTCCGGCGATGAATATCACGTCAAAGCCATTCAAGTTTCGGCTAATCAATTCCAGACACTGGCAGGCATATTCAGCAGGTAAGATTTCTATTGCATCCGGCGGGTTATGTTTAACGATATCGATAGATTGATCCAGCGATCGAGAATCGATAAGTAACACCCGAAAAATTGTTAATAATCCCTCTTTTTTTGCATAGCGCAGGGCGGAGAGATTGGAAGAAATAACACCATCAACTTTATAATAACTTTTCAGTAGATTGATCCCAGCCTGATCGGGTTTAAACCCGCCGAGTAACTCCAGATGGACCAAAACCTTCTTACCACTTTGATGGCATTTTCCAATCAGCGATTGTAAGTTGCCGATATTGGCCTCTGACAACAGAACATATTCCGACGCACAGGATAATGCCTTGTCAAAGTGTTTGTATTTTCTGACTGAAGGAATGATGGTGTTATTTAAAAACATATTAGTATCCGATGTTATTTAGCCATATAGAGGCTGTATGCTTCTTCCGCTGTGGCATTTTCATGGACGATAGCATTCAGGCCTGCGACCACTCTGTCTGGTCGCGGATCCTGAGTGATATTACGACCCACTGCCACCCCTTTAGCCCCAACCTGCATACAGTGCTGAACAAACTTGAAGTAACCATCAATGCCGGTTTTGGGGCCACCAAGTGCAAGGACGGGAACGCCTGCCGCTTCGACGATCAAGCGGTCTTCCGCAGTGCCTGTAAAACGTGTTTTGATGACATCGGCACCCAGCTCCACTGCGGCGCGAGCCGAGGCGGCGATAATCGCCGGGTTGTTCGAGTCGTCGCTGGTAACGGGGTAACCATATGGGAGTGATTCGACAATGAGCGGCACGTTCCAGCGGTCTGCGGCTTGTGCCAGTTGCATTGCCATGATGTGCGTTTTTTCTTCGTTGAAGGCACCCGGGAAGGTCATGCAGACGACACCTTCAGCGCCGACTTTCAACGCATCTTCAACGGTAAACATCGGGGTAGTATCGGGAACGGTATTATCAAAAATACTGACTGTACTATCGACGCGTAATACAACAGGAACCGAATTTAATGGCTCACGGAAATTCTTCAGCATGCCGTACGTGACCAACGCACAATCCAGCCCTTGTTCAACCAATGCTGGCAGTTGGTTTATCGTATTATCAATACCATTTGTTTTTGTGGAAAAATAGTAACCATCCAGTGCTAATGTCACTGATTTACCATCTTTTGCAAAAATCTTTGAGAGACGGCGTTCTTTAGACATTTATTTACTCCTTAGCAAGATAAAAAATAAAAAAAGCCCTCAGAGACTCACGTCTCTGAGGGCTTTCTATTCACATACCCTTGTGATAATGGTTCAGAAATCTAAATCATTATCAGTTAATTGTTTTGCAATTTGAGAGGGGTTTAAACTTTCTTTATATTTAAATCCGTTCTCTTGCGTGCTTAAATAACTAACATGCTCAGGATTAGCTTGTCTAGCTTGAGTGCCAAAACTGAGATACTGATCACGTCAATTTTTTATTCTTGTAAGAATTAACGGTGCTCCAATTTGATGCAACCAGTTGAAATAAAACAACTAAAGTATCTCGTCGAAGATTTTCTGGCGGGTGAGTTATTTAGCCCGGAAGGCTTTTGATACCATATTCGTTATTCCACCAAATCGTAGAATACAAACGCCAGTTTATTCCCGTCCGGATCGCGTACATAAGCACTATGGAATCCCTGTCCGTATTGCGGCCTGTGCTCCGGCGCACCTTCATCCGCGCCCCCCAGACTAAGGGCAAGCGCATGCAACTGCTGGATATGTTCAATAGAACGGGCGTTCAGCGCCACCATCGTGCCATTACCAACGCCCGCTGGTTGTTGGTTAAAAGGCCTGCCGACGCACAATCCGATGGTATGGTTATCGCTGAACGTCCCCCAGGATGCGCCTTCTTCATTCCGGCCTGCCTTAGGATGCCCAAGCAATTCCATCAACGGATCGTAGAATCGGATGGCGCGTGGTAGATCGTTAGTACCCAGCATCACGTAAGAAAACATAAATCCACCTTACTCACTTTTGTATTTTTGTTGCAGACAGCCTGCCGGTGATACTGACTGGCTTTGATGCTGCCCACGCAGTTTAAGCAGGCGGGCAACTGATATGATGACGGCTATACCGGCCAGCAGCGCCGCGCCGTGGAAAGCAATCCTGCCGCCGGCATGGAAGTAAACCCAGCGAGTTATTTCAATGCTAAGGGCAATTATGCCGAGCGCCAGAATATTCAGCGTGGCAGAAACGGTGCCTTTTGGCAGGTTATGAGAAAAGAGCGTGAAGCGAAACAGCACCGGATAGAGTAGTCCAATACCCAGGGCATAAAAGCTCGTTCCCAGTACTGACCATAGCCAGACGTGTGACCATAGCAGGTTGCCGACAAGCAAAGTCAGCAAGCCAGCAAGCTGTATCGGGACTGTACCCCAGATAAAACGCGGTGAAGTCGGGTCTTTGATAAAATTCGCTACGATCGCACTGGCGATAATGATCCCACTAAACACGGGCACCTGTGTCCAGGCATAGGTACCGGGAGACATACCCCCGTGCTCAATCAGGATCACGGGGGAGAGCGCCACCCAGGTGATGATTGGCAGGTTACCAAAAGCGACTGCCAGTGAGCCGGTCAGCACCACTGGATGGCGAAATGCCGCGATGAAATCTGACAGCACTTCACCCGGTTTGAATTCTCTTCCCTGAGATATAACTGTTTCCGGCATTTTGAACAGTAGTAAGAACCATGCTACCAGACCAAACACACCGATGATGGCAAAAAGCAGTTTCCAGTGAATGAACGCCATCAGCGCAGCGCCGGCCACCGGCCCGATAACCGGGGCGAGCAGAACAATAGAGGTCAGCGCAGCCATGATCCTGATGGAATCCTTTTCATCAAAGGCCTCCTGTATTGATACATAACCAACGGTGGAGATAAAACAGATGCTGGTGCCCTGAATAAAGCGGGCGACGAAGTATTGTTCGATCGAGGTGACAAACAGCATGCTCAGGCATGCCAGGGCAAAGATCATTGCACCCGTGAGCAGGACGTGGCGGCGGCCAACCCGGTCGGAGAGAGGACCCAGGAGCCACTGGAGCGCCAGTCCGCCTGCCATATACAAACTGACTGATACTGGAGCCAGCGTAACATCCGCCTGTAACTCATTTATAATGTTAATGACGCCCGGCTGAATAAGGTCCGTTGTCAGGTAAGCTGAAAAATCGTAGATGATCATCGCCAGTGGAAATAATAGTACGCTGCCATACCTGCTAAGGCGTCCCGAAAATGGCGTCATAAACGGGTTCTCCGTTTTTTATTATTGAATGGTTATTTATCAACTTAGATCGTGCAGTTCCTTATCCATCGCAGGAGTCAGTCTGAGATCAAGAAATGCTACCTCCAACCCCTTGCGCTGAGGTGTACAACACATGATGCCCGTTTTTACAGGGCCCGTAGGGAAATGGCATAAGCGAAGTAATGGCCAGTGCTGTCCATCTGAGGAGTACTGCAGTCGTAACGCATCTTTTTTACGGGTCAGACGCAGCCAGAATTCCTTCGGATCCCCAGGAAAGAGTCCTGTAGCCCAGTCGGAATATCCCTGCGTGAGTACACTCCCGATTGCAGGTGTGCCATCGTTGAATTCGATGCCAGCTTTGAGCCAGTGCTGTTCGTCAGAGAGAATCATAATTCCGGCCTGGTCATAGAGTGTGGTGAAGTTTGCGCGGATCCTGACCTGAAAAGTAAAATCACCTGTTACATCAGTAGCGTAGATGTGGCCGGTAAAACGCTCAAACCCGTACCAGGTACGGCACCAGAAATCAGTATGCTCATCTGTGATTACCGACAGGGCGTTATTTTCGTAGCACCATACGGCGGGCTCATTGATCCATTCAAACTTGCAACTCATCATTGTTCTCCTGTCATGCGGAATGCAGCATAACGATAGTTTAAAATGTCAGTTCCATTTCAAACTGGCATAACGGTTCAGCCTGATAACCCGCCGCAGTAAATAATGGTGCCAGCGTTTCTGGGATCGCGGCTGATGTACCTATGCCAGGCCATCTGGCATTGATTTTCTGAAGCATTCTTTTAGCCCGTCCCTGGTAACGATACACCGGTTCCACAAACAAACAGCGGAGCTGAGGTTGTCCCATGAACTCCGCGACAGCACACCATGCATGTTCGTTATCCCTGAGGATGTCGCAGGGAATAGACAAGAGCTGCAGGGGGCTGGCCAGCCAGGGAAGATCATCATCTGGTGCAGACCAGACGGTACGCAGGAAGTCATCAGCAGTCTTGGATTCCATATCCCCTGAAGGTATTTCCGGACGAGACTGTGGATCTCCCCGGTATTTGCACAGATGTCGGCGAACCTGAAAACCGAGCGCGTGATAGAGAGCGATTGCCCCGGTATTTTCGCGCATCACTTCCAGCCTCACGCTGGATAACTTTTTCTCTTTTAAGGAGGTAAACAGAGGAGTAAGCATCTGTTTTGCCAGTCCCTGGCTCCGGTACTCAGGCAACACACCAAATGCTGCCAGACGCGCTTTGTCCATTCTGCGGGTTACGATGGCTATTGCCGCCGGGTTATCATTGACCAGCCAGACAAACGAGTCTTCAAGGCTGAGTCCTTCTGAAATGAAACGTGAGGCAAACATTTCCGGTGGCAACGCAAACGGTGTCAATGATTCATTAAAGCTGTCTGCAAGAATACGGCACAGCTCAGTAATGCTGCATTCAAGGGCTGATACCGGAATAACGGTCATAGATAAAGCTCTCCATTGCGGTTACCGGGAGCTACAGGGGAAAATATGCTCCCTGTTTTCTCAGACAGTGAAGCTGATTTCTACAGAGCGGGCACTGCGATCGCCCTCACCATGGTAAACAGCTTCGATGTTGTTACCGTCCGGATCCAGAACAAAAGCGGCATAGTATCCGGGATGATAGGTTCGTTCGGCAGGTGCGCCGTTATCACGTCCGCCATGATTTAGTGCTGCGTGGTAAAACGCGTTCACCGATTCACGGTCTGCGGCCTGAAAGGCCAGATGGTGCCGTCCTGTAGGCACTCCGCCAGACTCCGAACTTTTAACCGACGAAATGACCAGTTCGTCAGCCCAGATATAATCGTCATCGGTAATAACCATGGGGATCGTAAGTACCGCCAGAACAGCAGTGTAAAACGCTTTGCTTGCGGCAAAGTTGTTTACCACGAGCTGGATATGGTCGATAAGTCTGCCACGATGCAGCGTATAGTTATCCATGGTTCATTTCCTTATTCAGATTCTGTCAGTCAGGTCTTTACCTGTGAAACTCAACAGAGGCACAACTCTACGTAATGATTGTGTTGTTGGAAAAAAAATACATTAAGTTTTGTGCTCTGAACCCGACAGATATCAGAAAATCATTCCAGAATTGGTCTTTGTACAGGAATTGCTATTCCGTTATTCGCTTATGACCAGGCTCTCAATTGCCAGTTGTAATATAACGAGCAGGGATGAGATAAGAGCAAGCCATTTTACGGGGCGTAGTTTACGTTCAGGTATAGAGAGCGTGTGGAGTATGGCATGACGCTTCATTTTATTGAGTGGCATGCTGCCTCCTTAAAAAGAGCCGCCTGCACAGGCTGCTAAACAATGAAAAAGAATCATTCCACAAACAAGGCACTTGTGAGCAAGGTTAGTTGCCCTGGTGCTAACGTAACGGTAAAAACAAGCCACAAGTGGCTAACCGTTTTCCTTCCGGGTTGACAGTTTCCTCCTGTATAACTGTTCGTTTGTTAGCCAGAACAGGTTAACGGATAAAATCAGTATATCCATAATAAATAAATGGTTGTTTAGCGTTTATTTAAATAATGCCTTCCGAATAATACGCACTCAAATAATAAACAAGGTGGGACTATCCAGTACTGCTAATTGATAGGCGCTCATGAGAACTGGAGAGATAATTGCTTCTGATTAGCCATCAATGCAATTACATCCTAGGCGGGGGATTCCCGGGGGGTTAAGTAGCGTGATTAACCACCATAAATATTGATTGAACTCATTTACCTAAAAAGCGCCATTTTGATAATCTCGACTTATCTCGTTGAACATCTACAGGAATGTAACGTTGGAAATCTTTTTTTAACCCGCTGAAAAATATCTCTTAAATATTTTTCGTACATAAACATTCATGGTCCGTTCAGTACGGATCCGATTTTGTATGGGTTAAAAAAGGTACGTTATGAAAGTTACATGGACCGTCACGCCTGTGGGGTGTCAGCGCATCGCGAAACGCTGCCCTTCATGCAGCATTAAACGGGACTTTTTGCCTTCGGGGGCATTTCGGGTTAATTCGCAAAAGAAGGTGCTGGACGTGTGGAGTATCTACAAATGCACACACTGCGATTACACCTGGAATATCTCCCTGTTTACGCGCCTGCACGTCAACAAAATTGACCGCGAACTTCATCACCGATTGATGATGAACGATGCAGCCACGGTTCTACATTTTGCCTATGACACAGCTACGCTGAAGCGAAATAATGCCGAGCTATCGGGTCGGCCTGATTTTACCGTTCAGGAACGCTGGCCGGTAAGCATCACTGCCCACCAGCGGGTCCGCGTTAGTGTTAGGATTTCCCGTTCATTTCAGGTAAGTCTGCTGTCGATTTTGAAGCAACAGCTCATGCTGAGTGCCGGGGAAATTCTGAAAGGGGTTGAGGCAGGGCAGATCAGCGGCGTTACGATGAAGATGCTTAAATCGAGAAAGCTGAAGGCAGCGGAATATGAATTCCAGCTGTCTGCGGAAACGTTATATGCCAGGCGCAGGATTGTTCTGACGCATCGTTAAAAACATGAAGCTCCCCTGAGGTAATAAACGCCCGTGTGGTAGCGGTTCAACATAATGCCAAATAGGCCGGGGATAGGGGAGCTTCAGTTTTTCAGCTTCAGAATGGAGAACTTTAGTGAATGGGGTGATAAACGATATCGCTTGAATTGAGCCGAGTCTGAATGGTGCTTTAAGGATTGGGGTATCGGCAAAGGCGTAGCTTAATTGAATGGGTTGTATCATTGGCCGCGCGAATCCGTAATGCGCTGCTGTAACCATAATTCGACTTCGCTTTGCTTCCAGCGGGAACTGCGGCCCAGTTTGATTGGCTTCGGGAATAGACCATCTTTAATTAGCTTGTAAAACCACTTGTCCGTCAGTCCTGTAAGCTTCGTGATGAAGCGCATATCCACCAGTTGATCATCAAGCAAAGAAATTTGTTCTGTCATAATGCTATCTTCCATTGTGGGATTATCCTGAGCTGGTGGTTGATTGCTCGTTACTACCAGCCCTTCCACATCAATGGATTGATACGTAAAAAAGTGCAGAACGTGAGTTACACCGTGCGAGGACGCCCCAGTCCGCTGGGCGGCGGTACCTCACTGGCTCCGTAATGATAATGGCCGTGCTTTTGCTCTTCTTTGGTGAGATAGCTGATGATGTAGCGCAGGTTATCGATGGCTTCGGTATCATCGTAGTTCACTGGCTTATCAATACTGACGTCATAAGTGGACTTGTATTCGCAGCGGTTGTAATAGCCTTCTCGTTGCGTTATTTCCCGCCATATTGTTCCGACTCTCTCAGCTATTGGGTAGGTAGCTTGGTTAAGGTGCCTGTCGAGATAGAACACGATATGGGCATGGCACCCGTGGTCTACAGAGTTCTCGAGTACCCAGAAATACCCAGCCAGATTTGTGTGCTGCAGGGTGCGTTCAATCAGTACACGTACCTCTCGTTCGGTTTCGTTCCATGAATGGCGTTTATAGCGCTCTGTACCTTTCTGATAGAACAGGTCGAGTCTGAGTGCCTGTATTCGGGAGTATCGGTTCAGTAGTTGATTCAGGTGGTCGTTGATTAGAGACAGTAGAAACCAGTTCATCGTGTATCTGGGATTAAAGGGGTAAGGTGTGTGCATTGATTTATCCTTTGTCAGGTAGTGTTCAAAGGATTGGGATGAGATGTAATTTTTAAGAGAAGCGGAGATATGGCAGTTACAGGGAACTGTGTATCCAGGGGAATACAGGCAGGGTTGCTTGTTGGGGGAAGGAACAGTAAACAGAGTGGTATAGAAACAGGGAGTCCCCTTTAATTATACTAAAAACCCAAATGTTCATATCTGCTGTTGAACGATTTTAATGAGGTGAACAGAGGAGATTCGTAGAGAAAAAACCATAGGAATAATGCAGTAAAATGTCAGAGTATTATCACAATAAAATCAGTAGGATATCAGTAAAAAATCAGTCATCCCTCAGCCTGTGACCCGAGTCCCTCTACCTAAAAGATGCTCATGCTAATCTGTGTTCAGGAGCCAGAATTAGAGGGAAGAGACGATGTTGCATTACGATATGATCCGCTACGAGATAATGTATCTAAAAATGCTTGGTGCGCTTTCCAACACTGATTACTCCTTACAGTGGAGTACTTATGATTCGCCGGATCAGTTTCGACGTTTAATCTCTGAGATCCTTGAACGGCATTTCCTGGGCGATCAGGACAGGATCAAAGTTGGCCGGAAAACTCTTAAAGAATGGGCTGAACTGCTACTGATTGATAAAGATTATTTTGATTGTTTCAAAGGTACACCAAGAGCATTGTGGTTTGCTCACCATTATATTTTTGAATACCCAGTATTATCTGCAGGGCTGACGCTTGGTGGGTTGGGGAATGACCTCGGTTGTTCAGGAAGATTTAATTCTCTTTTAATGGATAATAATATCTTCACAAATCTTGATTTCCCTAATTTGAATATCGACCTGGACGATATCGATTGGGACCTGATAACCAATCCAAAGGCCACAGCCTCGAAAAAACCGAAACGTGTTTTCTCCCGATTTTATCTGAACGCGGGAGCAAGTACCGATCTGTACAACCCCACCCCGGTAACTGAGCGTGAACTCATCAATGGTGTGATGAGATATATTGATGAAGCTCCATGCTCACTTGGAGATAAGATCTCTTATTTCAAAAAACTGCATGAGGGCTGGCTTGAGCAATATGATTTTTTTCTGACAGATTTTGACTGGATGTCACGTGATGATGAAATTCAGTTAGTCTATCTCTGGGACTATCTCAAAGGAAAAGAACGAATAGCGGGCTATCTTCGCCCTTATAATACGTCCATGCGTTATGACATGATTATTGCGGCTATGGATGTGTGGAACGTCCAGCCTGAAGAGAAGCTGGAGTTTATTGAGAAGATGAAACATGCCTGGCAAGCATCAAAATCTTATCGGCGATCTGCTAAATAGCGTTGTGATCTCAGTGGTTTCTTCGTCTGATTTCTCATTGTAGTGATGAATCTGAGTCGACCCTTTGAGTCGATCTAGGGTCCTCTCACTATCTCCTCCTTGTCCCGTTACGTACAGAGCACATAGTCGAGGTATGAAAATTAGAACGTTTACTTCTGACACTAAGCGGACAAACTGATTGAGCTGAAGGTCCGCTATGAGCGAGGAGCGGACAGTGGTTGGATGGCTTTCGAAACTAGCAGTCAATCAATTTCGTAACTTCGAATCAGCCCATATGTCGTAGTCGAAGTTATTTGAACTGAACTGTATTAATTGATAATTAAGGAAATGATTGGTTCATACATCCAGCATCCTGTCTGGCAAGAGTATAACTAACTTACTTTTCTACTTTGATTACCAAAACTCTAGATAATTTACTCAGCATTTCAATCAGTTATATCATAGTCTAGGCCAAGTTAGTTTGAAACATTTTTATTTCCAATTGTTAACATAACTTCTGTCTGATTTTATTACCTCAAATGCATACTGCGGTACAAAAACTCTTTACCATCTTAAAATCAAAATAATTGGTTGCTAATCCTTGCTGTTATGAAGTATAAATTATTAATTTAGTTCACTAATTTGGATATCTGATGGAACTGCTACAGGAACAAGGGGCTATACTTAAAGTTGTAATAATGCCTACCACTGGAGAACAAACTATAATTCAGGGTTTCGATACTGGTATTCTCAATTCGGAGTTATCCAACATTCTTTTTTTATTAACCAAAGCACCAAAAGAAATTAGTGATATTTTCATCAAACAAAATGATAATTCCCAGCTCGAGCTAAACGGGCAAAACCCTATTATTCTCATCTCCAAAGAAAACATTGACAATATACCAAATATTTATCAAGCGCCATTTTGTATAATTTTTTGTGTTCAAGAAGATTTTTCATATGCCTGTACTCTAAAAAAGCTTTTTGACATCCCTCCGATAATATGTTGCGATTCTAAACGCGCCGACTTACAGCTTAAAGAAATTAATAGCATATACTCTTTTGATAGAGCCCTATTTTCTCGCTTTAAATTCATTGAAAACAAAATAAGAAAAAACAGTGGGGAAAGAAAAATATCAACAAAGTTAAAGCGAAGAGGGGCTCTATTTTATAAATCAACCTGGAGATCGACACTTAACAACTCAACGCTTCCCAATGAACTATTAATTGAATCACTTGGCTATATGTTATCTCCACCTAAAAGAATTAAAGATGGTAGCAGCAAAAGAGAATTTATAAGGACAATACTTCATAGTGTTGATGCATACATCGAATGCTTAAAGCAATTAGACAAACCACTTCCAACGGAGGTTTTACTTTTTGCTCCTGGCATGCACTCTTTTTTATATGACAAAAAAAATCAATTTTATGAGTTAATAACGGAAGATTTATCTTTGGTTGAGAAAAAATTTCTTATCGATGGTGTCTTACGAAACCCTGGGTATTCTGGAATTAGACTTAATGTAAACTTTGATAGAAAAGAACTATTTAAAAGCCCTGCTTTCCGTTACTTCACTTCGCTGAGACGTTCTGAAATGCGGTTAACAACGGCTGCAATTGCTTTACTTAGTATGAATAAAGAAATCCCAGCGATAAGAATGCCAAACGCTATAAATCATTACTCCAATTATTTGGAAAAACTTGAAGATCTTGCAGTTTCTTCTGGAATAAATAGTGAGCCATTCATTACTAAATCTAAAGCATTCAATACTGTTATTAAAAGAGCCCTTGGTTTCAAGTTGAGGACATATATAACTCAAAATTTTAACAATTTATCTTTCGTTTGTGATGTACCATTGGACTGGGTAAGATTTAACAATATACCTATTATGTTCAGTCATGAAATATCAAGAATAAATGCTACACCTGGTAACATTCTTCTACAGAACACCTCAGATTTCCCTCGTGCTTTAGTTAAAGCATCTGAACTGAAGAAGGTTTTAATTATACGTTCTTTTGAACCTGATGATCACTTAAAGTTTATATTAGAGAACGCTATTGAAATATTTAAAAAACAGATGCCAAATCTTGACTGTGAGATTATTGATGTTAGAACGAAAATTGAACTTATAGATGCTCTAAATCAATATCAAGGTTACATTCTTGTCATGGACTGCCATGGAAATCATGATGGCAATGAAGGTAATGGATGGTTAATAATAGGTGAGGATAAAGTAGACACTTGGAGTTTGAGGAAAATTGCAAGAATTCCTCCTATCGTAATTCTTAGTGCATGTTTAACATCAGCTCTAAGTGGCTCTCATGCCTCTGTAGCTAATGGCTTCGTTATAAGTGGTGCATTAAGTGTCATCGGAACATTGCTGCCAGTAAATGCGGTAGACTCCGCTGTTTTTGTTAGTCGACTGATCTATCGGTTTTACGAATTTCCTTCCACGTTATCCAAGAATTTCACTCATGTTAATGTAAGACTTTTCCTTTCTGTTTTTCTTAGAATGTCCTACGCGAGCGATTTAATAAGAGGGTTTGAGCGTGAAGGATTGATACCGAAAAATTCATGGGAAGAAGACGCCATTAATATTAATATATATATAAATATGCTTCACCACGATTGGTACGATTATGTAATTAATAAATTAGTGAAGTTAACGGGGCTCACACTCAAAGATGTAATTAGTTTTATCGACAGGAAATTATTCATAACGGAGACCATGTGCTATAGTCAAATTGGTTTTCCAGATGCAATCACAATAAGTCTCAAAGATTAACAATCTGTATGTAGCTAAGTTAAAATCTCATGCTTTCGTTTCTGGCACAGGGCTGCTGTTGCAGCCCTGATAACATTAGACTTCTATCGATTCAGAGATCTCTAACGCATCATCTACTTCAATGCCCAATAACGGACTGTGCTTTCCAGTTTCTTATGGCCCAACAGAAGTTGGATCACCCGGAGATTCTTGGTTTTCTTGTATATCAGGTAAGGTTTTGTTCTTCTCATGGAATGTGTGCTGTAAAGCGAATCTTCGAGACCAGGCTTTTCTACCCACCCATGAAAAATTCGGTTGTATTGCCGGGTTGATATGTGCCGGTTAGTTCCGACCCGAGACCGAAACAATAAGTCTTTACTATGCAAATTGCCATGCTTTATCAATGCAGCAACAGCCTCTCTTGTCCCTTTGGTTATCTCAAATTGCACAGGGCTACCGGTTTTCTGTTGCGATACCGTTGCTCTGCTTGAAACAGAACTACCATATGCAACATCAGATACTTTGAGTTTGACCAGTTCACAGCCTCGTAGCTTATGTCCCGGGCCATATTGAACAGAGCTAAATCAAGCGTTTTACCTTCCAGTTCAAGCCGGATTCGGATCCCCCAGATATGAGATATCTGAAGTGATCTTTTTTGGCCGATGATACGGTCTTTGTTCCACGGTGACGTGTTCATACTCAAATCTCCTGCAATGTGGAGATTTGAGTATGGTTGTCCCTTATGAGCGAGGAACGTACGTTAATGCCTGAATCAGGTTTCACCGTAGGCGTCACCTGGATTTACTAGTTAGACAATATTTGGCACTTTATCTTTTATAGTTTTTTTGTACATATCGTAAGGATACATTCCATTAAACTTCATGTTTTTCATACCCGGCAATGACTCTGTAGACGCATGAACCGCAACAGGTGAAAACTTGAATTTTGTTTCATTAAGTTCTATCAGTTGGGCAGGAAATGTTTCTTGGATGAGATTCATCTCGGATGCGCCATACTTAAGCATAAGATGCTTTGGAATTCCTTGAGCTTTCATTAGCATCCTGATTTCAGGACTGATAATGTCTTCTATAGTTGATGTTGTTTTGACAGCATTTTTCACCATGATAATGTCAGGGATATAGTTTTTTTTAGTACCTGTGTATGGTTGCTGCTTCAAGCTGATATCCACTATAGAGAATGGTGGAGCAAATACCCAAGCATGTCCTGCGGTAAATTCACCATGGTCTGATGACCAGTAGTATGTTGTTTCCTCGTTAGACTTTTTTGGAAAATCAATTGTGCAAGAGCCTTTAATGCAAGCACACCATATACCTTTACGTTCCAGTATACGAGCAAGAATTCCTGATATATCCACACAAGCACCTTGACGGCCATTATCTAATAGCTGTTTGCTTAAAATTTTTGCTACATCAGAAATTATAAGCTCTGCCTTTTCTAGATATTCATTAGTGTATGGCTTTTCTGCTACAAATTTTGCAAACTTAATCAAGTAGCTTGGATCTCGTTGCTCTTCCTTAATAAAGTTTGGATGATCATAAAAATCTGGTTTATCCGTAGGGACCCCTTTTTTATGAAATTCCTTTTCTAATTCACTGAACATAGATATTTACTCTGATTCGCCTAACGTCGCTAAGACGTGCAGGTTTGTAGTGGAGGCGACGCCGCAACGAAGAAACTGTCGCCGTGATTGGCATTGTTATGCCCCATTTACTTTAACTTGGATTTTGAGCCTGGCACTTTGGAGTGATTGTTGTTGATCAGCTTGTGATAGAAATTCACAGTTACATGGATTGTTGATTTGGTTGACCGTGTAACCATGCTTTTTACTGTAGCCATCCACCCAACTAAGCGCATAAGCAAACGCGGCTTTGGAATCCTGAAACTGCTGATGAAAAGTAACCGTTGATGCAAAGGGTGGATTAAATTCAGAGTCGTAAACAAACACCTCTGTAAAAAATGGTGCAGTTCCTGTTGGAGAAATAATATGCAGCTTGTAGAAGACTTTTTTATCCGTGTGAAAATCAACTTCTTGGATTGGAACCATCTGGATTCTCCTTTTGGGGCATAATGTTCGCAGCACAGGCCAAAAACTTGTTGAAAGTTAAACACAAAAAGTGTGCTATTTCCCTGCGATTATTTGGCTAATTTTTGACCGGCGCATTCTAAAGCGGCCAGAGATTGTTCTTTGCAAATAGAGTGAGGCCTATAATAGAAAGATATAATTTCGTTTTCTGGGAATGGATTCGTTAATCATAAACTCTCCTTTGTGTAGGAATCCGGCTGTACAATGCATTAATCTTTTGTATGGTACACATTTTTATAGCCATAATAATGTTCTGAATTATAGGTAAATGTGACCTACCCCCCAGTATTAGATACATACCTCAGTTAGCAATATCTTTGTTGTTGACCATGACTCCTTTGGCTAAGATAAGTCACTGTAGCAACTTCCGCTTCTGGCACAAAGCGAACATTCCTTGACGTCCTGTCAGGGAAACCCACCTGGACGTTCAGGTGATTCTGTCGATTATAGTCATAAAAAAGCCGCCCCGGAGGGACGGCTATAAACTCGCCAGTAAACAAGCTGATTTTACCGCTTACGCGTTTCTGTCGTTGCGGTGTTCGCTGACCCACTGCGCCTTTACAGTTTATCGCTTATGAATCCATGAGCCTTAAATGTCCTGACAAAATCCTCATAGCGCGCAATCATCACCCCCGATGTTTCACGCACATTTTGCTGATGAAAGCGGAAGTTAGCCTCCGATTCAACACTATTACTCTTCCAGTCATGGGGAAGGCTTAGCATCAATGGCTTTCTGTTCGGGTAATCAACACTCATAAACGGTAGCGTACTATCTACATATGCGGTCATAGCGTCCAAAAAAGCGTCTTTCGCACCATTCACTTCAGTATTGAATAACCGATACTTTTCACCGCTAAATTTTTCAGCTTTTTCAATGTTTAAGCAAACATCTTGCCGTATACCGCTCAGGTAGCTCTGCTCAACCCATTGAGTAGTATCCTCATAAGGCAGCAATTCAAGGATCTGGTCGATGATCTTCAGATCATGTTCATCTTGCTTTTTTTTTACAGGGTCCTCAGCAGATTCATTGGATGTGTGGTAAACGTTGGTGGTCTGATTAATATCCCGCCCGGCCTGGTTCACATCACCCTCGGTTTTCTTTGCCTTCTGTTTAATGTTGTTTTGCTGTCTGATTCTATATGTAACACCGCCCCCAATACCAAACAGTGCCAGTACGCCGACTAATAAGCTAAGATAAGTAGCTGCGTCTGCACCAAAATGTGCATTAAGCCATTCAGTCATTTGAACTATGTCCTTACAGTGTGAGTAAGGATTATAATAACAGAGCTAACTTGTGCAGAAACGAAAAAAGGCAGGGGAGGTAACCCCCCTGCCTTTAATCAAGTTCCTCCATCCCTTACGGGCGTCCGGTCAGTTGCTTTATGGCAACCAGACCAGCTAGCATTATCTGCATCACCAGTAAGACTGTTGTTAGCGTTATCACTTCGACGTCTCCTCTTCCAGGAGAGCGCCACACGTAGTAAGTGCTTTTGGTTCTACCCGTCCCCCTCACTCCGCATACCATTAGTTAGCAGGTACAAGCAGTACTCTTTTGTGTGGTAAGCAAACAGGACAGCACTGGACTGACGCCTTGAGCTTTAATATTTCCTTCCGATCCATACAACTAGGTCTGTTAAAAGCCCCTAGGACGAATTCTACAGAGATGGCTATGGTGCAGGTTTCGGCTATAGGGCTCTTTGATGTAATCGAGGGTCATAACGTTGGCAATGTCTGCTCCTGGCACGAAGCGGATCTCGTTTAGTCCTGGGCTACACAAGGTCCTTTGTGTATTAATCTAAAATTCAAAATAATTTCAGATAGATATTATCTCTGTGAATCCCCGCTTTCCTGACTGGAACTCGGGGTTTTTTATTTTTCACGCTGAGACTACTGTATGAATAAACCTGACGGCCTTCAGGCCCTTGAACAACCGCTCGCGTCGCTTCCGCACACGCTTCGCCAGCTTATTCTTGAACGTATCCAGAACCTGACCCATTACGAGCCGGTAATTGGCATCATGGGCAAAAGTGGTACAGGTAAATCCTCTCTTTGCAACGAACTTTTCCGGGGTGAGGTGTCCCCGGTGAGTGATGTGAACGCCTGTACTCGCGACGTACTGCGCTTCCGGTTGCGCAGCGGTCGTCACAGTCTGGTGATTGTCGATTTACCGGGGGTTGGTGAAAACGGGCGGCGGGATCAAGAATACCGTGCCCTGTACCGTCGAATCCTGCCGGAACTGGATCTGGTGTTGTGGGTCATTAAGGCCGATGATCGGGCACTAACCGTGGACGAGCAGTCCTGGCACGGTGTGATGCAACCTTACAGGCAAAAGGTACTGTTTGTGATTAACCAGGCCGACAAAATCGAACCCTGTCATGAATGGGATACCCTCACCAGCAAACCTTCAACACACCAACAGGGAAATCTTAAAGCGAAGCAGGCTGCGATTATGGCGATGTTTAAACCGCATCATCCGGTCTGTGCGGTGTCCGCCAGCACTGGATGGGGCATTGAGGATATGGTGGCAACCATGATGCGCTGTCTGCCTGACCGCGCCACCAGTCCGGTGGTGACACAACTGCACGGGAGACTCTGCACAGAGCCGGTAAAGTCGCAGGCCCGTGACAGTTTCGGTGACGCTGTGGGTTGTGTTTTCGATACGGCTGAGTCATCGTCATTCCTGCCTGCGCCACTGAAAACGGTGATTCGAACCGTGCGGGAAGCCGTGGTAACCGTTGCCCGTGCCGTCTGGGACTGGATTTTCTTATGACAAACCGCTTATGGCGGACACTCCCTGTCCTTGCTGCGCTCAATTAATGAGCAACTAACCCATCGATTAGGCGCAAAGCCGCATCATGGCTGAAATCCACATACTGAAAAAATACGCCTTCCCATGTCCATACCCTGTCCGGCCCCTTCGTTACACTAATCACTTAATTTTCAGCCTGTTAACAGGATGGAGAAAATCTAATGTCCCAGACTGAGCGTCGCCATGAGCGGCTGGCGGTTCGGCTGTCCCTCATTATCAGTCGCCTTGTTGCTGGCGAAACACTGGATATGGGCCTTCTTGCAGCAGAGTTTGGTGTATCGATCCGCACCCTCCGCCGGGATTTTCGTGAGCGACTGATGTACCTGGATCTGGAATATCGCGACGGCACCTGTCGTCTGCTCTCTGGTAGTCATCAACGCGAACTGGCTGTACTGACTTTTGCTCGTCAGTCAGGCGTGGAGGCCCTGTTTCCTGACATGGATAACCACATGGTCAGTTCCCTGTTAAGTGGACCCGGTGAGTCTCCTTGTCTCATATGGGCAGAGTCAGAGTCATTGTCGCCACCCAGGCCAGGCATATTTACACGCCTTGTAAGGGCCATATCAGAGCGTCGTCGCGTGACGCTGCTGGCTGAAGGTTGTCGTTGCTCAGGGCTTGCACCATACCGCCTCGTACTCTGCGGCGGGCACTGGTATCTGACTGGAGAGCACCATCATCGAGTGGCGGTGTTTCCGCTGAATGATATCCATGCAGTTACCTTGCACCCGGAACTGTTCGTGCCCAACCTTCAGATTCGCAACGTTCTCACCGAACCGGAATTCCTCAGAGCTCTTCCCCATTTTCACGTTTTTCACTCACTGCTCGCCAGAACCGGCGACGGTCTTTTACCTCATAAGGAATCATGATGAAGAAAATACTGACTACAACGGTGCTGGCCGTCAGTCTCTGCGCAGGCGCTACCTTTCCGGCGTCTGCTGAAACTGTCGTGGGTACCGTCAAATTCTGGCAGTACATGCAGGCGGATGGCTGGAAATCAGCAGATGGCATGGACAACGACGCGCTGAACAATACGCTCTATCAGGCCAGTGTGATTGGCAATTATCCCTGGACCAGGCAATTCCTGCTGCGTCAGCGTGGTGGCGGTGTATATTTTCTCGCCGATAAGAAAACGCATACCGTGCGCAAGCTGAATCTGAAACCTGCCAGCGGTTATTACTCCGATCTGACCTCGGTCTATCAGAGTGAAGACCAGGGGAAAGGGTGTTACTTCACTATCATCGACACCCAGTATCAGCTGGGGCTGGCTGATGTACCTCACAGCAACCAGGTGCTTGCCGCATTCCCGGAAAACTGTGTCAACAAACAGCAGCAAGCTGCCCTGGCGGCGAAGCGTTCTGCCTCAGAGCAGAAACTGCAGCAGTGGGTAGCTCAACAGAGTCTGGCAGAGTTGTGCCGGAGCACCGGCAATTGCTGAAGCCAAGGAACGGACGATTAATAAGGAATCTGCACCATGAAGAAATTGTATCGACCTGTTCTCACTGTTTTGATGGTTATCGGTGCCATGGGGGTTTCTGGCTGCGACCGCAAGGAAGATGCGGGTGTGAAAACGATAGCAAGTTTTAAGGACCTGACTCCGCCACCGTTCAGCAAGGTTGTCTCGCATAAATCCGATATTGCCCAGGAATGGGTAAAGAAGGATGCTTTCGGCACACCGCAATATACGGTGATGAAAACCAACCAGTCGCCGGAAGGCTGTGAGTCAGGCAATTATTACTACATTGCGGATATGCAGCAGAAAACGGTGCAGCCTCTGATTGCTGCCCTGTGTCTTGCGGACAATATCACCCTGAGCTTCCGGATTGAAACCGACAGCTACACGGGTGAAAAATCGGTGGTGTATTCGCACGATGGCAAGGAAATGGGGAAACTCTATCTGCCGGAGAATCAGGAGAAAAATCCATGAAGAAGCTGAAAGGCGTTATCTCAGTTTTCGCTCTGAGCCTTTGTTTGCTTTCACCGGCTCAGGCCGAAGAACAGCGTTACATCAGCATCCGCAACACAGACATGGTCTGGGTGCCGGGCAATGTCTGCGTGTGGCAGTTTCGCCTGGACAACGGCGGCAGTGGTGAGGGGTTTGGGCCTCTGACGCTCTCCCTACGTCTGAAAGACAAAGGGGGAAACACGCTGGTTAAGGGGAATATGGCGGTGGCTGCATTTGGTGAGAGCGATGCGACTCGCTCTCAGGAAGCCTCGCTGGAGAACGAATGCGTGGAAAACGTCAGCTCTGTCGAAATCATGAAGGCAACGGAAGAGCGTAATGGTTACCAGATTGACCTGCCACTGTCTGTTTTCGACCCGCAGTATTACCAACCGCTGCAAGTCACGGTTGTCGGAGGTAAGGCGTCTTAGCCAATTCTTTACCCGTTTGATTCAGCCCCTGTCGCTTATGCCACAGGGGCTTTTTGTTTTAAGGAGCCTGTATGCCTGAACTCACTGAACTACCAGAGGGACCGTTTTCGCGCCAGCAGGCAGAGGCGGTTGCGGCTCAATATTCCAACATTGCTATAGAGGACGACCAGGGTACGCATTTCCGTCTGGTTATCCGTCATGAGCGTTGCATGGTTTGGCGAGCCTGGAACTTTGAGCCGGATGCCGGTTACTGGCTGAACCGGTATATCACTCGTTATGGCATCCGCAAATTTCCTGCATAACCACCACCAGCACATCACCGATACAAACAAAGTCAGGGCACACCTCTTTCGGGAAGTGTGGCCTTTTATCTTTTTACCCACTGCATAAGGAGTTACCCATGCGATTAGCCAGCCGCTTTGGCCGTATAAACCAGATACGACGTGACCGGCCTCTAACCTACGAAGAGCTGATGAGTCATGTCCCCAGCGTGTTCGGGAGTGACAAACATGAATCTCGTTCAGACATGTACACCTACATCCCGACCATCACCATCCTTGAAAGCCTGCAGCGTGAAGGCTTTGAGCCGTTCTTTGCCTGCCAGACGAAGGTTCGGGACCAGAGCAAGCGGGAGTACACCAAACACATGCTTCGCCTGCGTCGTGCCGGTCAACTGTCAGGACATCAGGTGCCGGAAATCATTCTACTTAACAGCCATGACGGCTCATCAAGCTACCAGATGTTGCCGGGGCTATTTCGAGGCGTCTGTACCAATGGTCTGGTCTGCGGCCAGTCATTCGGAGAAGTGCGGGTACCGCATAAAGGCAATGTCGTCGAGAAGGTGATTGAAGGGGCTTACGAAGTGCTCGGGGTCTTTGACCGGGTGGAGGTGAAGCGCGATGCGATGCAGTCACTGGCGCTGCCAGCCCCGGCCCGTCACGCGCTGGCGAATGCCGCGCTGAAATATCGCTTTGGCGAAGACCACCAGCCGGTCACGGTATCGTAGCTGCTGACTCCGCGTCGTCGGGAGGACTACGGCGATGACCTGTGGACTGTCTACCAGCGCGTGCAGGAGAACCTGATGAAAGGAGGTCTGTCAGGGCGAACCGCACAGGGGAAAAGCAGCCGCACCCGTGCCGTTACCGGCATTGACGGCGATGTGAAGCTCAATCGCGCCCTGTGGGTTATGGCAGAAAACATGCTCGAATTTTTCGGGCGTTAAACAACAGTTCCGGTATAAGGAGATAGTTTAATGAATACAAAAAATCATCAGTTCGAGGAGCATACCGTAATTACTGCCTCAGCGGTCCCTGACGAGTTACGCATTGGCTTCTGGCCACAGCACTTTGGCACCATCCCGCAATGGATAACGCTTGAGCCCCAAATCTTTGCCTGGATGGATCGGCTGTGTTCCGATTACCAAGGTGGTATCTGGCGCTTTTCGACACTCAGCAACCGCGGCGCTTTTATGGCTCCCGAGTCAGATCACGATGAGAAGTGGACATTGTTCAACAGCATGAACGGCAATGGCGCAGAGCTTACCAGTGAAGCTGCAGGGATGGTCGCCTGTCTGATGACTTACAATCACCACGCCTGTCGCACCGAGTGTGACGCGATGACTGAGCACTATTATCGCTTACGCGACTACGTGCTGAACCATCCAGAGTGCAGCGCCATTATGCATCTCATCGACTGAGGGATACCGAACATGAATACCGCATTATCCCCGCTGTCATCTCAGCCTGAACTCTTTCCACTGGCGATTATGACCCAGCATGGTTGTTTGCTCCCCGCGACCTCCGGATTAACCCCCTATGCCCAACGCACCATTCGCCGGGCTATCAATCTGCTGGATAAATATCTGCGCCACCCCGGTATATCCTTTACCTCCAGTACTGCTGCCCGTGACTGGCTTCGGTTACATCTGGCAGGACAAGAACGGGAAGTGTTTATGGTGCTCTATCTCGATAACCAGCATCGTTTACTGGAGAGTGAAACGCTATTTGCCGGTTCGATTAACCATGTGCAAGTCCATCCCCGTGAGGTAGTGAAATCAGCGCTTCGCTTCAATGCTGCAGCTGTCGTACTGGCGCATAACCATCCATCCGGTGACCCGGAGCCCAGCCAATGCGACCGCAACATTACGGGCAGGCTTAAAGAAGTGCTGGCACTGGTTGATGTGAACACGCTCGATCATCTGGTCATCGGTTCAGAGGGCATTGTGTCGTTCGCAGAGCGAGGCTGGATATGAAAATCATCAGCAAACGCCAGGCAATGACCCTGTACCGGCAACATCCTGGATCCCGACTGTTTCGCTTCAGTACGGGCAAATATAAATGGTCAGGTAGTATCTGCCATTATGCTGGCCGCGAGGTGGAGGACATACGCGGCGTTCTGGCCGTGTTTGCTGAACGTTGTCAGGACCGCAATGGCCCCTATGTCATTCTTCGAAGCGTTACTCTCAATTAATCCTTCACTTTAATCAGGAATAATAATGAACAATCACTCAGAATCCGGTGCCATACTTGAGAATTCCCCCTGCCAGCAGTGGGGGCTAAAGAGTACGATCACACCCTGTTTTGGAGCTCGGCTGGTGCAAGAAGGCGACCGCCTGCATTTTCTCGCTGACCGCGCCGGGTTTAACGGTGCTTTCAGTGACGAGCATGCGTTGCGCCTCGACCAGGCCTTTCCGTTAATACTCAAGCAGCTGGAGCTGATGCTCACCAGCGGAGAGCTCAACCCTAGGCACCCGCACAGCGTCACGCTTTACCACAACGGACTCACCTGCGAAGCCGACACACTCGGCTCCTGTGGCTATGTCTTCATTGCTATCTATCCTGAGCATACTGAGCCGCAGTAACTCACCGCTTATCCCCTTAACTTCATAGAGTAAACCTCATGCAAACCATATCATCACACCCGACACGGGCGGCTCAGCCCTGCCTGTCACCCGTTGAAATCTGGCAGTTGCTGCTGACTCATCTGTTATCGCAGCACTATGGCCTGACGCTGAATGACACACCGTTCAGTGATGAAGCCATCATCCAGGAACATATTGATGCAGGAATATCGCTTAGCGATGCGGTAAACTTTCTTGTCGAAAAATATGAACTGGTAAGAATTGACTGCGATGGTTGCTCTGTCATGGAGAAGTCACCGTTTATCACCAGTATCGATATTCTACGTGCCCGGAAAGCCTCCGGTCTGATGAAACGCAACAGTCACAAAACTGTTACCAGGGTAACGGCAGGTCAACATCAGGAGCTATAAGCTATGGGCAGTCAATTAATGTTGATATCGACAACATTGATACAATGCTGTCCAATGTAGGGAAAGCTAACAGTAACCAGATGATGAGGAGTTCGCGAAGGCTAAAGCCAGCTTCTCATCTTTATCTGTATCATCTACTCATAGGGGGATTTTGTTCAGTTGGCTTTGCCCTGATTCGAGTCCCGAATCCAATGAATTAATGTGTTGGTATCTGCGTTGGTACACATAAAATTAGTTTGTTTTTATTGGTTTTAATTCAAGGAGTTAATTTTAATGTGCGAGTCCGGCCTTCGCACTCACCCCCTATACACCTCCCTCCGATGCCATTCCACAAACCCTTCCCCTGGATAATTCCCTTTCACCATCGGCAGTGCTATCTGCTTCCCGGCGAAATCCCAGAACAGTCTTCCCACAATCCCATTCCCGTTGCCATTTACCGCCTCAGACACCAGAACCCGCAAACTGTCATCCAGCCCAATCGATCCCTTATCAAACGCTTTATGATGAATTGCACACAGTGCCAGCCCGTTCGGGATTTCACACGGCCCGCCAAACTGTTTCCATTTGATATGCGCGGCTTCAAGCGCAACGGAGGTGTTATCATGTCGCATGTTGAATCCGCAGATTGCACATTCATAGTTATAGGCGCGAAGCACCTGCTGACGAAACAACGGATCGCGAACCTTACGGATCTGTTGAATATCAAAACCCATCTCATCTGCGATCTCTTCCTGGATGCTTTCCGGGAAATGCGCCTCAAGGATCTTCTGTGCCAGCGAGCCGATCAGCTTCTTGTTCTTTCTCAGTAGCGCATAGTGTTCTTCATCAAAACCGCCAGCGACCTTATGTTCAACAAGCTCTTTTACCGGTGGCTGTTTGCTGCCAGTGGTGGAACAGAGTTCACTGTTCTCAAGATCCCAGAATCCATCCCCTTTGAGCCGCCAGAAGGGCATGTTTGGGTAATGTTCTTTCCTGTCTGGACCAAAGCGTTCTAACAGGCTTAGCAGTTGAGCATGTACCTCGGTACCGTAGTCAAACAGACGTGCATGCCCCTGCTGATAGTTTGCCAGCACGTACAGAAGCAATAAGGGTTTATGCGGCGCACGTTGTTCGCCCTTGCGCCAGATGGTGATGTTGGCAATTGCCTGTTCGAGTGTTTTGCTGGAAGCCATCGCGTTACGGAAGAAGGTAAATAATTGCGATGATGCTCGCAAAACCCAGACCAATCAACCCACAACGAACAAAAACATGGCCTTAGCGCACACAACACTATTTCCTGAATCCCCCTCGCAAATTCCAAATTTACCCCACGCCAAACCGCTGTATTTATATTCAGCCTGGTATAATACGCATCAGAAATAACGCCGAACGGCAGAGTAAGTTTCACAGGAATTATTTACGAAGAGACGCGATATGAAGGTGCTGCAACACCCCCATACCGCTAACCACAACAACTACTGAGGAGTTGAAAATGGCTGCGCCGAATTTTAAGCCAGAGTTTACGGTTTGCAAAACAGAATCAGATGCTTTCACCGGCATGATTGAAAACCGCGAGCTGGTACGCAAAAACAGCACCCGCCGTCTTCACGGCAACCAGACCAGTGTCGCGCCTGTTCACCCCCGCGCAGAAACGCCGGAAGCAAGTTCCGCCTGCTGTGAACTCTATGCCCGGATAGATAATAAATATCTTCCGCTGGGGGGAGACTGGCTAACCCGGGCAGGGTTTATCAGCGGTATGCCGGTTAAAATCCGGGTGATGAAAGACTGTATTGTGATCACGCCGCAGCATACAAGAGAATTATGGGGATGCCTGGAAGGGATGAGTGTGGTGAATATCAATAAACAAAAAGTCTCTCAGTGGTTAAAAACATTTCCGGGGGCGTTAAATGATACGGGCGATATCCCGGTGATTAAACGCGGGTGAACGTGACGGAATCCGCGTTCATATTATCCTGAGCCGCCTTAATACCTGATGCGTGAAGGCGGTATAGTCGTTAAGGCTATACCGCCTGTTTCAGGCTATCGGGCAATCAACGCAAACACCCCCCAGCCAAAGTACTCTCGTGTGTAGGTGACGTGGCGTTTGGGCGCAATTGTCAGCTCCGCGCGAACTTCTTGTGCAAAGTCATCGTCAGGGTTTTCCGCCAGCCAGCGACGCAGGGTCATCCATTTCGCCGCTTCGTATCTGTCCCAGCCTTCCTGGTCTGCCAGGACCATTTCCACCAGGTCATAGCCCTGGGCGTCGAACGAGGCGACCAGGTCGGGCAGGGTGAGAAAGTCTGCGATGGACGAGACGCCGCAGGCCTGGGCTATCTCATCGCTCGCAGGAACCTGACGCCAGTAGGGTTCACCGATGAGTATCATCCCGCCAGGCCGGAGGCTTTTTGCCAGCAGCGCCATTGTTCCGGCGACGCCGCCGGCAATCCAGGTGGCGCCTACGCAGGCCGCCACATCACATTTTTCATCTGCGACGTATCCGGCCGCGTCGTCATGAATAAAACGCACGTGATCGCTGACGCCGAGTTCGTCAGCACGGCGCGTTGCCTGTTCGGTGAAAAGTCGGCTCATGTCGATGCCGGTGCCGGTAATGCCATGATCGCGCGCCCAGGTGCAGAGCATCTCCCCCGAGCCGCTGCCGAGATCGAGAATGCGCGTGCCTGGCTTCATGCGTAACACGCGGCCCAGCGTGGCGTACTTTTCCGGGGTGAACGGGTTATGAATGCGGTGTTCGCTTTCGCTGACGGTAAAAATACGTGGGATATCCATCATCCTCTCCTTAACGATTATCTGGCTGGGCACGAACGCTGTTCAGCCCGGTCGTGTTAATGCGGTAGGGCTGACCGTTGACGGATTTGATCAGCTTTTTGGTTTTGAGTTTTTTGAAGACGGCGAGCGTGCAGTCGGCGAGCAACAGCCCTTCGCGGGTGTAGCATTCAACGGCGGTGACGCGGCCTGAGCTATCGCGGACGTGCGCAATACGTCCACCTTTGGCGAGAACGTGTAAGGTACGTTGTTCCTGACGGGATAAATTCATACTGGAAAACCTGTTTAATCATCATGTGCAAAACGTGCAAACACACCGCGGTGTCCGCATTCGATTTCGGCGCATTGATAATCAGTCCGGCCTGAAAGGTCGGGGAGCTGATTATCGGATGATGACATTCTCCAGCATCAAAGCCTCGGGTTGAGTTGAGAGGTATTTACGGGGTGAATAATATCACCTGTTTATTTTAAGGGAATGGTCGGGTGGGAAAAGTGTGATCCAGGTGGAAGCTCAGGCAGCGCCATCAACGGATCGTAGAACCGAATGGCGCGATGTAAATCAGCTGAGATCGTGTAGCGCTTTATCCATGGCCGGAGCGAGACTGAAATCACTAAACTCGACGGCTAAGCCGCTGCGTTCGGGCGTGCAGCACATGACACCGACTTTCACTGGCCCCGACGGGAAATGGCATAAACGCAGCAAAGGCCACGACAGCCCGTCTGCTGAGTACTGTAACCGCAACGCGTCTCCCTTGCGGGTCAGGCGAAGCCAGAACTCCCGGGGGTTACCCGGGAAGATACCGGTTGCCCAGTCGGAGGCCTGTAACGTCAGTACGCTGCCAATGGCCGGCGCGCCATCATTGTATTCAATCCCGGCCTTGAGCCAGTGTTGCTCGTCCGACATCAGCATGATTCCCGCCTGGTCATAGAGCGTGCTGAAATCAGCACGTATGTTAGTCTGAAACGTGAAATCACCTGCCGCGTCAGTCGCGTAGATGTGGCCCGAGAAACGCTCGAATCCGTACCACGTATGGCGCCAGAAATCGGTGTGGTCGTCTGTCACGACCGATAACGTGTTGTTCTCGCTATGCCATTTGGCGGGTTCGTTTATCCAGTAAAATTCGTTTTGCATAATGTCCCCAGTTGACTGTCAAAAGGTCGTCGGTATGCGGCCTCTCTTGCTCAACAGGATTCGCGCCTGAGCCAGGGGCTCTCGACCAGCACCTTATCCCGATGGGTGTCGCCATTGATAATGTGCAGGGTACTTAAGCGCCCAATCTCATAATGCGGCAGCTGGACCGTGGATAGCGGGGGTAAAAACAAATTTCCGATGCCGACAAGATTATCGTAGCCAAGAACGGCAATATCCTGTGGGATTCGGATACCCTGCGTTAACAGCGTCTGATACACCATGAAGGCAATACGGTCGTTACCACAGATGACCGAATCAAATTGCGGTTTCCCCTGAACGATATGCGCCAGCAGCATCTCCGGAATATCCCGGTAGTGCTCATCGCCAAATTGCATATAGCAGTGCTCAAGCGTATCAGGATCGATACCGGCTTCACGGCAGGCGCGATCAAGTCCCTGACGGCGGCGACGCGTCGCCAGATGGTTGACAGGTAAATGCAGGCAGAGAGGGCGGCTGTATCCCGCCGCCAGCAAGGCCTGTACGGCCGTATACTGGCCTTGCTCATCGTCAGGTATATAGCTGGCAACCGGTTCTCCCGTGTTCTCGCAGTTGGCCAGAACGCAAGGGTGCTCCAGTAGCCGGGGAGGGATGCTCACTTCACGCAGCCCCATGGTGGTGAAAATGATCCCCCCGGGCCGGTGGGCGAGCAGCAGGTCGACAATATCGTCAGGATTATCATCGGTAAACATATTCACCACGAAGCTGTTCCAGCCGTACGCGCGTGCGGTTTCTTCGATAGACAGCGTGATTTCTACCGAAAAAGGGGTGGTGACGGTATCCAGCGCCAGTACGCCGATGGTTTTGTTCCGGGAGCCGACACGACGAACCTGCCGGGCTGAGAGGTCAGGCACGTAATTTAACTGCAGGATCGCCTCCTGCACCCGGGACAGGGTTTCAGGCTTTACGCGTTTCGGGTCATTGAGCACCCGGGAAACCGTCATGAGCGATACATTGGCCAGTTTGGCCACATCTTTTAAAGACGCCATAGCTTTCCATTATCTGAATGCATTCGACCCGGTAAGGTGTTGTGAGCCAATGCGAATGTCCTATTCTAGGCACCGACACCCAGGGTTACGCAAGTCACACTCAAAAGTTTGAGCGCGATCTCAACACATTAATGTTAACGTTAACTTTTGTGATTAACATCGAGTATCACATCAAAACCGAGTGTACGCCTGAAATGTTAACGTTACCATCTTAGCATATCCTTCTTGCGAGATTACGTAGATGAAAAAACGGCCTACTCGAAGTTACATGCTGCTCAGCGCTCTGCTGTTCTTTTTCTTTGTGACCTGGTCCTCATCAAGTTCACTTCTCTCAATCTGGCTTCACCAGGAAGTGGGGCTAAAGGCATCGGAAACCGGCATTATTTTTTCCGTGTTATCCGTCTCCGCGCTCTTCGCGCAGGTCTGTTATGGCTTTATCCAGGACCGACTCGGTCTGCGCAAACATTTGTTATGGTTTATCACGGCGTTGTTGATCCTCTCCGGCCCGGCTTATCTGCTTTTTAGCTACCTGCTGAGCGTTAATATTCTGCTGGGCAGCGTATTCGGGGGCTTGTTTATCGGCCTGACGTTTAATGGTGGTATCGGCGTTCTGGAGTCCTATACCGAGCGCGTTGCGCGTCAGAGTACCTTTGAGTTTGGGCGGGCACGCATGTGGGGGTCTCTGGGCTGGGCGGTCGCCACGTTTTTTGCCGGGTTACTGTTTAATATCAACCCTGACCTTAACTTCCTGGTGGCCTCTTGCTCAGGGTTAATCTTCTTCTGTCTGCTGGCCCGCTTAAAGGTGGCCGCGCCGGCAAGCATGGAGAAACTCGAAATTGGCGCTAAAAAAGTATCTCTGGAAGACGCCCTGCGTCTGCTGACTCTGCCGCGCTTCTGGGCACTGATATTCTTCGTGGTCGGAACCTGCATTTACGGCGTATACGATCAGCAATTCCCGGTCTATTTCTCGTCACAGTTCCCGACATTACGAGAAGGGAACGAGATGTTTGGCTATTTAAACTCTTTCCAGGTCTTTCTCGAGGCCGCGGGTATGTTTTGTGCGCCGTGGCTGGTTAATCGCATTGGCGCTAAAAATGGCCTGATATTCGCTGGTATGGTGATGGCGCTGCGCATGATTGCTTCCGGGCTGGTGGAAGGCCCCTTGCTTATCTCCATTACCAAACTGCTTCACGCGGTCGAACTGCCAATATTGTTAGTCGCCATATTTAAATACAACAGCCTGAATTTCGACAAACGTCTCTCCTCCACCATTTATCTGGTGGGATTTGCCTGCACCAGCTCCGTCATTGGCACCGTCTTGTCCCCGCTGGCAGGCTTTAGCTATGAGAGATTTGGCTTCGCCCAATCCTATCTGATCATGGGCATCATGGTGTTCAGCACCACGTTTATTTCCATTTTCCTTTTGCGCTCAACAAAATCCTCATCTGAGCCATCTTTTCTGCAGCAAAACGCTGTGTAATGTACTGAGAGTAAAGACGATGACATCCTTATTAGAACAGGCTGAACAGGTGCTTGAAAAAGCACAATCGGGGATTAATCCGCGCTGGTATCCGCGCTATCACCTCGCCCCTCGCGCAGGCTGGATGAATGATCCTAATGGCCTGGTATGGTTTGACGGCTGGTATCACGCCTTTTATCAACATCATCCCTATTCTCCGAAATGGGGGCCGATGCACTGGGGGCACGCCCGAAGCAAAGATCTGGTGCATTGGGAACATCTGCCCGTCGCGCTAGCGCCGGAAGGTCCGGCGGACAAAGACGGCTGTTTCTCCGGCTCCGCCGTGGTGGACGGTGATACGCTGGCGCTCATCTACACCGGACATAAATTTCACGGCCCGTCGGACACAGACGACAACCTCTACCAGGTGCAGTGTCTGGCGACCAGTCGTGACGGCATCCATTTTGAACGGCACGGCAGGGTGATTGATACACCGCCCGGACTGCATCACTTTCGCGATCCGAAGGTGTGGCGTGAAGGTGAGTTCTGGTACATGGTTGTCGGCTCCCGCGTAGAGAATACCGGCCAGGTGCGCCTGTACCGTTCCACCGATCTCCGCGAATGGCATGACGACGGTATTTTCGCCGAGGCTGATGAAGGCAAGGGCTTTATGTGGGAATGCCCGGATTTCTTCACCCTGGGAGAGAAGCGTGTCCTGATGTTCTCGCCGCAGGGCATAGCGGCGGAAGGGTATCACTATCGCAACCTGTTCCAGAGTGGCTATTTACTTGGTGACTGGCAGCCAGGTCAACCGTTCACCCACAGCGGACAATTTACTGAGCTGGACCACGGTCACGACTTTTATGCCCCGCAGAGTTTCGTGACCCCGGATGGCCGACGCATTGTCATCGGGTGGCTGGATATGTGGGAATCACCGATGCCCGAACAGCAGGATGGCTGGGCCGGAATGCTCTCGCTTCCACGCGAATTAAGCCTTGTCGATGGCCGGGTGAGAATGAAACCGGCTGCCGAAGTGACCGCGCTGCGTGGCAGCTATTATCCCACGCCCGTCCGCTGCCTGAACAATCAGAACGTCCTTGTCGCGGCAGATGCCGACGCGGTCGAAGTACAGCTGGCATGGGATTTGAGCGCATCGACGGCTGAACAGTTTGGTGTCGCGTTGGGCGACGGGCTGAGAATTTACGTCGACGATCAGGCCGGGCGTCTGGTGGTGGAGCGTCGCTATCCGCAATATTCGCTGGAAGGCACGCGCAGTATTCCGCTACCAGCAGACAGCGTTCTGTCACTGCGAATTTTTATTGACCGCTCATCGGTGGAAGTTTTTGTTAACGATGGTGACGCTTGCTTAAGCAGTCGTATTTATCCGCAGCCGGGCGAGCGCGATATTTCATTGTTTGCACATCAGGGTGTGGCCTCATTATACGATGCGGGATACTGGTCTTTAGATAAATAATTCTCCGTTCCGACCTGTTTCTTGCAGGGTGAGTTTTTATTTCTGCCAGTCTCTGGCTGGCATGTTATTGTCTGGAATAATGAGAGAGCAAAATGGATGAAAGCGTAATACCTCAAAATTGCATTACCTCGAAAGATAAAAACATATTTGTTCCAGGAAAACAGACGCTGGCATTAATGGTGACATTAGCGGCATTTCCTGCCATTGCTGAAGACGTTACAGGAAACTATCAAAGCTATTTTCAGGATGAATCAGACACCAACGGTACGAGTGTATCATCAGCCAATAACGGTAATGAACAATCGTCCCTTCGTGCTTCGTCTTCTCCGGTTGCTGCAGGTCAAAAACCTGAACTCACGACCTCGTCAAAGCCCGTGACGTTATCGGCGCAAACGGAGAATAAAAAAGCTGAAGTGAAAAAGCGTCCTAAAGGGGATAACCCCGAAGACGTCAGTCTGTTGCGTTTAAGGCAGGAAGATCCGCCGGTTCACTGGAACAGTATCGGTCGTAACATGGAAGTGGGTGGCCTGCACGGAAACATCGGGTCTCAGATAGAAATTGACGATGTTCGCTGGAGCAATAATAAGAAAAACAGCGGCAAGTTTAAACTCGCCACCATTCAGGCTTTTTTAAGGCACGATGAATTGCCTAACTGGTATTTCGGTTTCTGGAATGCCAGAGAAGACAGTTATAAAGGACAGTTCAGTAATCAGGACTATCAAGGCACCAATACCATCAATGAATTTTTTGTGGGCCATATTTTCGAAACCTGGCGAGGTAATATCGGTACGGAAGTTATGGTCGGCTCCGAAACGGCAACGAAACGCTGGAAAAACCGGTTTAAGATCTGGCAGGACCTGCGACTGTCCAGCAAATGGAGCCTGGCCGGATACGCGTATGGCGAATACCAGCCTCAGGGGAACGAACCGGGGAATGGCGATCTGGAACAGTACATTTTCGAAATTGAGCCAGCCATTCAATACCGCGTGAATCCGGATCTCGGACTCTATTTGCGACCCTATTATTATCATAACCGCCAGGAGCGTCAGAGCTGGGGCGATATTGTCGAAGAAGAATGGAAAGTCACGGCCGGACTCTGGCGAAACTGGTATCCATTATTAACCTCCCTGTATGTTGGATTTGGCCAGGACAAAATAGATAACGCCAGCAATGCCAGCGAAGTTTTCTATGACGGTCGGTATAAGTTTATCGGTGGCACGCTAAGTTATCCGGTATTTGGTGAAGTGCGATTATACGGTGAATTCAAAGCACAATTTACGAAAGAAACCGGGCTTTGGACATCGACCGGTCACTCATGGAACCCGTTTACCGTGGTTGGCGTGAATTATAACTTCTGACATTCAGGTGTAGCATGAAAAAATTAATAGTTGCGGCATCTGTCGCGCTGCTTGCGCTTTCACTCGGCAATAATCCTGCCTGGGCGCAGCCTTCGAAAGAAACATTACAGAATAAAAGTATCACCCATATTAATGGCTTTTTCCCGCGGGTTGACGGTTCATTTGTGGGCGACCCTATGCCCGTGTTTAACGATGGCAAATTTGATATTTATTATCTTAATGATGTCCGCGGCGGCAGCGATCTGGGGGTACATGCTTTTCATCTCTTGTCGAGTGCCAACTTGTATGATTATCAGAACCATTCCGAAGTGATCCCCTACGTTAACGACGTTGACGATCCTGAACTGTTATTGGGAACCGGTTCGATTATTAAAGTCGGCGATACCTGGCATGCCTGGTACACCGCACACAATGAAAATGTGTTCCCGGTTGAGTCTATTATGCACGCGACCAGTAAGGACCGCCTTCACTGGGTGAAACACCCGCAGGACACCATTTTGCCCGGCGGTAACTATCGGGGTAATGATTTCCGGGACCCTCACGTCGTTTGGGTTGAGGAAAAGAAAGAATACTGGATGTTAATTACTACCCGCAGTAACGGTCGTGGGGTTATTGCCCGGTATAGTTCAACGGATTTAACGCACTGGGAAGATCGCGGCGTATTTTTTGATAACGACACCATCACCAGCAATGCCAACCTCGAATGCCCGACACTGGTTTACTTCAACGGACGCTGGTATCTCAGCTTTAGCGACCAATGGCCGTTACGCCTGACACAATACCGGGTTGCGGATAATCCGGAGGGGCCGTGGCGGAAACTGGGCAATTATGTGGTCGACGGCTCAGGTTTTTACGCGGGGAAACTGGTTCTCAAAAACGATCGGCTGTTTGTTTTCGGCTGGATCCCGACGAAAGCCGGTAACCGTGACAGCGGCAACATTGACTGGGCAGGGAATCTGGTTGCACATGAGCTCACCGCAGATGATCAGGGCCAGCTCAACAGCATCCTGCCCCAGGAGCTTCAGAAGGTCATCAGTGAGAATCCTGGTCCGGTAACCACCTTAACGAGCACCAAAACGCTTAAAACGGCCACGTCGTTCGGCCCCTTACAGTCGGCGCTGTACCCGGCCTTGCCTGAACGCGGTGAGTTGAGCGCAACCATCGATGTTCCTTCTGCCGGAATGGTGATGAGCTTTAGTCTGACCGACGACAGAGTCAGTGATGCGATGCTGAACGTTGTGTTCAATAAGAGCAAAGGAAAAGTCTATTTTTTCAACGCGCCGCTCGCGTCGATTCATCAGGCTAACGCGGAATCCTGGGTAGATGTTCCGATCGGGGAAAAAATTGAGTTACGCGTTCTCATTCAAAACTCAATTGCTGTCTTTTATATAAACAATAAAGCGGCATTCAGTACCCGGATGTATTCCATGCAGGAGAAGCCGTGGAGTATTAGCCTGCCTCAAAACGACCATTTTCACGCGACGTTGAAAATAAAAGAAATGATTTAACGGGATATTATTATGAAAAACTATCATGCCCTGTCTGTTATTTTTGCTCTTCTGTTTCCCGCGCTGGCGAATGCGAGCATGAGCATCATGAAGGACCCCCCGGGAAAGGTTGTTGCCGTGGACCCGTGGTCCTATCTGGATGAAGAGGTTATGTGGACCTCAGCCCGCTCCTCCAATCCTGCCGGTGGCCGCGTTCATGGCCAACTGAAGATGAAATATGCCATTGAGGACAATAACTGGCGTAACAGCCATTTCCACAACGGGAATGATTCACTGACGTTTGTACAAGGCGTGATGCGACACGATGCGTTACCCGGTTGGTATCTGGCTTTCTCTGAGGGCAGAACCACCCACTATAACGGGACGTGGGAGGATCAGTCTTACCTCAGCCAAAACCAGTGGACTCAGTTGATCATCGGCCATGAATATTTTTACAAACGTCTGCGCTATGGCTGGGATGTCATGGGTGGAAGCGCCTCAATCGAGGACCGCTGGCAAGGCCGCGTTAAGTTCTTTACCGATCTTCGGGTTACGGACAATTTCTCATTCTTTAACTATTTGTATCAGCAGATCGATCACCGCCGCAGCGGTGGATCGCAAAATGACCGCGACGTGCGTTCATTTCAGATTGAGCCTGGCGTGCAATATATTATTAATAACACCACCGGCGTCTGGTTCCGCCAGCAATTTGCCTCTGCCATTTTAGACAGGGCGCAGTGGGGCGATATTGACGAAAAAAGCTGGACCACGTCTGTCGGCGTCTGGCGCAACTGGGGGAAATTATCCACAACGCTCAGCGGCGGGTATGGACATTATAAGAAATACAATGCGCAGCCTGAAGATGGCGAAGTCTTCCAGAATACCCGCAATCGCTTCCTGAAGGTATCGGCGAATTATCCTTTGACCTCTCGTTTTACCGTGTCCGGAGAAGTTACTGGCTCGTTGATAAAACAGGACGGAAGCTGGGTGACCCACGGTGAGGCTGTTACCACCGAATATAAGCTGATGCTGGATTATAACTTTTAAACCGTATGCCTGGATAATCCATGGCACCTGTTCACGCTTAAGCACTATTAAAAAAGTGACCTTCCCGCAGGTCACATTTAAAAAGTTAATTATTATTGAGGAAATGTCATGAATATCTGGACTCTTGGCGATGCAGTGGTGGATCTTCTACCGCTTTCAGACATGCAATATCAGGCCTGCGCAGGAGGTGCCCCGTTCAATGTGGCAATTGGCGCTGCGCGTCTGGGCTGCCAGAGTGGTTTTATTGGCCGGGTCGGTGAGGATGACTTTGGTTATTTTCTGAAGAAAACGCTGTCTGACGCAGGCGTTTCAACCGAAAGTCTGCAGTTGGATAATCAGCACAGAACCAGCACGGTATTGGTCTCTCTGGGCCGCGCTGGCGAGCGTGGATTTACCTTTTTAACCAACCCTTCCGCGGATCAATTTTTAACACCCGATGCGCTGCCCGACTTTAGCGACGATATTCTGCACTTCTGCTCTCTGGCCCTGGTCGCCGAAACGTGTCGTCATACGCTCGTCACCGCCATCAGCCATGTAAAACAGCGTGGGGGATTACTGAGTTTCGACGTGAATTTACGGGAGCAAATGTGGCCCGATAAGCATGAAATGCTCGAGACGGTGCGTCATTTCGCCGCCCAGGCCGACATTCTTAAACTCTCGGAAGAAGAGTGGCACTGGATGACAGGCTCTCACGATTTTTCCCATGCGCTTAACGCCCTCAACGCTCTGCCCGCGCAACTCAAAGTCGTGACCTACGGTGAGCAAGGTGCCATGGTGCTGTGGCGCGACAGCGTTATTCATTTCGACGGTTATACCGTCAACAGTGTTGATACAACCGGGGCTGGCGACGCGTTTGTCGCAGGGTTACTGGCCCGGATTGCACATCGCGGGATGCCGCAGAATGTTGAACAACTCCACCAGTCCATTGCTCAGGCCAGCGCCTGCGGTGCCCTCGCGACAACGCGCAAAGGGGCGCTGACCGCGCTACCTGATACCAACGCGCTCAATACCTTTATCACTCGATTCTCGCTACCGGATTACGAGGTGAAAAAGGGCTAAACAGGGTGAGAACATGTTTGGCTGGCGCGCGCATTTTCGTGCAGACGTGTACTCAAGTCATTTCAAACTTAGCAGGGAAGATGACAATGGCCGAATACGGGGGGCAAACAGGTCGCTGCAAAACTTCAGCTCCCCGCTTGCTGGTTCAGCCATGCGGATAATCCCTGCTTCGTGTTTACACCAGGTTCGCTTCTGGCATACCTCTCCCTGAGAAAAGGAAAGCATTTCACAGGGAGCCACGGTGATGCCGCAGACGGTGCCGCTGTATGATCTTACTGAACTTTCACGGCTTTTCCGTCTACCCAGACACGGCTGATGTTATTTCGCCTGGCGTTAAAGATGATTTTTTGCAGTTTATCTTCAGGCTGGTCTTCAGCAGGATGAATATAAATATCGCTTCCTGCAGCCCGGGTATCGATAACGATGGCATCGAACTGGTATCCGACCTCCAGCTTTCCTACAGGCAGCTCAAGCACGCCACCCGCACCGGCTGTCGCCAACCAGAATGCTTCCTTGAAGCTGACTGCCGAGCCTGGTCTGCCGCGGTGTTCCGGTTTGATACGGGCATCGACGCCATCATTCAGGGCTTTACTGGCGGTGATGGTATGGCGGCAGGCATCAAATACCGAGGGGCTATGGCCACCGGCAATATCGGTGCCTAACCCGACGTTCAGTCCACGGTCCAGCATTGCTCGCAGAGGGAATACTGCATTGGCAAAATAGAAATTTGAAAGGGGGCAGTGCGCGACGCCAGCCCCGGTTTTCTTAATCAGGTCAGCATCGTCATCTTCAATGTGGTTTGAATGCGCGAGGATGGTTTTTTGGGTCAACAGGCCAAAATCACGCAGCGCCACGGTGTCCGTTTTCCCCAGGCGTTCTTTAACGTAACCATGTTCCCAGTCACTTTCTGAGCAATGGGTTTGCACGTGGCAGCCTGTTTCTCTCGCCACTGTGCCCAGTCTTTTCAGCAGGTCGTCCGTGCAGGAGGGAATAAACCGCGGGGTGATAACCGGGAGCACACGTTTTGCCGTATTACCGGGTAACTCTGCGACAGCGCGAATAAATGCACGCGTTTCCGCCTCGGCCGATGCCGCCGTTTCGTCCCGATAATAGTCAGGGCACTGGGAGGGATCGTCCATCGCGACGCGGCCCACCAGGGCGCGCTGCCCCTGGGCCAGGCATATGCGGGCCAACTCGACGCTGCTTTCAGTGTGCAGGGTGGCGAAGTAGACGGCGGTGGTTGTGCCGTTCGCCAACAACGCGCTGACCAGTTCCGTATAATTTCGGCGGGCAAACTCGACGTCGGCGTATCTGGCTTCAAGCGGGAACGTGTAGTCATTCAGCCACTTCTCAAGCGGTTTATCCAGCGCCTTGCCCATCTGAGGCCACTGCGGGGCGTGGACATGCAAATCGATCAGGCCGGGCAGAAGATACTGGTCAGAAGAGAGTTCAGTGAGCTTACCCGCTTTACGGGCGGCGTCACGTACGTGCCGGAACGCGCCATCGTTATGTTGAATAATATCCACAATGGTACCGCTACCGTCGATACAGAACAGCGTGTCGGTGAAGTGAATCACATTTTCCTTTGATTCCGCCGTATAGCCCTGCGCGCTAACAACCCGTTGCCAGGGGAATGCGTGGTAGGTGTTCATCTGTTTGTCCTTTTTCACGATTATGCTTAAGGGAAAATGTCCCGGATGGCAGTAGGTTTTTTCAGGTCGCAGGATCCTGAACTATCCAGACCCCCGTGTTCTGCCTGATATCCGGTTTAATGGCGCCCTGGCGCTGGTTGTAGACAAAGGTGCCGGTCCTGTCGCTAAGGCAGGCGAGCGTGAGGGTAAACAGCGTCGTCTGGCCCTGAAAATCCTCCTCTGCTTCCAGAATGCCTACACTGTGTGCCAGGCCTGTTTGGCTTTTAAAAACTTCATAACGGTATTTCCCTTGCACCTTATTGCCTGTGCGCAAGATATGGCTGGTATACGTATCGTCAGTGAACTCCAGCCGGAGCAGGCTATCGGCATTGGGGTTTTGCACAGACCATAGCGGATCAGTTTTATTAATAAAGATTTTGCCGGAGAGCGTCTCCGGTACGTTGCAGGTCGCCTGAGCAAATAGCGGAAGCGCCAGCAGTACTGAAAGTAATGTTATCCTGAGTTTCATCTTATTTGTCCATATTTTTGCCGGAGGAGAGGTAGGGTATCTTCCGCGCATTCATTTTTATCCGTTAAAAATCCTGGCACAAAAATGAAATACATCAATAAATCGAAAGGTTAATAAGATGGCGAAAGTTGAGGCTATTAAAGAGATAGCAATGATTTATTCCGCTGGGCATGCTTTATAAGCCGAAGGGTGGATGCGGTAATGTGTCTGGCAGGGCATGATTAAGCAAAATGGCGAAATGACTGTTGTCTTATTGTCGGTTTGAATAGCTTTTTTATCGCGGCATTTTTCATATACTTCGTGTTGTGGTGAATCCCCCTGTGCGGTGGGGCATAATTTATAGGTTAACGTCATTATGCGGGCTTTGCTCACCGGGAGGCACCCGGCACCACACTGTTCTATTAAACGTTTATAAAAGAAGGTAGATATAACATCGCCACGACCCATATGAATAAGCCAGGAATTTTCAAAGGCCACGGCTCAAGGATAGCTATGCAAGCAAATGCACCTACCACGAGCAGAGGGCCTGATAACACGTTCAGGATCCCACCTAAAGTAAGTATCTTTCCTGGCAGTAATCTATTGAGTACTAATGAAATAATGTAAGCACTCATAGTAATGATGGAAAAGGCGATTGTTTTATCATGCCATGTGTCGAATTCAATCCAGCAAAGACTATAGGCAAAAATTAAATATGAGCAAAGAAGCAGGTTTATAATTGGGATGGTAAACTTACTCATATGACCCTGCCGTAGTGTTTGTTTTTTGGTTTTTCTATTGTTATTTTCTCAGTCTTGCGTGTATATCTGTGTCCGTGTCAACGATACCATAAACCCGATATCCATAATCTTGCGGTGCAGATAGCCCTCCCTTTATAAGTCCAGTCACGGTATCAGACGAGGAGATTATATTATATAATCTCCTCGCTATATCTTCTACGTCAGCCATAGTATCTCTTTAAATCTGTTATAAAGAGTAATATCAATGTGATATTAATGAAATTAAAGCAATTTATATAATCTACACAAGAAATTAAGAATTATTAGGGGCATTAATATTATCTTAAATGAGACAATAAGCGGTTTCATGCCAATCCCACGCACTCCACCGCTCAAACTAACTTAACTAAACACCGGCACCCCCAGCCCAACCTTCACCTCCCTCAGCGTCCCCTGCGTCACCGCCTGCGCCCGTTCCGTGCCGCGCTTCAGCATCGCCATCAGCTCCCCTTTATCCTGCATGTACATCGCCCTCCGTTCTCGCATCGGTGCAATCAGCTCCTGCAGGCACGCCTCAAGCTCGTTCTTGCATGCCCGATCACCCAGTCCGCCCGCCTGATAATGCGCCTTCATCGCTGCCACTTTGGCTTTGTCCGGATGAAACGCGTCGAGGTAGGTAAACACCACGTTTCCCTCAATCTGCCCCGGGTCGCTCACCTTCAGGTGGTTCGGGTCGGTGTACATGGCACTGACCGCACGGTGAATCGTCTCTTCACTGGCGGAAAGGTGCAGGGTGTTGCCCAGTGATTTCGACATCTTGGCGCTGCCGTCGATGCCGGGCAGGCGGCCGGTGTCGCTGAGCATCGCTTTGCAGTGGCGCAGCACCGGGGCAGGCAACAGGCTATTCATCTTGTGCACAATCTCATTGGTCTGCTCAATCATCGGCAGCTGGTCGTCGCCGACGGGGACGCACTCGGCTTTGAACGCAGTGATGTCCGCCGCCTGGCTGATGGGGTAGGCCATAAAACCAACCGGCAGCGAGCGGGCAAAGCCTTTCTGCGCAATCTCGTTTTTCACCGTCGGGTTACGCTCGACACGGGCGACGGTGACGATGTTCATATACAACATTGTCAGCTCGGCGAGAGCGGGCAGGGCGGACTGCAGGCAGAGTGTCGTCAGGTTCGGGTCGATGCCGGCGGCGAGGTAGTCGGCGAGCACTTCAGGGATGTTGTCGCGGATTTTTTGCGGGTTGCTGCCGTTGTCGGTCAGCCCCTGCAGGTCGGCAATCAATACATACTGGTTATGCGTCTGCTGTAGCGCCACGCGCTGGCGCAGCGAACCGACGAAATGGCCCAGGTGCAGCGGGCCGGTTGGGCGGTCGCCGGTGAGGATGGTTTGAACGTTCATAAAGACTCCTTAATGTGCAAGTGCCGAAAGGGGTCTTAGAAATGTAAAAGCCGCCTTTCGGCGGCTATTTGAAAATGGGGAAAACTACTCCGTGCCGCCTTTAAGAAGGCAGCCACCAGCGGTTTACGGTGAGCACGGCGTGGTTTATGTTCATGAAGTTACCGTACCACGTCTGGCGCAAAAAACAAAAGGGCACGTCATGCTGCAATCACTCAACCATCTGACCCTCGCGGTCAGCGACCTGCAAAAAAGCGTTACCTTCTGGCACGAGCTGCTGGGGCTGACGCTGCACGCCCGCTGGAATACCGGGGCCTATCTTACCTGCGGCGATCTGTGGGTCTGCCTGTCGTACGACGAGGCGCGCCAGTATGTGCCGCCGCAGGAGAGCGACTATACCCACTACGCGTTTACCGTTGCGGCGGAAGATTTTGAGCCGTTCTCGCACAAGCTGGAGCAGGCGGGCGTTACCGTCTGGAAGCAGAACAAAAGCGAGGGGGCATCGTTCTATTTTCTCGACCCGGACGGGCACAAGCTGGAGCTGCACGTGGGCAGCCTCGCCGCGCGGCTGGCGGCGTGCCGGGAGAAACCCTATGCCGGAATGGTCTTCACCTCAGACGAGGCTTGATGTCCGTACCTTCAGCCTGCCCGCCAGCGTCACGTGGGTGGCGGCATCTTCCTGATTGCACAGGTATTCCACCGCCAGCCGTCCCAGTTCGCTGTAGGGGAGCTGGATACTGGTCAGCGGTGGGGTGAGTTGCTCGGAGATCTTCTGGTCGTCGTAGCCCGCCAGCAGCATATCCTGCGGGATGCGCACGCCGTTTACCGCCAGCGCCTGATAGCAGCCGATCGCCAGCCAGTCGCTGGCGCAGAAGATGGCGTCCGGGCGTTTGTCCAGCGCCAGCAGAGAGGTGGTGGCGGTAAAGGATTCGCTGAACTGCCAGTTGGTCTGGCGCACCAGACTCTCGTCACAGGCTAAACCGGCCTGCTGTAAGGCGGCCTGATAGCCGGCCAGCCGCTGGCGGGAGGCCTCCATCCAGCTCTCGCCGGTGATGTGGGCGATACGCGTTGCACCGCAGGCGATCAGGTGTTTGGTCACCTGGAAGGCGTTGGCGTAGTCGTCCGGAATAAACGACGGCAGCAGCGGCGAGCCGGGATCGCGCTGATTGAGCAGCACCAGTGGAATGCGGGTGCAGTCCTGAAAAGCGGTCATGTCGACAAGCGTGGTAACGGGGGAGGCGAGGATAATCCCCACGCAGTTGCGCTTCTCCAGCTGGCGGATAATGTTCAGCGCCAGCTCTACGTCATCACCGTAGTCGTACACCGTCAGCAGCGCTTCGTTGCGCCATGCGGCTTCCCGCGCCTGGCTGATGGCATCGATAAAGGGATCAAAGCTTTGCAGGGAACTGACCAGCAGGGCGATTTCCTCCTGGTTGCGCGGGGCGTGAATGGCAGGCAGGCGGTCATAACCGAGCTCGGTCGCCACGCCGATCACCCGCTGGCGGGTCTCGTCGCTGAGCTTGATGTTACGGGACTGGTTGAGCACCAGCGATACCGTCGCCTGCGACACCCCCGCCGTCCGCGCAATATCGTTCATCGTGACTTTTGTTTTTCGCTTCATCCGTCCTCTCCCTCTCGCGACACCGCATCATACCCTAACTATTCGCTTACGCGCCGTCGATCACGTTTCTTATTCGCGCCTGCATGAACTTTGTGAAGGCTGTCGCTTTTCGGAGCGTCATGAATTGCGCATTTATCCCGCAGCTAATATTTATTAGCTAAATATTATCAGTAAGAGGACGCGTAATGAAAGAGCAGTGGAGCAGGGAGCAGGCACAGGCGTGGTATGAACAAAAAGGCTGGCTGTGTGGGTTTAACTATTTACCGTCAACGGCGGTGAACTGGACCGATATCTGGCAGGAAGAGACCTTTGATATCAGCACCATCGATCGTGAACTGGGTTGGGCGGCGGAGGCGGGCTACAACACCCTGCGCATCAACCTGCCGTTTATTGTCTGGGAACACGACCGCGACGGCCTGATGGCGCGCATCGACGCGTTTCTGGCGATGGCCGACAGCCACGGGTTCAGCACCATGCTGACCCTGATGGACGATTGCGGTTTCTCCGGCGATGAACCGTATCTGGGGCCGCAAAAGCCGCCGGTACCGGGCAAGCACAACAGCCAGGCGGCAGCGAGCCCGGGGCGCGATAAAGTCTGCGATCCCGACTGCTGGCCGCAGATTGAGCGCTATATCCGCGACGTTATCCGCCAGTTCCGCGACGATGAGCGCGTACTGCTGTGGGATCTGTATAACGAGCCGGGCAACCGCGGCATTTTTGCGACCGGTACGCAGGAGGTGCAGTACGACGCGAAGCTGGAGACCTGCGCGCATGAGCTGATGAAGCTGGCGTTCCGGTGGGGGCGTGAAGAGGATCCCACTCAGCCGCTCACCGTCTGCGCGTGGCGTCTGCCGGCGGAAGAGGAGGGCGAGACGTTTTATCAGCATCCGCTGGATCAAACCGCGCTGGCGCTATCCGACGTGGTGAGCTTCCACGCTTACACCAACACCGGACGCATGACCGCGATTATCCAGCAGCTGCAGGCAATTGGGCGGCCAATCTTCTGCACCGAATGGCTGGCCCGCCACGTGGGCAGCACCCTCGAGGAGCAGCTCCCGCTGATGTACACGGCGAAGGTCGCGCCGTATCAGTGGGGGCTGGTGCGCGGTAAAACCCAGACGTGGCTGCCGTGGCCGGTGGTGATGAAGGAGTCTACGGACTACTGCCGCCTCTGGTTCCACGACGTCTTTGAGGAGAACGGTATCCCGTTCTCGCGCAGTGAAATGGCCTTAATGAAGAAGCTCCGTAAGATCGCCCCGAAAGCGCAGGGCTAATAATATCGACCCGGCGGCCTGCCGCCGGGCAACCAGGTACGCACTATGGCAATGACAATGAAAATACCGTCTCGCGAGTTGTGGTCTTATTTTGGTTATGGATTAGGTCAGTGTTTTAGCTTTGGTTTAGTGGGTTCGTTTATTAACTATTTTTACACCGACGTGCTGGGGATTTCGGCGCTGGCGGCGAGTACCATCTTCCTGATTGCCCGCGCGTGGGATGCGGTTCACGACCCGCTATTTGCCAGCATAATGGACACTATTAACACCCGGTTCGGCAAGTTTCGCCACTTTTTGCTGATCGCCCCGTTACTCATTACCGGCGTCACGCTGCTGTCGTTCTATAAAATCGAAGCGGACATGACCACCAAAATTCTCTACGCCGGGGTGACGTACATTCTGTGGGGAACGCTGTACGCCATCTCTGATATCCCGTTCTGGTCGATGTCGTCGGTGATGACTAACGACTCCGGGCAGCGCACCCGCGCGGTGACGGCGGCCATGCTGGGGGTTAACGCCGGGATCGCCTGCGCCAACATTTTCTTCCCGAAACTGGCGGCGTTCTTCGCCCAGTACAGCAACGACAAAGGCTATTTTATGGCGGCGCTGGTGATGATGCTGGTCGGCCTGCCGCTGATGCTCAACGGCTTTATGCAGATTAAGGAGCGTGTGCCGCCGAGTCCGGAAAAGGTGACGATACGTGACACCTTCCATAACCTGCGCCAGAACAAGCCGCTGTTTATCGTTCTGCTGTCGTTCTTCTTCTGCGTGTTCCATAACGTTGCCGGCGGCCTCTACATCTACTTCTTTATCAACAATATGGGTGACGGTAGCCTGCAGATGGCGATCGGCGTGATGGGGATTATGGCGGCGGTGGTGTGTCTCGTCGCCCCGATGCTGACGCGCAGGATGCAGAAGCGGAAGCTGTTTATGATCCTCTGCGGACTGGATGTCGCGGTACGCGTGGTGATGTGGTTTGTGGGTTATCAGCAGACGGCGATGCTGTTTATCCTGCTTGGCCTGAGTACGCTGTTTGTGATGATGTCCAACATTCTCACCTCGTCGATGATTGCCGACACCATCGAGTATGCGGAGTACCACACCCACAAGCGCTGTGCGGCGATCACCTTCTCCGGACAGACCTTTACCGGCAAGATGTCGGTGGCGGTCGGCGGTGGGTTAATCGGCGTGTTTTTGACGATGATCGGCTATGTCCCGCAGGCGCAAACCCAGAGTGACGGCGTGCTGTCGGGGCTGTTCTTTGGTATCTGTCTGCTGCCCGCCATCGGCTCGCTGATCCGGCTTGGGTTTATGTCGCGCTTTACCTTTACCGAGGAGAAGCATGCGGAGATTTGTCGGTTACTGGCGGAACGTCAGCACGAGAAAGCGCAGCAACGTGAGGGCGAGGAAAATCTGGCGCGCCCGGCCACGGTGAATTAAACATTAACGCCTGCATGGCAGGCGTTATGTCTTTTACTCTCCTGTGAGCTCAATCCGGTTGCCGTCCGGGTCCGCAATCACCGCTTCATAAAACCCATCCCCGGTCTTGCGGGGGGCGCTGAGCAGGGTGCCGTTTGACTGCGCTTGCGCCGCCATACGGTCCACATCAGCCTGGCTGCCGACGTGAATGGCGATATGCGCCCAGCCAATAAACTCCGGATGAGCCGGGGCGTCGGGCAGGTCCGGCACCGTCATCAGTTCAAGGGTTGGCCCGCCATCCAGAGTAATAAAATGTGACGCAAAGCCCGGGCGATTTTTGCTGAGGTAGCGTTCATTACGGCGTCCGCCAAAAACCGTTTCCCAGAACTGTACCTGTGCATCAAGGTGTCGGGTCCAAAGTGCAACATGGGCAATGTTCATTGTTATCCTCGCGGTGAGTGCTGATTGACAGAGCACGCGCAGTGCAACATTATGCGCTTTGATGCTCGGTTTTGTTATTTTAAAGGACTTATAATGCTCGATTATGCTGCTTTTCCGGAGCAACGACAAGCGCTGATCCGTCAGATCCTTCAGGAAAGCGGAAGGGTGGTGTGCACCGAACTGGCGACACAAATGAAGGTCTCCGAACACACCATTCGCCGTGATTTACATGAGCTTAGCAAAGAGGGCTTCTGTAAAAAGGTCTACGGTGGCGCGGTACTTCAGCTGCCGGATGCGGGGACATTTAGCCGCCGCGAGCAGGAAAACAGTGCACAAAAAGCCACAATCGCGCAGAAAGCTGCAACGCTGATCAAAGCAGGTGGCTGTATCTTTATGGATACGGGCACCACCAACCTGGCGCTGGCGAAAGCCCTTCCTGCCGAACTCAGCGTGACGGTGGTGACCAACTCCCCGGCCATCGCGACCGCGCTGCTGCAACATCCGCTGTGTGAGGTGATCATCACTGGTGGGCAGATCCAGCGGGCGTCTGGCGCGACGGTGGGTGCCACGGCTGCAAGCCAGCTTGAGGGGATTATCTTTGATCAGGCCTTTATCGGTGGCTGTGCGATGGATCCTGAGATGGGGCTGACCGGTTTTGATTTTGCCGACTGTGCGTTCAAAAAAGCGGTGATCGCCCAGAGCAACCAGACCATCGTGGCGTTGACTGCTGACAAGCTTCCCGGCGTGGCGCGCTTTGTCGTGGCAAAGAGCCGGGACATTGATGTGCTGGTGGTGGACGCGAATATTAAACAGGACGTTATCGACGCGTTTGCGGCGCAGGATGTTCGCATTGTGTGCGCCTGAGGACTTTGACCGGTAAAACAGGCTACACTCTGGTTTTGAGCGCTAAATGCTGAGGACATAACAATGCACTACACACTGAAAGAAGGCGATAAGGATAAAGCGGAAGGGTCAAACGGCGCGGGCGCGCTGCAGCAAAAACTGCTCGAGTCCCGCTCGATTGTTATCTCCGGTGAGATCAACCAGGAACTGGCGCAAAAAGTCATTACCCAACTGATCCTGCTGCAAAGCGTGAGCAACGATCCGATCAAGCTGTACATCAACAGCCAGGGTGGCCACGTGGAAGCGGGTGATACCATCCATGACTTCATCAAGTTCATCCGTCCGGACGTACACATCATCGGCACCGGCTGGGTGGCGAGCGCCGGGATCACCATCTTCCTGGCGGCGAAAAAAGAGCACCGCTACTCTCTGCCCAACACCCGCTTTATGATCCACCAGCCGCTGGGTGGCGTGCGTGGTCAGGCGACGGATATTGAGATTGAAGCGCGTGAGATCATCCGCATGCTGGATCGCGTGAACAAGCTGATTGCTGACGCCACCGGCCAGCCGCTGGAAAAAGTGAAAAAAGACACCGACCGCAACTTCTGGATGTCTCCGGCAGAAGCGCTGGACTACGGCATTGTGGGTAAACTGATTACGCATTATGACGATCTGAAGCTGGATTGATCCCTCAGGGCCGGACGTTTGCGCCGGCCTTCTCCTCTCGTTTGACCCATGACAAGTTCCCCCTTGACCGTCTCCCCTATAATCGCGCCTGTTTACCCTCTCACTGGTGCTACCCATGGCGTATCAACTGAACCTGAACTGGCCGGAATTTCTTGAAAAATACTGGCAGAAACAACCCGTAGTGCTGAAAAATGCCTTCCCTGATTTTGTCGACCCGATTACCCCGGACGAACTGGCAGGGCTGGCGATGGAGCCTGAAGTCGATAGCCGTCTGGTCAGCCATTCAAACGGTAAATGGCAGGCCAGCAATGGTCCGTTTGAGCACTTCGATGGCCTGGGCGAAACCGGCTGGTCGCTGCTGGCGCAGGCGGTAAACCACTGGCACATGCCTGCCGCGGAGCTGGTGCGCCCGTTCCGCGTCTTGCCAGACTGGCGTCTGGATGACCTGATGATCTCCTTCTCTGTCCCTGGCGGCGGCGTGGGTCCGCATATCGATCAGTACGATGTGTTTATCATTCAGGGGATGGGAAGCCGCCGCTGGCGCGTGGGTGACAAGCTGCCAATGCGCCAGTTCTGCCCGCATCCGGCACTGCTGCACGTTGATCCGTTTGAGCCGATCATCGACGAAGATCTGGCCCCGGGCGATATCCTCTACATTCCACCAGGCTTCCCGCACGACGGCTTTACCCACGAAACGGCGCTCAACTACTCCGTCGGTTTCCGCGGGCCGAACGGCCGCGATCTGATCAGCAGCTTTGCCGATTACGCGCTGGAAAACGATCTGGGCGGCGAGCACTACAGCGATCCGGATCTGACCTGCCGCGAACACCCTGGACGCGTGGAACAGTACGAGCTGGATCGTATTCGCCAGATGATGATCGACATGATCAGCAAGCCTGATGATTTCACGAAATGGTTCGGTAGCTTTGTCTCGACGCCGCGCCATGAGCTGGATATTGCCACCGCGGAACCGCCGTACACGGCAGAAGAAGTGCTTGATGCATTGCAGGGTGGCGAAACGCTGTCTCGCCTGAGCGGTCTGCGCGTGTTGAATATCAACGGCAGCGTCTTCATCAACAGCGAACTGCTGGAAACGGTAGATGCGAAGGCTGCGGACGTGCTGTGTCGCTACACGGAACTCGGCCAGGCTGAGCTGGGCGAGGCGCTGAACAATCCGGCGTTTATTGACGAACTGACCGGACTGATTAACCAGGGCTACTGGTTCTTCGACGAGTAACGGCTGGCGGCGTTTAGCCAGGCTAAACGCCGCCTCGTTCAGACCAGCATATTACAGGCTTTCCAGTAATTCAGGAGCCGCTCATCGTCGCGCTCCTTCTCTGCTTTTGTTTTCATCGCCTGCGCCAGATTTTCACGCGACAGCTCGTGGCCTTTTTGCACAATGTCTAAAACCGCTTCACCAAGAGCCAGTGAAATTTCTGTACGATTATTACGAATATTACGAATATTACGAATCGTCATTAATGCCTCCTCGTTGGTTGCGATAATGTAATTATGAAATAAAAAATAAACTGCGAGAATAATTCATCTTATTCTTATTTTTTCATTATGCTTCACTATGCCTCGCGGTAGCCATAATATCCTTTTGTGTCAATGATGTTTCAAAATGCTAATAAGCGCCCGTAAGCCAAATTTATGCGCTACAGTTAATTCCGTGCAACGGCCAAATAACCAAAACGGGAGAATTATTATGGTAGATAAAAACGCAATTATGGATCACGCTCAGGTTGTCGCCAGCTGCGGAACGCACGTCGGTGTTGTGGACCATCTGGATGGCGAGCGTATAAAGCTTGCGAAAAACGATCCGGAATCCGGTGGGAAGCACCACTTTATACCGCTCGGTTGGGTGGACAAAGTGGATGATAATAAAGTTGTCCTGACCAAAAACCATAAAGAGGTTTTTGCTGAGTGGCAGCAAGCATAAATATATCTCTTTAACTGAAATATATTTCTTCGCTCCGGCTCAGACCGGAGCGTAATACGTTTTATGCCCAGTGATTGCTGCCACCACCAATGAATGGTACTGTTTCGTTTGTCCTTTCCCCGATGCAGGCACCGTCATATGCTCCAGCGTGAAAATAGATCAGCGAAACGCCTGTTTTTTGTTGAGGATTTTCAGATATTCGGTGAGCGCTACGGCATCGACTACCGGTTCCCGCAGTTAAAAGATGCGCAGGTCAACAACCGCGCCGTGCTGCAGGGGAATGTGGAAGAGATGACGCTTTCATCCGGCATTTCACTGACCCACTCCAACGTTCGCGTTTTACAACCTTACGAAACCACCTCTCGCCATAGCAGCCCACTCTATATGCTGGTGGTGCTGGAAGGGGGCGTCACGATCGCGCTCAATGGCGTTGAATATGTCGTACGATCCGGCATGGCCTTCAGCTCCCGCCTGAGTGAAGAGCAGATAATGTGCGCGCGTCACGATGCCGACAGCACGCTGAAAACGCTCTCGTTTGGTCTGTTCCCACACGATGCCAGGCGTGAGGCCCTGCTTGAGTCGCTGCTCCAGGAATGGCAAAGCCTGAATGCGCCCACCCTGGTCTGGCACGTTCCTGAGTTTGTCCTTGCGGGGATCCAGCATGCTCAGCAGCAGGGTCTAAGCGCATTATCCCGTCAGCTGTTGCTGGAAGGGCTGATGTATCAGCTTCTGGGCCAGGGTTTGGCGCAGCGCCAGCAATCCTTCCCGTGCCGGCCTGAGCATGCGCGTCTTGAACGCGTGCGCAGCAGGCTGGAACAGTCTCCGGAGCAGGATCATACTCTTGCGCAGCTGGCCGCCCTCGCCGCCATGAGCCCGAGCAGCCTGCGCAGCAAGTTTCGTCAACGCTACGGCTGCACCCTTTTCGATTACCTGCGTGAATGTCGGCTCGCGCTGGCGCGTCGCTATCTGCTTGAAGGCTATAGCGTGCAACAGGCGGCGTGGATGTGTGGCTATCAGCACGCCACCAATTTCGCTACCGCGTTTCGTCGCCATTACGGTATTGCACCGGGCGACGTGCGCAAACGCCGCTAACCTACTTTCTCTCTTCGCGCGAACGCAACCCGTGCGGTTTAGCACCGCGCATACGTATCCTGGCGGCGCGCATAGCTGTTTGCTCTCTCAAAAAGGTAATAATTCTTATTAACAATAAGAAATGCCTTTGGAGAGGGTTATGTTTGCTAAGTCACGTCTGGCACTGCTGGTGGGATGGGTTACCGGTAGCGTCGCTTTTCCTTTGCTGGCGCAGGATGCCCAAAAAACGGACACCGTTGTGGTCACGTCGCAAATGCAATCTGCTGCCACCAAGCTTGAAACGCCGGATATAGAGACTCCGCAGTCGGTCTCAATCGTTACCCGCGAGCAGTTTGAAGAGCAGGGCGCGACCAGCGTGCGCCAGGCGGTGAGTTACACGCCGGGGGTTTACAGCAACCAGATTGGCGCGTCAAACCGCTTCGACTACATGGTGCTGCGCGGTTTCTCCGACGGCAGTCTGGATAACGTCTACCTCGACGGCCTGAAGATGATGGGAGACACCAACTCTCACAGCTCGCTGGTGGTGGATCCCTGGTTCCTCGACAATATCGAGGTGGTGCGTGGCCCGGCCTCCGTGCTGTACGGCCGTTCATCGCCGGGCGGTATCGTGGCGCTGACCTCCCGCAAGCCGTCGTTCGATCCGGGCGGGGAGATTAAGCTATTTGCCGGGAACAATAACCAGCGGGGGGCGATGTTCGACGTTACCGGTCCGGTCGATAATAACGACCGCGTGGCGGTGCGCCTCAGCGGGATGACCCGCTATGCCGATTCCCAGTTTGATCCGCTGAAGGAAGCGCGCTACGCGCTGATGCCGAGCCTGACCTGGCGCATCACTGATAACACGCGTCTGGATCTGATGGCCTATCTGCACCGCGATCCGGAAGGAGGGAGCCACTCCGGCCTGCCTTATGACGGCACCGTGGTGCCGCATAACGGTAAGAAAATCACCAACACCTTCTTTGAAGGTGAGGATGATTACGACAAGTACGATCGTCGGGAAAACATGGTGGGCTACAACATTGAGCACATGTTCGACAGCGGCTGGACGGTGCGCCAGAAGCTGCGCTATCTGCACACCAAAGTGGAGCTGAATCAGGTATATGCCGCGGGCTGGCTGAACGATACCGAGCTCAACCGCGGCTATTCCGGTTCTGACGAGAAGATGAATGCCATCACGCTGGATAACCAGGTCGACGGCAGTTTCGATACCGGGGCAGTTAACCACCGCGTGCTGATTGGCCTGGATTATCAGGACCGTACCAATAACGTGACCGGCTACTACGGCGGTTTCCCGCCCATTGACGCGTTCCACCCGGTTTACGGTGCGAAACCGGATTACATCACCCAGTACAGCAAGGAAAAACATAAGCTGCGCCAGACCGGGTACTACCTGCAGGATCAGATGTCCATTGACCGCTGGCGCCTGACGCTGGGCGGGCGTTATGACCAGGTAAGCGTGTCGAACGTTGATAACGTTAACCATACCCGCAGCGACCTGGATAAGAACAACGTCAGCAGCCGCGCGGCGTTGCTGTATCTGTTTGATAACGGTGTCGCGCCGTACGTCAGCTACTCCACGGCCTTTACGCCGACCAGCTTCGCCGATGAGCAGGGCAACATTCTGGACCCGATGAAAGGCAAGCAGTGGGAAGCGGGCGTGAAGTATGAACCCGAGGGGATGAACAGCCAGTTCAGCGCCTCGGTGTTCCGCATCAACCAGAAGAATATCGCCACCAAAGAGGAGCCGACCGATCCGTACCGTTCCATCGGTGAGATCGAGTCCGAGGGCGTTGAGCTGGAAGCGGTGGGTCAACTGACCGACAGCCTGCGCATGCAGGCGGCGTACACCTATACCGACATTCGCTACAAGAAGAGCACCCCGGAAGAGGAGGGCAAGCGCGCCGTCTATGCGCCGCGGAATATGGCCAGTGCCTGGCTCAGCTACGACGTGAAAACGGGCCCGCTGGACGGCCTGACCGTCGGCTCCGGCGTTCGTTACGTCAACGGCATTACCAGCGATCGCCAGAACACCCATACGCTGCCGTCGTATACGCTGGTGGATATGGTGGTGGGGTATGACCTGTCGAAGGTGGGGCTCACGGGTATGAGCGCGCAGCTGAACGTCAATAATCTGACCGATAAACGCTATGTGGCGGCGTGTAACTCGCTCTCCTACTGCTATTTCGGCGCGGAACGCAGTATCGTTGGCAGCGTTTCATGGACGTTTTGAGTCGGTGACAGTGCCGGGCGGCGGTGACGCCTTGCCCGGCCTGGTGGAGGAGGGCATCAGGCCGCACTACTCCTCCATCGCAATCACAATTGCCTCACCCATCTTCTTCAGCGCCTCGCGATGCTTCTCCGTTGGCGGTAACGCAACGTTGATCCGCAGGCAGTTGCGGTACTTGCCGGACGCAGAGAACAGCGACCCGGCTGCCGCCTGGATCTTCAGCCGGCACAGCTGCTTGCTGACGCACACCATGTCGACGTTTTCCGGTAACTCCACCCACAGTAAAAAACTGCCCTGCGGGCGCGTCACGCAGATCTCCGCCGGGAAATACTGCCGCACCCAGCAGGTATAGGTTTCCATATTCTGCTGATAAATCTGGCGCATACGGCGAACGTGACGATGATAATGGCCGTCGCGAATAAACGCCGCCACCGCCATCTGCGTTCCCGGCACGTTAAAGCCGCCTGCAGCGTATTTCATGTGCATCACCCGGTCGTAATAGCGCCCCGGCACAATCCAGCCGACGCGCAGGCCCGGTGCCACGGTCTTGGTAAACGAGCTGCACAGGAGTACGCGGCCATCAATGTCCATGGAGTGAATGGTGCGCGGGCGCGGGTATTCCGCCGCCAGCTCGCCGTAAATATCATCCTCCACGATCACGATATCGTGCCGCTGGGCGAGAGCCAGCACCTGCTTCTTCCGCGCTTCCGGCATGATAAAACCCAGCGGGTTATTGCAGTTGGGCACCAGGATCACCGCTTTAATGGGCCACTGCTCCAGCGCCAGCTCTAACGCTTCAATGCTGATCCCGGTTTCGGGATCGGTGGGAATTTCGATGGCTTTGATGTTGAACCCGCGCAGCATCTGCATGGTGCCGTGAAACGACGGGGATTCCACGGCCACAATATCGCCCGGTTTGCATATCGAGAGCAGGGCAATCGACAGCGCGCCGTGGCAGCCATTGGTGATGACAATCTCATTCGCGGCCACGGTAGAGCCGCCGTCCAGCATCAGCCGTGCGATCTGCTCGCGCAGCTCGGGCCGACCGTCGAGCACGTCATAGCTCAGCATCTCGGCCGGATTGTGCTGCGCGATGCGGCTCATTTCACGCCACAGCGGTTTCAGGCTCGGTTGATTGACGTCCGGCGAGCCGCCGCCAAAGGAGATCATCTCTTTGTCGGCACGGGCATCCAGCAGCATCATCACTTCATCCCACTGGGTAACGTCTACCGGACGCTGCACCGGACGCGTCATTGCCGGTACGGGCGGCATGGCCTTACGTTGCGAGACAAAATAGCCGGAGCGTGGCTGAGGCGTGATCAGCTGCAGATTTTCGAGGATCTGGTAGGCCTGCTGTATGGTGCTGATGCTAACGCCATGCTCCTGGCTCAGCGCGCGCACCGACGGCAGACGTTCACCGCTGCGATACAGCCCTTGTTGAATGCGTTCCGCCAGAAGATTGGCGAGATGTTGGTAGCGCGTCATGCTGTATCCTTTGTTTTCACCATACAGATTGTAAAACCAGTACAGATTGCCGCAAAAAACGGCATGCAGATATACTTTTAGCGGATCTGTATGTTAAACAAAAGATGTTTTTGAATCTGTATTGTACGCCCTGAATTCCATGATGATAACGCTACTGGCACAGTGAGGAGAGCATCATGGAATTTTACGAGAACCGTTCAAAACGTCCGTTTGTTGTTTTTGTCTGGATCGGCAAAACGCTACGCAACTGGTACCGTATTCACCGCACCCGTCGCATCCTGAGCAAGATGAGTGACGAGCAGCTCAAGGATGTCGGGTTGTCGCGCTATGATGTGTAAGCGGGCAGGGTCGGCGCTGGCCGGGTAAGGAGAAACCCCTACCCGGCGCAACGGAGAGATTATTCGACTGATTTCACCGCGGTGTTTTCAGCGATGCGGCGCAGATATTCGTTATTCTTAAACGCAACCATGATCAGTTCGAACGTCACGCGACAGCCGATCAGGCTGAAAATCATCCCGATAAATCCGGTGATCAGATGATCGGTAAACATGGAATACACGCCGGCAATCAAAATCACCAGCATGACGATCCAGTAGAAGAAGACCAGCACGCGTGGCGTTAATAAGTAGTCAAATCCCAGAATGGCTTTCATTTTCTTTTCCTTAGAAATATAAAAAAGGCTCAAGATTGTATCTTTATCACGTTCTTTTATGGCGTGGATAGCTATCTGATTTCAGAGTAGTAATTCCAGCGTTTCTTGTTTTGGCCTTTCAAGTAGTGCCACCGCCTCCTGATACGTGCGCACGTTGTTATAGCCCATCACCAGTCCGTAACGCTTGCCGGAGCCGCGATACCACTCCGAGAGCGCGTTAACCTGTAGCTGCTGCGCTTGCCAGCAGTGCGCGATTTCCCGGTCACAACTCCCCTTCGAAAGGAATGCCACGATGTGCATCCCACCGTCGTTTTGCTCGGTGAAAAACAGGTCGCCATACACCTCCTGTAAAGCCTTAATCATCCACTCCCGCCGGGTCTGATACAGGGCCCGCATCTTCTTAAGATGTCGGAAAAAATGGCCTTCGTTGAGAAAGGCGGTGAGGATCTTTTGCGTCAGCACCGGCTGGCCGCTGGTAACGATGTCCGCGCAGTCGGTAAACGCCCCGAGGGTGCTGGCGGGCATCACCACGTAGCCCATGCGCAGCGACGGCATAATGGTTTTGCTGAAGGTGCCCATAAAAATGACCCGGTCGTGCCGGTCGAGGCTTTTTAGCGACGGCAGCACCTTGCGGGTGTAGTGAAATTCCCCGTCGTAGTCATCCTCAATAATCCAGGCCTCGTTCTGACTCGCCCAGTCGAGAAGCTGTTGTTTACGCGGCAGAGAGAGGGTGACCGCCAGCGGGCTCTGGTGCGACGGGGTGACGATGGCGAAGCGGGCATCGCGATGGTGGCGCAGCAGGTATTCCGTATCGATCCCGGCGCGATCGACCGGCACGGTGTGCAGGCGCGGCACGATCCGCTTGAGCAACTGCTGGCCCATAAAGTAGCCCGGATCTTCAAACACCACCTTGTCGCTGCGGCTGGCCAGCGTATCGAGGATCAGGCGCAGGCTACCGCTGTAGCCGCTGGTGATCAGCACCTGCTCGGCAGTGCAGGCGAGCCCGCGTGAAATATTAAGGTAGCTGGCAATCGCCTGGCGCAGCGGATACCAGCCCAGCACGGGCGGATTCAGCATCTCTTCCTGGCGCATGGCGCGCGTCGCCTGGCCTGAAAGCAGCAGCCATTTTTTATAGGGAAAGCTGTCGAGGGAGGGAATGCCGGGGCGCAGAAAACCTGCCCGTTCGCGCTGGCCGATCAGCGAGGCCGGAAGCGTGCCGGTGGTCTGCTCCGCAGGGGCGTGCTGCGCGGGCAGTAACAGGTCCGGATTGACCCGTGTGCCGCGTGCCCCCTGGCTTACCAGATACCCTTCGCCCGTCAGGATGGCGTAAGCGGTTTCAACGGTTTTGCGCGCCACCTTCAGCTCTTCCGCCAGCACGCGAATGGCGGGGACTTTGTCGCCAGGCTTTAGCACGCCACGCGTGATGTTGTCGCGATAGCGGGTATAAATAGCGTGATAGCCCGGTTTCATGTCCTACCTCGTTTGACGGTTTTTGTGTCTTTTTACTATGTCATTATCCGCGTAGATTGTCCTCATCGCATGACATATGCCGCACAAAAAAGAGGAAAGACAATGAGCACTCGCGTAAACCACCATAAGATCACACCTGCCCTCGCCAACGCGCTGTCCAACCTGAGCATGGAAGTGGCGAAAACCTCTCTCGACCCGGCGCTGAAGCACCTGATCGACATTCGTGTCTCACAGCTGAACGGCTGTACCTTCTGCCTGGATATGCACTCGAAAGAGGCCAAAATCGCCGGAGAACGCGAGCTGCGCCTGTACCATCTGGCGGCATGGCGCGAGTCCCCGCTGTTCAGCGCCCGTGAGAAAGCGGCGCTGGCCTTCGCCGAAGCGCTGACGCAAATTAGCGTGCATGGCGTGAGCGATGCGCTCTACCGCAGCGTGGCGGAGCACTTCTCGGACGTGGAGATTTCAGAGCTGAACTTTGCCATTGTGGCGATCAACGCCTGGAACCGTCTGGGGATCACGTCCCGCATGGCGCCGGGCTCGCTGGACGCGGCTTACGGGCTGAACAAAGCTAACCTCGAATAACCCCGCGCTCACGGATCATCGCCACCAGCGCCCGTAACCCTGGCGGGACGTGGCGATGCCCCGGATAGTACAAACGCAGCCCGGCAAACGGCTGCGTCCAGTCGTTTAACACGCTCACCAGTTCCCCGCTTTCAAGCTCTTCCCGGATATACAGTTCCGGTAAAAACCCTATCCCTAATCCCGCCTTCACGGCCCGGATCGAGGCGAAAAGATCGGACGTGGCAAAGCGCGGCGGTACCGCCAGAGCGTAGTGTTCTCCGTGACGCGCCAGCTCCCAGCGGTAGATCCCACCGTGCGCCATGCGCATACCGATCCCCTGATGTAAGAGCAGATCCTCCGGCGAGTGCGGCGTGCCGTGGCGGGCAAAGTAATCCGGCGTGGCGGTGACAAGCTGGCGGATCTCACCGGTCAGTGGCACGGCGATCATGTCCTGCGGCACGGATTCTTCAAGACGGATCCCGGCGTCGTAACCTTCTGCGACGATGTCAATCATTCGTGCTTCGCTTAGCGTCTCGACGCGCATTTTCGGGTAGCGGATCATAAAGTCGATCAGCAATTGATCCAGAAAGAGCGCACCGATATGGTTCGGTACGTTTAAGCGCAGGGTGCCGGCAGGTTCGCCGGTATCACTGTGGATCTCTTCGCTGGCCTGGCGTATCGCCTGCAGGGCCGGGCCAATACGCGCCACGTAGCGCTGCCCGGCATCGGTAAGCGCCACGCTGCGGGTCGTGCGGTTAAACAGGCGCGTCTCCAGGCGGCTCTCCAGCCCGGCGATAGCGTTACTTACCGCCGTGGCGGACATGCCCAGCTCCTGTGCCGCACCGCGAAAACTGCCGCGCCGCACCACCGCCATGACCACTTCCAGCTCTGTCAGACCCGAACGATGCATAGATTATCCTGAAAATCGAAACAACCCTTGCAGCATAGCGTGGATTATCGCAACGGAGAAGCCGTGCCAGACTGTGTCCATACAGCCTGAGGAGGTTTATATGCACAACATCGAACAGATCTTTATCAACGGCGAATTTGTAACCCCGCACGGGACCGAACGTTTTGATTTATACAATCCGGCGACGGCGCGGGTGATTGGCCAGGTTCGCCTGGCCGATGAGGTAGACGCTGAGCATGCCATCGCGGCCGCGAAAGCGGCATTTCCGGCGTGGTCGCAAACCCCCCGACAGGAACGTATTGCCGCGCTGAAACGCATGCATGCCGCCGTGGCCGCCCGTCATGATGCGCTGCTGGACGCGGTGATTGAAGAGTACGGCGCGCCAGCCTCGCGCTCGGCGTGGATGGCCCGCTACCCGGCAGATGTCATTGCCCAGGCCATCGAGGCGCTGGAAGCCTTTGAGTTTGTGACCACAGCGGGGGCGGCAACGGTGCAGATGACGCCGCTTGGTGTCGCCGGGCTTATTACCCCGTGGAACAGCGACGCGGGGTTTATCTGCGGCAAACTGGCGGCTGCGCTCGCGGCGGGCTGCACGGCGGTGATTAAACCGAGCGAGATGAGCGCATTGCAAACCCGCATTGTCACCGAGGCGCTGCGCGATGCCGGGTTACCGCCGGGCGTGTTTAACATTGTCACCGGACGGGGCGATACGGTCGGTGAGACCCTCAGCCGCCATCCGGACGTGGCGAAAATTTCGTTTACCGGTTCGACCGTTACCGGCAAAGCGATACTGCGCAACGCGGCGGAGAGTGTTAAGCGAGTGACGCTGGAGTTAGGCGGTAAATCGCCGACGATCCTGCTTGATGATGTCGATTTGGCGCAGGCTATCCCGCTGGTGGTGCAGGCCGGGTTTATGAACAGCGGGCAGGCGTGCGTGGCCGGAACGCGCATTCTGGTACCGCAGTCGCGTAAGGCAGAAATCGAAACTGCGCTGGCGCAGGCCGTCGCGGCCGTGAAATCCGGCGATCCGCGGGATAACGCGACAGAAATTGGCCCGATGGTCAGCGAAAAACAGTGGCTGCGGGTGCAGGGCTATATCCGTAAAGGTCTCGACGAGGGGGCAAACCTGCTGGTGGGGGGCGAAGGGCGTCCGGAAGGCACGCAGGACGGCTGGTTTGTGCGCCCGACGCTGTTTGCTGACGTCACTAACCAGATGGCGATTGCCCGGGAAGAGATCTTCGGCCCGGTACTGGGTGTGATCCCTTATCAGGACGAGGCCGAAGCCGTCGCCATTGCCAACGACACCGAGTATGGCCTGAGTGCGATGGTGCTGGGCAGGGATGTCGAACGTGCGCGTCGCGTGGCGCAGCAGATTGTCGCGGGCCGCGTGCTGGTGAACACGCTGGCCCATGAGCCTAAAGCGCCGTTTGGCGGGTTCAGGCACTCCGGCGTGGGGCGTGAGATGGGCGAGTGGGGGATCCGCGCGTTTATGGAGCCGAAGTCGATTCTGGGATAACCGTTTGTCGCCCTCCCGGGAAGCGGGCGACAATACTTCGCCCTTCACCGAAGCATCCGCATTTTCTTTCCTGCATGCTCTCCGCACCCTCACAACGGAGAGACAACCATGATTGCAGTCCTTTTCGAAGCCCAGGCCGCGCCTGCCCACCAGGCGCGTTACCTGCAGCTCGCAGCCGAACTCAAGCCCCTGCTGGCGGATATCGACGGGTTTATTGATATCGAGCGTTTTCAGAGCCTGACCACCGACGGCAAAATTCTCTCCCTCTCCTGGTGGCGGGATGAAGAAGCGGTCCGCCGCTGGAAGCAGAACGTCTTTCATCAGGCGGCGCAGAGGGAGGGGCGGGAGGCCATCTTTACCTACTACCGCATTCGGGTGGCGCAGGTGGTGCGGGAATACGCCTCAGAAACCGGAGGGCATGCGGATGTATGACGTTCATGTGATTTTCGACGCTACGCCAGGGGAACTGGCGCGATTTGGCCAGCTGCTGGGGTGTAATGGTGTGGGGCTGGAGGGCGGCGGCGTGTTTGGTACCGAAGCCCATTTCCTGGTGGAAGAGGGCGAAAAAGCCCATCGCGTGCTGCTTGAGGGCGGGTTTAACGTCCGATCAGTCCGTAAACCGCTGATCAGAAAACTGCAGCAGGCGCGCCCCGGTGAGCTGGGCGAGATTGCCGCGGCGTTAGCGGCTCACGGTGTGTCTGTACTGACCCAGTACAGCGACCATGCGAATCACCTCATTCTGCTGACGGATAATGATAAGCTGGCGGCAGAGATCACCAGACCATGGGCAGTCCATGCTTAAGACCCGTTTACCCCCTGACAACAGCGCGCTGCTGGAACAGGCCATGGCGGCAGTGGCCGCCGCCATGGCGGATCCGTCGCGTGTGAAAATGCTCTGTGCGCTGATGGATGGCCGGGCATGGACCGCCACCGAGTTGAGCGCGGCGGCAGATGTCGCCCCCTCCACTGCCAGCGGGCACCTGACCCGTCTGCTGGACGGCAAGCTGATTACCTGCCTGTCACAGGGGCGGCATCGCTATTACCGCCTGGCAGGACACGACGTGGCGGAACTGGTCGAGCAGATGATGGGGCTGTCGTGGAGCCGCATCACCCCGCCGGAAACCACCGCCCCGAAAGCCCTGCGTGAAGCCCGCACCTGTTACGACCATCTGGCAGGGACGGTGGCCGTTCAAATCTATGATTTTATGCAGGCGCAGGGCTGGCTGGAGACGGACGGATCAGCCCTGACCGTGTATGGACGCGAACAGTTCCTGACGCTCGGTATTTCATTAAGCGCCAATCCGCGCCGTAAGGCCTGCTGTGCCTGTCTTGACTGGAGCGAGCGGCGGTTTCACCTCGGGGGCGAGGCGGGCGCGGCGCTCCTCGCGTACCTGGACAGCAACGGCTGGATCCAGCGGGTGGCGGGATATCGGGACGTGGTGGTCACCGCGTCGGGAAACGTTGCCATTAAAAAACGTTTTAGCCGCTAAATTCTCCGCGGTTTGATGCCCTTTCCCACCGGGAGAGGGCATTCGTCTTTCGCAATTCCTGCTCTTTTGTCTCTCGTTTCTTGATACTTACCCTGGTAACTATTATCTTGACCGCGTGTTACGAGAGGATGTCCCATGCGTGAAGAAGAACTGTTTAGCCGCAGACCGATGGGGATGCGGATGGCCATGATCGTGCGTCAGTGGCGCGCCGTGATTGACGACTCTATTCTCGAGACCGGGTTAACCCAGTCGAGCTGGACGGTGATGATGCAGCTTCAACAGCTTGGGGATAACGTCTCGGTGAGTGAACTGGCGGAGGTACAGGGTATTGAACTGCCGCCGCTGATGCGCACGCTGACACAGCTGGAAAAACAGGGTTACCTGTTACGCACCGTATCGCCTTATGACAAGCGTATCCGGCTACTCACGCTGACGCCGGAGGGGAACGCCGTACTCAGGACACTCTCCCGGGTGATCGAGACATTTCAGGCGCGCGTATCGCAAAACATCGCGCCGGAGCATCTCGATATTTTCAGCGCCACATTGAATCAAATCGCCTGCAATTTGCGGAAAATCCGCGAAGAAGATAACAAGACCGAAAAATAATGACTCCTGAACAAAAGTTTGCCCGCTGGGTAAGGGTAAGTATTGCCTCTTTCCTGCTGATGTTTGTCTACTTTGTCGTCGCGGACATCTGGATCCCGCTGACGCCGGACTCCACCGTCATGCGCGTGGTGACACCGGTTTCTCCGCGCGTCTCCGGCTACGTGGCGGCTGTCCATGTACACAACAACAGCCAGGTGAAGCGAGGCGACCTGCTGTTTGAGCTGGATGACACGCCGTTTCGCAATAAAGTGGAAGCAGCGCAAATCGCGCTGGAGCAGGCGCGTCTCTCTAACGAACAGCTGGATGCGCAGATCGCGGCCGCACAGGCCAGCCTGAAAACCGCCGTGCTGACCGCGCGTAACGACAAGGTGACCTACGATCGTTATCAGAAACTCAGCACGCTGCAGAACGTGTCGCAGGCGGATCTGGATAAAGTCCGGACCACCTGGCAGAGCAGCGAGCAGTCCGTCAGTTCGCTGCAGGCGAACATCCGTAACCTGCGCATTCAGCGCGGTGAGCGGGAAGAACACCGCAACGTCACCCTGCAGAAATACCGCAACGCGCTGGATGAAGCGGAACTGAATCTTGGCTGGACGAAGGTTTACGCCCAGGCGGACGGCACGGTCAGTAACCTGCAGCTCAGCCCCGGCTATTACGCCTCCTCCGGTTCGGCCGCGCTGGCGCTGGTGAATAATCAGGCCGATATCGTGGCCGACTTCCGCGAGAAGAGCCTGCGCCATACCCATCAGGGAACCGATGCCGCCGTGGTGTTTGACGCCTTACCGGGACACGTCTTCCGTGCGCATGTGACCAGCAGCGATGCGGGGATCCTCGCCGGACAGGAGGCGGTGAACGGCGAGCTGTCCGAGCCAGAAACCTCCAACCGGTGGGTTCGTGATGCCCAGCGTATGCGAATCCACGTGGCGCTGGACGAGGCACTGCCGAAGCAACTTCCGACCGGTGCGCGTGCCACCGTGCAGCTCTATAACAGCGAAGGGCCGTTTGCGCGCTTCTTCTCCGGGATGCAGATCCACCTGGTGAGCCTGCTGCACTATGTCTATTAACACTCTGGCGCGGGTGTTTACCCCGCACGGCAACATCGTCTATACGGCAAACGATTTTCGCCAGACCCTGCGCATCGTCTTTGCCGGCATGATTGCGCTGAGCATTTCGAGTTTTTACAACACTCACTACGGCGTGTTTTTCGTGGTCTACCCCATTATGCTGCTGTCGCTGGTACCGGTCTTTAACCGCCACGTGGCGAAGCAATTTATCTTTAGCGCCTCGCTTAACTGCGTTGAAATGGTCATTATCATCGGCTATCTGTCACAATGGCCGGTGATCATGACGTTAGTCGTGTTCGCCCTGTACGTCATGCGTTTTCGCTTTATGAGTAAGGGACCGCTGTTTCTGTTTGGTTCGATGGGCGTGGTCTGCCAGAGCGTGATGCTCAACTTTATGAGCTATCCCACCACCGACTGGCATACGTTGCTGTTTTCCAATATCGAAGCGAGCGTTATGGCGGTGTGCCTGAGCGCGCTGATGAATTACCTGCTGCCGGACGTGGAGCCGCGCAAGCCGCCGCCGCTGATTGAAAAAGATGACGCCCGTGTGCGCCACGAGTCGCTGCTTTCCGGGACCGTTGCCACCCTGATTTTCGTCATCTTCCAGATAAGCGACCTGAGCGACTCACTGTCCGCGCTGATGGCCGGGGTGTTGATTCTGTTTCCCATGCACTATCGCGGCGCGGTGATGAGTTCCCTCTGGCGCGTGGTAGGCGTGGTGCTGGGCTGCCTCTACATTCTGGTCGTCCAGCTTATCCTTTACGATCACAGCAGCCATATGCTGCTGATGATGCCGCTTATCGGCCTTGGGCTGGCATTTGGCGCGCGGCTGCACGTGATGGAGAAGGTCGGCGCCGGGGTCGGGTTTTCCAGCATCACCACCATCGGCATTATGTTCGGGCAGAACATGCACCCGGACAGCGACCTGGTGTTCAGCGATCTCTATCGCATTACCTCGGTGACCTTTGCGCTGGTGGCGACCCTGACAATGGTCTTCCTGGTGCATTTGATCCTCAATCGCTTTGCCCCTACGCGCTATGTGATCGCGCCGCCTGAGGCGAATTAATGCGCGAGCACGGCAGGCAATTGCGAGAGTAAAAACAGGATCAGGCCAATGGTCCCGCCCACCAGCGTGCCGTTCACACGGATGAACTGCAGGTCTTTGCCGATGTTAAGCTCAATCTGGCGCGACATGTCTTTGGCATCCCAGCTCTTGACCGTGTCGCTGATATGCCGCGTGAGGAACGCGGCAAAATCCGGTGCTACGCGGTGCGCCGCCTGCTCCAGATGCTCGTTCAGCGATGCCTGCAGGCTGGCATCGTTCGACAGCGTTTCACCAAACCACAGACCGGCGTTGGCGATGCGCTGCCTGACGCGCGAGTCCTCGCTTTGCATATCCGCTTTCAGCCACTGACGCAGGTCGGCCCACATCTCGCCCAGATAACGGTTAAACGCCTCGTCGTTCTTCAGGTAGTGCTTGATGTTATCGGCTTTGGCGGCCATTTCCGGATCGTTTTTCAGGTTGTCGATAAACTTCAGCGTGGCGCGGTCAAACGCCTGACGGATCTGGTGCGTGCGGTCGTGGCTGATATCATCCAGCAGCGTATTCACCGCATTCGACACCATCTCCGCACTCTGATCGCCGAGCCACTCGGTAGGCAGCACCATGGCCTTGCGCGGATGCTCGGTCTTCAGCCAGTGCACAATCTGGTCGGCGATAAAGTCCCGCGTGCTGTCACGCTGGATAAGCGCGATCAGGCGGTTGATGATGGCGTCCAGCAGCACCTGATGGCGATTGTTCCGGGTCATGCTCTCCAGCATCACCGCGCTGGTTTCGGTGAAGTCGAACTTGTCGATGGCCTTGTGCACCGCCCGTTTGAGCAGCCGCTGAATGCGTCCGTCGTCGGTCAGTTCAAGAAAACCGCTCATTACCTGAATCAGATGCAGCCCGACGCGCCGGGCGTTGTCGGGCTGGCTGAACCAGGTGCCAATCATCTGTGCCGGCTCATAGCGGCGGATCAATGCCACCAGTGACTGGGTATCGAGAAACTTTTCCTGCACGAACTGACCCAGATTGTCGCCAATGCGGTCTTTGTTGCGCGGAATGATCGCCGTATGGCGTGAGATAAACGGAATGGGCACCCGGCGAAACAGCGCGACGACGGCAAACCAGTCCGCCAGCGCGCCGACCATCGCCGCCTCGGCAATGGCCTTTACGCCGCGCACCCAGAAGGTTTGCGGCAGGAACAGGGTGGTGATAAACGCCGCGGCGGCAATCAGCAGCAGCGACAGCGCCAGCAACTTGGCGCGTTTAAGTTCAGCTATTTTTTCCATGGCTTAAGAATAGAGGGAGGCGGGAAGAAAATGCAAAAAACGCCACACGACCCACCCACCAAACGCCATCAGCACCACGCCAGCGGTTCGCTCAATCAGCCAGAGTGAACGGCTGAGCGTCCGCTGAACCACGGGCAAGCCCATCAGCGACACTAGCGCTAAATCCCAGACCAGCACCACCATTACCATCCAGACACCGCAGGTTGACTGCTGAAGCAACGTGACATCTGGCCCTAACAGCGCCGTCATGAGCGCCAGATAAAAAAGTGCATTCTTCGGGTTTAACAGTGCCGAACCGAGCCCCAGCAGGATTTGCTTACGCAATGAGGGGCACCGCTGATGAGTCTCATTGAGCGCAAGCGTCTGCGGGCGGCTGCGCGCCAGCCGCGATCCAATCCAGAGCAGGTAGAGCGCGCCGGATAATTCGATAAGGGTGAACAGCCACGAAAACGTGCGCAGGGCACTCCAGCCGATAATCACCAGCACAATATAGAGCGCGTTACCCGCGGCGATACCGAGGCACAACCCGGCACTGCCGCGCAGCCGGTAACGCGCGGCGTAACCGACCAGCAAAAAGAAATCCGGACCGGGGCTTAACAGGGCTACAAAATGCGCCAGCGCCAGGGCGAGAAAAGCGGAAGGGAAGAACAGTTCCATCGTGACCTCCAGAGCAAAAACGGAGATCACCTTACGGCGTTACGTATCCTGATTATTGTCTGATATTGATCGGCCCGTCGCGTACTGGCGAGGCGTGGCGGCCGTGTAGCTGACAAAGGTTTTATGGAAATGGCTCTGGTCGGCAAACCCGCTCTGGTAACCGACATCGGCGAGATCATCTCCCGCACGCAGTCGCGCTTTGGCGTATTCCACGCGAGAGATGCTGAGAAAGCGTCCTGGCGTCAGGCCGGTGTCCTGTTTAAAGGTGCGGATTAACGTCTCTTTGCGCAGTGAAAATCGCCGGGCAAGGTCGTCAAGGGAAGGCGGGGCGGTGAGGTTCGACAGAAACGCCTCTTGCACCTGCTGACTCAATGAATGGGGCTTATCTGTACGGCCTGTAGAGGGAGGAAGGGCGCAAAGCAGTGCGTTCAGGGAGGCCGCGGTCATGTTCTCAACCACGTCAAGATAATGATTAAACAGCGTTTGGTCGCGAATGACCTGCAGTGCCAGCGAAAGGTCAGTGTCGATATACAGCATATGATAGCTGCGTGGCTGCCCCGCCACCGGGTTGCAGCTGTGGGGCGCATGCGCCGGGATGACGATGATGTCGCCAGGGGTCAGGATATACTCCCTGTCATGGACTGTGCAGCACGTCTGGCCTTCCAGGATCGCGCCAATAGAGAGCTGTGGGTGACAATGACGTTTATACGCCTGGGTGCTCTGCCACGTGCTGCGCAGCTCGTGGCCGCAGGCGCGATGAAAGGTCTGGCGGATGTGTCGGGTCTCGGTCATGGGGGACTCCTGTCAGGAACGTTTTTTATACCATGCCCGCGCGACATGTTGCAGTACCACGCTAAGAACCTTCCGGATATACCCAACTTTACGTCCATCGCCAGTCATATTGTCTACCCTTAATACCCTAAGCGGTAAAACAAGGAGATTCGACATGGCTTACCAGACAGTAAATCCTGCCACAAACCAGCTCATCAAAGAATATCCCTCCCATACCGACGCGGATGTTGAAGCGGCGCTGAAGGCGGCCGATGCGCTTTACCATTCGGACTGGGCAAAAGGCGACATTAACCAGCGCCTGCCGGTACTGCGTAAACTTGCGGACCTCATCGACGAACGTACGGAGGATCTGGCCAAAATTGCCAGCAAGGAGATGGGTAAGCTCATTGAGCAGAGCCGCGGTGAAGTGAAACTGTGCGCGCAAATCGCCCGCTACTACGCGGATAATGCCCAACGGTTCCTCGCCCCGGTGAAGTACGACTCCGAACTCGGGGAAGCGTGGGTCGAGCACCACCCTATTGGCGTGCTGATGGCCGTTGAGCCGTGGAACTTCCCTTATTACCAGCTGATGCGTGTCCTCGCCCCGAACCTGGCGGCCGGTAACCCGGTGATCGCCAAACACGCCAGCATCGTGCCGCACTGTGCAGAGACGTTTGCACATCTGGTGCGCGAGGCCGGTGCACCGGAAGGGGCGTGGACCAACCTGTTTATTTCGTCGGATCAGGTGGCGAACATCATCGCCGACGATCGTGTACAGGGTGCCGCGCTGACCGGTTCCGAAAAAGCGGGTAGCGTGGTCGCGGCGCAGGCGGCGAAGCACATCAAAAAATCGACCCTGGAGTTGGGCGGTAATGACGTCTTTGTGGTGCTGGATGATGCCGATCTGGAGAAGGCCGTGAAGACGGGCGTGAATGCCCGACTCAATAACGCCGGTCAGGTCTGTACGGCGGCGAAGCGTTTCATCCTGCATGAGAAGATTGCGGATGCCTTCCTCGCGAAATTCACCGAGGCATTTAAGCAGGTGAAGATTGGCGATCCGCTGGACGAGAGCACCACCCTGGGGCCGCTGTCCTCTCAGGATGCGCTGGACACGTTGACCAGACAGGTCAACGAGGCGGTGAAAAACGGCGCGACGCTGCATTACGGTGGCAAACCGGTGCAGCGTGACGGGTGCTTCTTTGAGCCGACGATCCTGACGCATATCTCGCGCGACAACCCGGCCTACTTTGAGGAATTCTTCGGCCCGGTGGCGCAGATCTATGTGGTGAAAAATGATGACGAAGCGGTCGCACTGGCGAACGATTCCCACTATGGTCTGGGCGGCGCGGTGTTCAGCAAGGATATCGAGCGGGCGAAGAAAATGGCGTCGCGTATTGAGACCGGCATGGTGTATATCAACTGGCTCACCGATACCGCGCCAGAGCTGCCGTTTGGCGGCGTGAAGCGATCCGGTTACGGACGCGAACTGTCGGACCTGGGGATCAAAGAGTTTGTGAACCAGAAGCTGGTGGTGGTGCGTAAGTAACTCCGCGAATAAAAAACCTGCCATCCGGCAGGTTTTTTTGAGGTTATTGCACTTCAATCTTGTCCCAGCCGCTTTTGAACATGCAGCTGTCGACTAAGGTATCCCGGCGATATTCATTCGCGTCTTCAACCGTGTAGCTCGTGGAAATATCCTTTTTCTTTTTCGATTTGTCCATTTTTTCCGAGCTCGAACCGGTCACAACATTGTCCGGGGGCAGATCAATCAGGGCCTGTGCTTCGCATTCCGTGAGCTTTTTATTCATCTCAGCGTCACTGACTCCCGGTTTCACCCATTTATACTGGACGCAACCGGTGAGCAGAAGCGTGATGCTCAGAACGCAAAGCGCGGTAATGCGGTGTTTCATCAGAAGGTGACTCCACCGCCTACATATGCGCCGTCGATCAGCGTGTGGCCAGGGCGACCGTCTTTGCCGTCAACGCTTACGTGACGATAACCCACTTTCAGCGTCACAGGCGTGATTGGCGTCCAGCTCACACCGCCGTTGGCTTCCACGTAGTTTTTCACGCTGTTGTTCAGACCTTCTGGTGCGGCATACCCTTCGCCAAACACGTGGATGCTGTCCGTCAGCGCAACGTTAATACCGCCACCGATGGGGAATGCCACGCCGTTATCGCCTTTTTTCGGGCCAAGGTAGATTGCTTTAGCACCGGCATTCAGCATCACCGGGCCCACTTCCAGGTTGTAACCGGCGCCAACGCCACCTGTTTGCGTGCCGTCGTCAGTGTTTTTGAGCCAGTTGCTTTCAAGGTACACGCCGGATGAGGATTTACCCATTTCCAGATTAAGATTAGTAAAGTTTTTACCTTGCTCAATCGTGCCGCCCATAGCCAGTGCGGAACCCGACAGGACGGTCAGAGCAGAAAGAAGAAGAACATTCAGTTTTTTCATGTTTTGTGCCTCGTCATTAATTTCATCTGAGGCCACCTTAACAAGCGATGTTTATGACTGCAAATGTGATTAAGGTCGTGTTTTTATGCTGTTTTTGTTAATGGCTGGCTTTTGAAATGTTGCTTTCATGTTTAGTTATCGCCGGGTCAATATGTATTACCTGGACGTTTAGGACAGGTTTAGTTTTTTGACTAAATAGACACTGAACGAGACAGAGGATAACCGTTTGACATGAATTAATTGGCTTTCTAATAATTTCCAGAAACATTTCAAATTTTACACTTTGTGGTTTAGTTTTACATTTCTGGCGGTTCACGCGCCTGCAATTGCCTGCCCGCGTATCTCTGCGGTGTCATTTTCCTGACACGTTTGTTCTTTACGTTGTTGGCTTCACTTTCTGGATACTAACAATATGAAAAGAAAAATTATTCCTGTGCTTATCGGTTGTGCGCTCTCTTTCTCTGGCCTGGCGGCGCAGCCCACGGCCGAACACTATGTTGTCAGCTTCCCCGAAGGCACGCGCGTGAGCTACAGCGGCGCGTTTGCCGGTGCGTTCCCGAAGGGGCTCCCGGTCGGGATTGGCTCTGGCCTGCTGTTTACCGGTAAACAGGGCGATACCCTGACGTTTGCGACCGTGACCGATCGCGGTCCGAATGCGGATTCGCCGAAAGTGGGGAAAAACGAAGCCAAAATCTTTGTCACGCCCGATTTCGCTCCGCTGCTGATGACGATTCGCGTACAAAATGGCAAAGCGGAGGCCGTCGATGCGCGCCCTCTGCATGACGATAAAGGCGAGATCAACGGTCTGCCGCTGCAAAGCGGCGTGATTGGCTCGACCAATGAAGTGGCGTTCAGTGACACGTTAAAGGTGCTGAAGGGCGACAATCGCGGGCTGGATACGGAAGGTATCACGCCGGATGGTAAAGGCGGTTACTGGCTGTGCGACGAGTACGGTCCGTTCCTGATTAACGTCGACAGCAAAGGCAAGATCCTGGCGATTCACGGTCCGCAGGCGGCGGAAGGCGAGAAATCCATCGCGGGCGGCTTGCCGAATATTATTAAATGGCGTCAACCAAACCGGGGCTTTGAAGGCCTGACCCGTATGCCGGACGGGCGTATCATTGCCGCGGTGCAAAGCACGCTGGATATCGACGGTAAAAGCAAAAAACAGGCGCTGTTTACCCGCCTGGTGAGCTTCGACCCGGCGACCGGGAAAACCGCGATGTATGGTTATCCCATCGACAGCGCAGCCTACAGCAAAAACAGTGACGCCAAAATCGGTGACATTGTGGCGCTTGATAACCAGCACCTGCTGCTGATTGAGCAGGGCAGCGATAAAAACGATGGCATGCGCAACCTCATCTACAAGGTGGACCTCAGCAAGGCGAGCGATCTGACACGCTTCGATAAGCCGGGCGAATACCCGGAGTTTGATGACGAGAAAACGCTGGCCCAGCGCGGCATTACGCTAGCGGCTAAAACCCAGGTCGTGGATTTGCGCGCGCTTGGCTGGCAGCAGGAAAAGGCCGAAGGGTTAGCGCTGATTGACAACAACACGCTGGCGGTCGCGAACGATAACGACTTTGGCGTGAAGGTGGCGATGGAAAATCCGGTCGAGGGCAAGAAGCTCAAGGATTATCGGGTGAATTCGCAAGGTGCGCTCACGATTGATGATAAACCGGTTGCGACCACCCTCGCCGTGAAGCCGCTGGCGAAGCCGGCGTCAGAAAGCGAACTGTGGATTGTGACGCTGCCCGACGCGCTGAAATAATCTCCCAGCCCTCTCCTCAACTGCGGAGAGGGCTGCGTTCGTACGGTTATTTGCGCAGTGCTGCAAACGCTGTCCGGATCTCATCTTCCGGCAGCTGTAGCCCAATAAACACCATGACGCTTCGCGGCGTTTCATCTCCCCACGGTCTGTCCCAGTCCGCGCTGTACAGCCGCTGTACGCCCTGGAACAGCAGGCGGTTCGGTTCGCCATCAATCCACAGCATCCCTTTGTAGCGCAACAGCCTGTCGGCAAAAGAGAGCAGCAGGTTTTCCATGACGCGGGAGACGTCGCTGATATCCACCGGGTAATCCAGCTCGACCACAATCGACGAGACGTCGTTTTGCTTATCTGCCATAAAGTGGAAGCGCGGCGTTGAGGTGACATGCTCTTCCAGCATAAAGCCGTTGGTGTTGAACAGCTGCGAGAGGTCGATATCACCGTGCGTCGCGATGTAAATCGGCGCGCGCGAGTTGATACGCGTCAGGCGCTCGCGCAGTTTTTCGCTGTCGCCCGCCACGTCGGTTTTGGTCAGCAGGATGCGATCGGCGTAGCCCACCTGCGACTGGGCGAGGGTGAACTGGTTCATCTGTTCGTCGGCATGAACCGCGTCGACCAGCGCAATGACGCCGTCCAGCAGGTAGCGCTGGCAGAGGATCTCATGGGCGAAAAAGGTCTGAATAATCGGGCCGGGGTCGGCCATACCGGTGCATTCAATCACCAGGCGATCAAAATCGATTTCACCGCGATCGCGGCTGTCGAGCAGATCCAGCAGGGCGTCTTCTAATTCATTCGAGCGGGTGCAGCAGATGCAGCCGTTAGTCAGGGTTTTGATCTGCGTGGCGCGATCGCCAATCAGCTGATCGTCGACCGAGACTTCGCCGAATTCGTTTTCGATCACGGCGATTTTGAAGCCGTGCTGCGCGTTCAGAATGTGGCGCAGCAGGGTGGTTTTACCGGCGCCAAGGAAACCGGTCAGCAGGGTGACGGCAATCGGGGTCATGGTCTCTCCTTTAGCAGCAGCGTACGCCGCCTTCTCCACTCCCGCCGTAGCGCGCTTCCTGACGCTCGCGGAAGAATTCGGTATAGGTCATGTACGGTTTATCCGGATGGTTGGTCTTCATATGCTCAACGTAGTTGTCATAGTCCGGAATGCCAATCAGCATTTTCGCCGCCTGACCGAGGTATTTTTTCGCTTCGCCTAAGTTACCAAACATTGTGCCTTCCAGATAGAAAAAGCCCGGCAGGGGCTGCCGGGCGTAGTTTCCCTTCACCCTAACCCTCTCCCGGAGGGAGAGGGATGCGAGGGCGGATTAGTGGTGTGAAGAGGTCTTCACGCCGCCTTCCGGTACCGGGACATACGGGGTTTCTTTATCCGTACGACCCTCGGCGTTACGCACGTTCAGCCAGGTTTTAATGCCGTAGAAGATGATGCTGTACACCACCACCAGGAACAGAATGCTCAAACCTGCGTTGGTGTAGTTGTTCACCACGATATGGTTCATGTTGGCAATCTGCTGGGCAGTGAGGTCCGCACCGCCTGCGGCAATTTTCTCTTTGTACTGGTTAGCCATGAAGAAGAAGCCTTCCAGCTGCGGATTGGCGCTGAACAGTTTCAGACCAAGTGCCCAGGTGGTGCAGAGCAGCAGCCACAGCGCAGGGATCACGGTGACCCAGATGTATTTGGTGCGTTTCATCTTCACCAGTACAACGGTGCCAAGAACCAGGGCGACAGCGGCCAGCATCTGGTTAGAGATACCGAACAGCGGCCACAGGCTCTTCACGCCGCCCAGCGGGTCGACAACGCCCTGATACAGCAGGTAGCCCCACAGACCCACGCAGCCCGCGGTTCCCAGAATACCCGCCACCAGAGAGTCGGTTTTCTTCAGGAACGGCACGAAGTTACCCAGCAGGTCCTGCAGCATAAAGCGTCCCGCACGGGTACCGGCGTCCAGCGCGGTGAGGATGAACAACGCTTCAAAGAGAATACCGAAGTGGTACCAGAAGCCCATGTCCGCCCACGGCAGCACTTTGTGGAACACGTGTGCGATACCCACTGCCAGCGTCGGTGCGCCACCGGCGCGGTTCAGGACTGACGGTTCGCCAATGTCTTTCGCGGTCTGCATGATCTGCTCAGGCGAAATCACGAAGCCCCAGGAGCTGACGGTTGCGGCAGCATGTGCGCTCGCATCTTTCAGCTGCGCCATGATCAGCGCCGCGTTATCACCGCCCATCTCATGCAGGTTTGGCATGGTAATCCCCAGGCCTGCTGGAGGGGTGTTCATCGCGAAGTAGAGACCCGGTTCGATGATGGACGCGGCAACCAGCGCCATGATCGCCACGAAAGACTCCATCAGCATTGCGCCGTAGCCAATCAGACGCGCGTCTTTTTCGTTAGCCAGCAGCTTCGGTGTGGTACCGGAAGCAATCAGGGCGTGGAAGCCAGAGACCGCACCGCAGGCGATGGTGATAAACAGGAACGGGAACAGCGCACCTTTCCACAGAGGACCGGTACCGTCGATGTACTGGGTCACTGCCGGCATTTTGAGATCCGGGTTAATTACCAGGATGCCGATCGCCAGACCGACGATAACGCCGATTTTCAGGAAGGTCGCCAGGTAGTCACGCGGTGCCAGGATCAGCCAGACCGGCAGAAGAGCGGAGACAAACGCATACCCAATCAGCGCGAAGGTGATGGTGGTGTCCTTGAAGGTCAGCGCCGGGCCCCAGTACGGGTCGTGCGCAATCACGCCACCGAAGTAGATGGATGCAACCAGCAGCACAATACCAATCACCGACACTTCACCCACGCGACCCGGGCGGATAAAGCGCATGTAGATACCCATGAACAGCGCAATCGGCACGGTAGAGCAGACGGTGAAGACCCCCCACGGACTTTCGGCCAGCGCTTTCACCACGATTAACGCCAGCACCGCGAGGATGATGATCATAATCAGGAAGCAGCCGAACAGTGCGATGGTCCCCGGCACGCGGCCCATCTCCTCTTTCACCATCTCACCCAGAGAGGCGCCGTTACGGCGAGAAGAGATAAACAGCACCATAAAGTCCTGCACCGCCCCGGCCAGCACTACGCCCGCGAGCAGCCACAGGGTACCAGGCAGGTAGCCCATCTGCGCGGCCAGAACCGGGCCGACCAGCGGACCCGCACCGGCGATAGCGGCAAAGTGGTGACCAAACAACACGTAGCGGTTGGTGGGCACGTAGTTGAGGCCGTCATTATTAATGACCGCCGGAGTGGCACGCGTCGGGTCGAGTTTCATGACCTTCTGCGCGATGTATAAGCTGTAGTAGCGATAAGCAACAAGATAGACGGAGACAGACGCAACGACGATCCACAGGGCGCTTACGTGTTCGCCCCGGCGTAGTGCGACAACCGCCAGACAAAAAGCGCCGAGGATCCCGAGTAACGCCCAGGGCACGTGCTTCAGTAGTTTTTTCGTATCCATAGTAAGACCTGGTTTTTTATGTAATGAAAAAGGGTCAGGGTTCGTTATGAGGAGGTATTGATTAATGCTGGAGCGATCGTGCCAGAACCACGCGCGTGTAAAGACAGGTAAATGAATGAGCGGTTGAAAGGGCCAGGTGAGCGGTCAAAGAGGGCGGCGAGTGGTTCCGTCTCGCCGCCGCCGGGAGAAATTATGTGATTGAGATCACGTGGTTATCTGCTGTGCGCTCTACCGCCAGATAATTTTCCAGCGTTTTAAGCAGCTTCTCTTTTAGCCAGTTGGGCTCCAGGATTTGAATGTTCGGCAGCCAGTAGAACAGCAGCGGCAGGATCTGGTTCTCGTGTGCCGCCTGACAGCGCAGCGTGACGCCGTTGTGCTGCTCACCGACAAGCTCTTGTTCCGGCAGCAGGTCGCGGCGCATAAAGTAATGTGAAATAGTATCTTTAATGAATATTTTCACTTCGAAAGTGTCTTCCGACACCCACGGATCAAGACTTTTTTCCAGCAGCCCGAGCGCATTTTCTTCCGGCGTGAAGGTTTTTTGTTGAATATCAAACCAGCTAATCTGACTCAACGAGAAGGATTTTAGCCGGCTATTCTCGGTGGCTTGTAAATACCATATATTTTTATTGTTAATGAGTTTATAGGGATTAATCAGGCGGGTTTTACCCTTATAAACGATCTGGCATACATTACGATTCTTAATCGATTTCTCGATTTTCGATAAATAGCGACGAATATCATGTTCTACCGTGTGCTCTGCTTCGTTGCCAAGAATAAGAATAAGAATATGATTTTCGTCAACGCGTGTTTCAAGTTTCTGCCAGAACTCCGTATTTCTTTCCGGGAAAAAGCTATCGGCATTCAGGAAGTTAGCAATCGTGTGATGTAATCCTTGTCCACCGGGAGATTGTGCGGAGTGGATCAGACGATACAGTCCGTTACCGGTATGTTCCACAATAGGTGAAAGCGCATTTAAATCCCGGTAGACAGTGCGCTCGGTAATTTTAAATTTTTCCATGAGCGCACTGCGGTTTACCACACCATTTAAATGTAACTCAACCAGAATATCGACCAGACGTTCAGCCGAGCGGCTCCGCGTCGATTTAGCCATAAGGTCTTCCTGTATATTAGGGTATGCGCTGAATGATGCGGGTCGCACTGACATGTATTGTCAGTATTCAGACACAGAAAATTTCTCTTATGGCTATATAACGGCGTGATTAAGCGGAAACCTTAGGAATTTTTGTGGAAATTGGCGCTGGCCGGGAAACGGCCAGCGCAGGAGGGGGTCACACTGCGGCTTCAGTCTCCATCATGACGGGGTGGAAACGGCGTTTAAAATAGATCAGGCCGTGTCCCGCTTCGCTCAGAATGATGTTTTTAATTTCAACGAGATAAACCAGATGGGTGCCGATGGTTTGCACCTGGCTAATCTCGCCTTCAAGGCTTGCCAGCGCGCCCTTCAGCACCGGTTGCCCCTGCGGACCTTTCTGCCAGCAGGAGAGGGCAAAGCGATCGTCCATTGCCATGCCGGTCATCCCGGCGAAGTGGCGGGCCATGATCTCCTGCTCATGGTTCAGCACGTTAACGCACAGCTTACCGTTACCCTGGAAAACCGGGTTCATGGCACTGTTGGCATTGATGCAGACCATCAACGATGGCGGGGTGTCCGTGACCGAACAGACGGCGGTGGCGGTGATACCGCAGCGTCCTGCATCGCCCTCGGTGGTGACAACGTTAACCGCCGCCGACAGGCTGGCCATCGCATCGCGAAAACGCAGGCGTTGTTCTGTATGCATTGAAACCTCCCGCTGCGTTATTTCAGCAGCTTATCCAGCATGTTGATATCGGAATTATTGTGCAGGTGCGGCACCGTCCAGCCATGCTGGTCGTACTCGGACATGCAGCGGTCGACCATTGCCATCATTTTGTCCATGTTGCCAGAGCTCTGTGCCTGACGCAGACACTGCAGACGGATTTCGTCCTGGCTGCCGGAGTAGTTGATCTCATACAGCTCGTGACGACCACCAAACTCGCTGCCGATGGCATCCCACATCAGTTTCAAAATCTTAATGCGTTCCACGTGATCCATGCCGTTGGAGCCGCGCACGTATTTCGCCAGATACTGGTCGATCTGCGGATTGTTCAGGTCTCGTGCGCTGGACGGCAGATAGATCAGGCCGCTGGTGACGTTACGCTCGATGATGTTCTTGATCTTCGCATAGGCCATCGGGGCCATGACGCGGTAGGTCTGCAGCGCCGCGTGATCCGGCAGGTACGCACCATTCACCCACGGCGTGGCTTCAGAACACATGGAGTCGCTCAGCGCCCAGAACATGTTGCGCCAGGCCACCACTTCCCCGAGATCCGCCTGCACGCCGCGGAACTCCAGGGTGCCGGTACACTCCAGCGATTTCTTCAGCAGCGCGGTAATGAAATCGAGCTTCACCGCCAGACGTACGCAGGCCTGCAGCGGGTACATGCGGGCAAAACCGCCTTCCATGGTCCAGCGACGGCAGCGATCGAAATCGCGGTAGATCAGCACGTTTTCCCAGGGGATCAACACATGATCCATCACCAGGATCGCGTCGTTTTCGTCGAAACGGCTGGAGAGCGGGTAGTCGTACGGAGAGCCGGTCGCGCCTGCCACCATTTCGTAAGAGGCGCGAGAGATCAACTTCACGCCTTCGGCGTCCATTGGCGCAACGAACATCAGCGCGAAGTCCGGGTTTTCGCCCATCACCTGTGCGGAGCCAAAACCGATCATGTTGTAGTGAGTCAGCGCCGAGTTGGTTGCCACCACTTTTGCGCCGCTAACGATGATCCCGGCGTCGGTCTCTTTTTCCAGCTTGATGTAGACGTCTTTTACTTCGTCCGCCGGTTTGTGACGGTCGATGGGGGGGTTAACGATGGCGTGGTTGAAGTAAAGCCCGGTTTCCTGAATACGGGTGTACCAGTTGCGGGCGTTCTGTTCGAACTGGCCGTAGAACGCCGGATTGGCACCGAGCGCGCAGCCAAACGCCGCCTTGTAGTCCGGGGTGCGGCCCATCCAGCCGTAGCTCAGGCGCGACCACTCGGCGATGGCGTCACGCTGTTGACGCAGGTCGTCGGCGCTTTTCGCCACGCGGAAAAACTTATGGGTGTAGCCGCCGCTGCCGGTATCGGTACCCCAGCACAGCGTGTCCTGCATGTCAGGCTTGTGCAGCGCATCGTACATCTGTGCGATGGAGGCTGCCGCATTGCGAAACGCCGGATGAGTGGTCACGTCTTTGACGCGCTCGCCGTAGATATAAATCTCACGGCCATCCTGCAGGCTTTTTAAATACTCTTCACCGGTTAACGGACGTTTGGCATCAGCGCGGAAATCTTCAGGCTTCATAGGGACCTCGTATCGGAACAGTGATGTTAAATTTATGTTTTGTTTTTGTTGTTTAATTGAAGCCTGAGCGGGGGTGAACGTGAAGGGACGATTGGGACAACGGCTGGTACTTTTCGCATATGATCGCAGAGTGTGATTTCCCTCACCCTGAACCCGGGGGAGGGTCAGGGCTGGGGTGGGGTGACAGACGACACCGGTACTTTTTGTGCCCGATACGCGCTCGGCGAACACCCCACTAACCGATTAAAAAACCGGGCAAAATAGGCCGGGTCTTTAAACCCCAGCTGCCAGGCGATTTCGCTGACCGCGCTGTCGGAGAAGAGCAGCATCCGCCTCGCTTCACGCAGCTGACGGTCAAAAATCAGCCGCTTCGGCGGGCGGTTGGCGAAGCGCCGGCAGATATCGGTCAGACGCGATTCGGTCAGGTGCAGTTCGCTGGCATATTCCGGCACCGTCCAGTGCTCATGAAAATGGACGTCAATCAACTGGGTAAAGCGCTGGAACAGTTTCAGCTCGCCGCGCATGCCGCTGGCGGCGTGATCGTCGAGCTTCGCGTTGCGCAGCAGCAGGGTGAACACCGCCTGGGCTAACAGAACCAGCGTGTGTTCGCGCCCGGGCAGTTGTTCCGTCGATTCCCGGGCAATCAGCGGCCAGTAGTGCTTCAGTGCCGCCAGTTCGTCCGGCTTATCGGCCAGCGACAGGCAGATCCCCGGCAGGCCAAAGGCTTCCCGCGTGCCGGGGTAGAGCACTTCCAGCAGCGGCCAGATCAGATCCTCGCGCACCGTCAGAACGTGCCCGTCGCTGTCGGATTCGGTAATAAACGCGTGCGGTACCGACGGGGGGGTGAGCACAAACAGCGGAGCCTGCACCGAGTAGCGGTGATCGTCGAGCTGCAGTTCGATCTGTCCTGTATCCAGAAAGTGCATCTGAAAATACTGGTCGTGACGGTGAGCCTGCATGTCGCGGCCAAAAAAGGCCGCCATGCGGGCGAACGACTGATAGTGAACATCATCCGTTCCCAGACTTTCGTCGTACTCTTTGCTGATGTCGATATTCGCGATCGGGTTCTGGCACATAGCCGCTCCTTACGGGATTTTCTGCGCCGCCATACCCGGCTCGTGCTCAAGGCTTTCCCGCTGCGTCATCGGGATACGTGTCAGCACCAGCGCGCCGACCACCAGCAAGCCGGCAACAAACCACAACCCGGAGCTGAAGCTGCCGGTGCTGTCACGCAGAATGCCGATCAACAGCGGGCTGACGGCGGATCCGACGTTACCGATGGCATTGATCACCGCCAGTGCGACCGCCCGCGACTGCAGGCTAATAACCCGATCCGGCGTGGTCCAGAAGATCGCCATGGCGGTAAACGATCCGGTTGAGGCCATGATGATGCCAAGCAGCTGGATCAGGCTGTGGTGGGTCGCCGAGGCCAGTAACCATCCTGCCGCCGCAAAGAGATACGGCAGAATGGTGTGCTTTTTTCGCTCTTTCAGCCTGTCGGAGCGGCGGCTCCACCAGATCATCCCGAGGATGGTGCAAAACTGCGGGATCGCCGCCAGCAGGCCAATCACAATGTTGCTGCTGCCGGTGTTGAAGCTCTGCAGGATCTGCGGCGTCCAGATATTAATCGCGCTCAGGGTATTCGTGAGGCAGAAATAGGCCAGGGTATAGAGCAGCACGGCCGGGGTAAACACTTCGCGCAGCGTCGAACGCGGCGTGACGGGGCGGGCGATGGCCGACTCCTGCTCGCGGGCGATCATTGTTTTAAGCGCCTGCTTTTCGTCGTCATCCAGCCAGCTGGCCTGATCCGGCGTGTCGTTCAGGTAGAACCACGTCACTACGCCAAGCACCACGGACGGTAGCCCCTCCAGCAGGAACAGCCACTGCCAGCCTTTCAGGTTCCACAGCCCGTCCATGGCCAGAATATAACCGGAGAGGATCGAGCCGAGCATCATGGTCACCGGCATGGCGATCATAAACAACGCATTGGCGCGGGCGCGGTGGTAGGCAGGGAACCACCAGGTGAGATAGACGAGGATCCCCGGCAGGAATCCGGCCTCGGCAATGCCCACCAGCATGCGCAGCACATAGAGCGTGTGCGGGCTGGTGGCGAACATGGTGCAGGTGGAAGCGATGCCCCACACCACCATGATCCCGGCGATCCAGCGACGGGCGCCGACCTTCGCCAGCATGATGTTGCTGGGGATCCCACATATCACGTAGGTGACGTAAAACAGGGTGGCGGCCAGGCCAAACATGGTCGAGGTGAGGCCCAGATCTTTGCCCATCGTCAGCCCGGCAAAGCCGATGTTAATGCGGTCAAGAAACGAGAAGACAAACAGGATAAAGAGAAACACGATCAAACGACGAAACAGCTTCTGAATAACGCGGTGTTCTACAGCTTTATTATCATGGGTTTGCAGGGTAGAGGTCGTCATGTTGCGCTCCACATCGTACGTTTAGTAGACGGATTTATTGTTATTTACTGACGTAACCGGGATATCGATAAAACGTGCCGCCAGCGCCTCGGCGCTGCGTGCAAGCAGGGTGGTGTCGACCCCGACGGCGACAAACAGCGCGCCAAGCTCGAGGTAGCGTTTTGCCAGCGGCTCGTTAGCCATCAGGATGCCGGGCGCTTTGCCTGCCGCACGGATCTGCGCAATGGCCTTCTCAATGGCGGCCTGGACTTCCGGGTGCTGCGGATTTCCGGCAAAGCCCATGTCGGCGCTCAGATCCGCCGGGCCAATAAACACCCCGTCCACGCCTTCCACGTCGAGGATGTGCGGCAGATTTTTCAGCGCCTCGCGCGTTTCAATCTGTACCAGCACGCACATGGCATCGTTAGCGCGCTGCAGGTAATCAGGCGTGCGGTTCCAGCGCGAGGCGCGAGCCAGCGCGCTGCCCACGCCGCGGATCCCCGCCGGTGGATAACGCGTGGCGCGCACCGCCAGCCGGGCTTCATCGGCGTTTTGTACCATCGGCACCAGCAGGGTTTGCGCCCCGACGTCCAGCAGCTGTTTGATCTGGACCGGATCGTTCCACGACGGGCGTACCACCGGCTGGCTGGCGTAAGGCGCGATCGCCTGCAGCTGGGTCAGGACGGTTTGCACGTTATTGGGCGCGTGCTCTGCGTCGATCAGCAGCCAGTCGAAACCCGCACCGGCCAGCAGCTCGGCGCTGTAACTGCTGGTCAGCCCCAGCCAGAGGCCGATTTGCGGTTTTCCGGCGCTCAGCGCCGCTTTGAATCTGTTTTCCATGGTGGTCTCCTAAACAAAACGGCAGCTGATGGAGCCCATCTTGCCGTAGTCCACGTGGAAGGTATCGCCCTTGCTGGCCGGCACCGGGCGGGTAAATGAACCGCCGAGGATGATTTGGCCAGGCTCCAGCTGAACGTCGTACGGCGCGAGTTTATTGGCAAGCCATGCCACACCGTTGGCCGGGTGGTTGAGCACGCCCGCGGCGACCCCGGTCTCTTCAATGACGCCGTTGCGGTAGAGCAGGGCGGAGATCCAGCGCAGATCCAGCTCGTCGGGCTTAATCGGGCGACCGCCAAGGATCACACCTGCGTTGGCGGCGTTATCGGAGATGGTGTCGAACACCTTGCGCGGACGCTGGGTCTCGGGATCGATGTTGTGGCAGCGGGCGTCGATCAGCTCCAGCGCGGGGATGACGTAATCCGTGGCGTTGTAGACATCGAACAGGGTGCAGTTTGGGCCGCGCAGGGGTTTTGCCAGCACGAAGGCCAGCTCCACTTCGATGCGCGGGACGATAAAGCGGTCGGCAGGGATATCGCCGCCGTCGTGGAAGAACATGTCGTCGAGCAGAGCGCCGTAGTCCGGCTCGCTAATCTGCGAGCTGGCCTGCATCGCTTTGGAGGTGAGGCCAATCTTGTGGCCTTTCAGCACGCGACCTTCGGCGATTTTCAGGCTCACCCATTCGCGCTGTACGGCGTAGGCGTCATCAAGGGTGATCGTCGGGTAGTCGAGCGAGATCTGGCGGATCTGCTCCCGGGACTGCTCCGCCTGATGCAGACGATGGGCGATCAGGGTATGGGTGTGTTTATCGAGCATGGCGATTTCCTGTTGTTGCCGGGTGGCGTGCTGCTCACCCGGCTTGCGTTCAAAGCCGTTGTCGGCCCGGTAAGGGCGCTACTTAAACAAAGCGTGCACGTTGTTTTGTTTGTAATTGAGCGTCGGGTGCAGCTCGTCTATTTCAAAAGAGAGCGCCAGATAGCGCGATGCCATCAGGTCGGCGAAGTGGGTTTTAATCAGCTCAAACAGTGCCTTTCCCACCGCCTCCCGGCTCTCCAGACTGCGCCCGGCGCCAATCTTCAGCGTCATATGCACAAAGGCGTAATCGTGCTTACCGTCGGCCATCTGCCAGGTGTCCAGCCAGTGCGCGCGGCTACGGATACCGCCGAGTGGGAAGATTCCCGTGGCGGCAAGCGCGTCGTTCACTTTGGCGAACAGTGCTGGCAGGTCCGCCTGCTCGCGGATGTTGTCAGTGCATTCAGCAATAAAGTGCGGCATGCTGGCTCCTTACGCGGACGCGGGCAGGGGGAAAACGGCGTTAACCTGGCCGGTGCCGGAGCTGGGGAACAGCTCGGTGAGGAACTCCACCTTGCCGTCGTATGTGTCCCAGCCGAGCATCCCCAGCAGCATCACCGTGTCGTGCATATTGCCCTCGCCGTAGCAGTAGTGGGCATACTCCGGCAGCATGCTGCAGAACTCCCTGAACTTGCCTTCACGCCACAGCTTCACCACGCGTTCGTCCATCTGACGGTCGAACTCGCGGGTGTAGCTGTTCATTCCCTCTTCGGCGCGCTGGTCGTCGATAAAACGGTGCGACAGCGAACCGCTGGCGAGCACCGCCACGGTGCCGTCATATTTCTGAATCGCGCTGACGATGGCCTCGCCCAGCCTGCGGCTGTCGGCGAAGTCATGGACGGTGCAGAACGCGGCGATAGAGATCACTTTGAAGTGCTTATCGCTGTTCATGTAGCGCATCGGTACCAGCGTGCCGTACTCCAGCTTGAGGCTCGGGATGTTGTGCGCTTTGGCACGTACGCCGAGTTTCACCGCTTCGTCGGCGATAAGCTGGCCGAGCGCCGGGTTACCGTCGTAGTCGTAGGTCATGTCGCGGATAAAATGCGGCAGCTCGTTGCTGGTGTAGATGCCGGAGAAATGATCCGCACAGTTGATGTGGTAGGCGCTGTTCACCAGCCAGTGGGTATCGAACACAATAATGGTATCGACGCCCAGCTCCCGGCAGCGCTTGCTGATTTCTTTATGTCCGTCGATGGCGGACTGGCGGCAGCCGTGGTTTTTTCCCGGCAGTTCAGAGAGGTACATTGACGGAACGTGGGTAATTTTTGCCGCTAACGCTAACTTGCCCATACTCAGATCCCCCATTTTGGAATCGGATGGTCGCCCATGGAGATGCAGACGTTTTTCATTTCAGCGAACACCTCGAAGCTGTATTCGCCCCCTTCGCGCCCGGTACCGGAAGCCTTCACGCCGCCAAACGGCTGACGCAGATCGCGCACGTTCTGGGTGTTTACAAACACCATTCCGGCTTCGATATTGCGCGCCAGGCGCAGCACTTTGCTGACGTCCTGGGTCCAGATGTATGACGCCAGGCCGTACTCCACGTCGTTAGCCAGACGCAACCCTTCGGCTTCGTCCTTAAACGGCAGCAGGCAGGCAACCGGCCCGAAGATCTCTTCCTGGGCCACGCGCATCCGGTTGTCGACGTCTGCCAGCACGGTCGGGCGCAGGAAGTTGCCGTTTTTCAGGTGAGCAGGGAGATCGGTGGGTTTGTCAGGGCCGCCCGCCAGCAGGGTCGCGCCTTCTTCAATGCCAAGACGGATATAGCCGGAGACTTTTTCCCAGTGCTGCTGGCTGATCAGCGCGCCAACCTGAGTGTTCGGATTGGTCGGGTCACCCACGCGCAGACGGTTCGCGCGCTCGGCAAAGCGCCTGACGAATTCCGGGTAGATGCTCTGCTGAATGAAAATGCGTGAGCCAGCGGTGCAACGCTCGCCGTTGATGGAGAAGATGGTGAACAGGGCGGCATCCAGCGCGCGTTCGATATCCGCATCTTCAAAAATCAGCACCGGAGATTTCCCTCCCAGCTCCATGGAGTATTTCTTCAGTCCGGCGTTTTTCATGATGTTGCGCCCGGTGGCGGTGCCGCCGGTAAAGGAGACGGCGCGCACGTCGTGGTGACGTACCAGCGCATCGCCCGCCGTTGCGCCATAGCCCTGCACCACGTTCAGCACGCCCGCCGGAATACCGGCCTCCAGCGCCAGCTCGCCCAGACGGTCGGCGGTCAGCGGGGAGAGCTCAGACATCTTCAGCACCGCGGTGTTGCCCAGCGCCAGGCACGGCGCAACCTTCCAGGTGGCGGTCATAAACGGCACGTTCCACGGCGACACCAGCGCGCAGACCCCCACCGGCTGCACCAGGGTGTAGTTGAGCATCTTGTCGTCGACCGGGTAGGTTTTACCGTTCATCTGCTGGCACACTTCGGCGAAGAACTCGAAGTTGTGCGACGCGCGTGGAATAAGCACGTTTTTGGTCTGGTGGATCGGCAGGCCGGTGTCGGCGGTCTCGAGGGCCGCAATCTCCGGAACGTGTTGATCGATAAGATCTCCGAGGCGACGCATCAGGCGTGCGCGCTCTTTCATCGGCAGGTTAGCCCACGTCGGGAATGCCTCTTTGGCCGCCGCCACGGCCTGATGAATTTCAGCTTCACCGCCGGACGCGACCTCCGCCAGCACCTCTCCGGTGGCCGGGTTAGTGGTGTGGAAGTAATCACTTCCTGCGACGTTCTTACCGTTAATCCAATGGTTTATTTTTTTCATTTTGCAGTCTCCTCACTGACAATGCGGTTCACCAGGCGGCCCACGCCCTCCACTTCCACGACCACTTCGTCGCCTGGCTGTACGTCAGACAGACCCTTTGGCGTGCCGGTGGCAATCATGTCGCCGGGCTGCAGGGTCATAAATTCGCTGAGATAGGCAATCAGGAACGGGATGCTGAAGATCAGATCGGCAGTGGTGCCTTGCTGGCGCAATTCACCGTTCACGAAGGTACGCAGGGTTAAGTTATGCGGGTCGGGAATGGCCTCTTTCGGCACGATATGCGGGCTGAGGGGGGTCAACCCGTCGCGGCTTTTCACCCGCAGGTTCGGGCGGTAGTAGTTTTCCAGGTAGTCACGGATGGCGTAATCGTTGCAGACGGTATAGCCCGCGACATAGTCCATCGCCTCGCGCTCACTGACCTTGTGCGCCGTTTTGCCGATGACCACCACCAGCTCCGCCTCGTAGTGCATGTACTCAATGTTGTTCGGGCGGACCGAGGTCTGGTTATCGCCGGTCACGGTGTTGGGGGCTTTGATAAACACCAGCGGTTCCGTTGGCGGCGTAAACGCCAGCTCACTGGCGTGATCGGCGTAGTTCAGACCAAGCGCGAACAGCGTGGCGTGCGGATGTGGGCCTTGCGCATGGGCGACCTCGCGTTCGTCAACCACCGGGTTTTCCAGGGACGGGAAGCCTTTCGCCAGAATGCGTACGCGATCGCCCGGCTGCAGCGGGACGCGCGAGTGTGGGGTGCCGAGCAGAATGGCATCGCCCGGACTGAGGGTGGCGAACTCGCTCAGGGCGCTCAGCAGTTCGGCGGCATTGCGCTGCAGGTCAGCGGTGTTCCAGTGGTCCGCTTCCCGGCCGTTAATTTCGGTGACGATGGTCAGGTTATCAACGTGGTCGAGGGCGGCCAGCTCTCCCAGCGGACAAAAGCCGTCGCGGCATTTGGCCTTGATCGCCGGGCGATAAAAACTCTCTTCCGGCAGGCTCACTTCGTTGGCAAGCGCGTAACCGGCGATGTACTCCGCCGCCTCGTCCACGGGAACGTTACGCGCCGTTTTACCCACAACCAGCGCTACCGTGGCACCGCTTAACACGGTTTCTCCCTGCGGGAAGGGAATGGGGTCGCCCGTGCGGATCACGGTGTTATGCGGTTTGATAAACCACACGGCGGTTTTTGGCGGCGTGTTGTAGGGGGCTTTTTCAAACGCGTCGCGCCAGGCATCGCGCTGGCTCTGGTGGTTCAGCGCTACGGCAAAAACAGTACCTTTCATTCACTTACTCCTCAGGCCGGACATCCGGCCTGTGATTTCATTAATATGTTAATGATCTGGTTGTATGCCTTTGCTGTTTATTTCGCAACCAGAAGTGAATAATTTGTGATATGAATAACAATAAATTTACATAAAGAGATTAAAGTCTATATTTATCATTGCGTTAAAATATCAGGCTTGTTTCTGTTAGACTTTTTGTCGTAAAACGCGTTGTGTGTAAAACCAGCAGAACTGAATTGTTCATGTGTTAATGATTACCGGGAGAGGCTATGCATGATTCATTAACTATCGCCCTGTTACAGGCGCGGGAAGCGGCGATGTCTTACTTCCGCCCGATTGTGAAACGGCATAACCTGACCGAGCAGCAGTGGCGCATCGTGCGCGTACTGGCCGAACATCCGTCGATGGATTTTCACGATCTGGCGTTTCGCACCTGTATCTTGCGTCCCAGCCTGACGGGCATTCTGACGCGCATGGAGCGTGACGGTCTGGTGCTGCGCCTTAAGCCCGTAAACGATCAGCGCAAGCTGTACGTATCGCTGACCAAAGAGGGGAACAGGCTATACGAGCGTGCCCAGGCGCAGGTGGAAGAGGCGTATCAGCAAATCGAGGCCGAATATACGCCGGCGAAGATGCAACAGCTGACAGCGCTGCTGGAAGAGTTTATTGAACTGGGGAACCGGCATATCACAGCGCGCGAAGAAGAGTAAAAACCACAAATTTAAGGATGATTTTCGTAAAGTTTTCTCTTTCCAGGCCGAAAATCCTGTTATCTGTCTGATGGAAAGCGAAAACATGTTAAACCGTATCAAGATTGTCACCAGCTTAATGCTGGTATTAGCGATATTTGGCCTTTTACAACTCACATCCGGTGGTCTTTTCTTCAATGCCCTCAAGCATGACAAAGAGAATTTCACCGTCCTGCAAACCATTCGCCAGCAACAGTCCACGCTGAACGCCAGCTGGGTTGCCCTGCTGCAAACCCGTAATACCCTGAACCGTGCGGGTATCCGCTACATGATGGATCAGAGCAATATCGGCAGCGGCGCGACCGTGAACGATCTGATGCAAATTGCGGCGGCTTCCCTGAAACAGGCAGAAAAAAACTGGGCTGAATACGAAGCCCTGCCACGCGATCCGCGTCAAAACGACGCCGACGCGACGGAGATCAAACGTAACTACGATATCTACCACGGTGCACTGGCGGAGCTGATCCAGCTGCTGGGCGCGGGCAAAATCAACGCCTTCTTCGATCAACCTACCCAGAGCTATCAGGATGGTTTTGAGAAGCAGTACGTGAACTATCTGCAGCAGAACGACAAGCTGTATCAGATGGCGGTGGAAAACAGCAATAGCTCCTACAGCCAGGCAATCTGGGTGCTGATTAGCGTACTGATTGCGGTGCTGGTGGTGATCGTGGCCGTGTGGCTGGGTATCAAGCAGGCGCTGATTTCGCCACTTACCCGTCTTATCGACAACATTCGTCATATCGCCAGCGGCGATCTGGTGAAGCGCATCGAGGTGCAGGGCGCTAACGAGATGGGTGAACTGGCCGACTCGCTGCGTCATATGCAGGGCGAGTTGGTCCGTACCGTTGGTGATGTGCGTAACGGTGCTAATGCCATATACAGCGGCGCGAGCGAAATCGCGATGGGTAACAACGATCTCTCTTCCCGTACGGAACAGCAGGCCGCATCCCTCGAAGAGACCGCTGCCAGCATGGAGCAGCTGACGGCGACCGTTAAGCAGAACGCCGAGAACGCCCGTCAGGCGAGCAACCTGGCGCTGAGCGCGTCTGAAACCGCGCAGAAGGGCGGTAAAGTGGTGGATAACGTGGTGCAAACCATGCGTGACATCGCGGGCAGTTCGCAGAAAATTGCCGATATTATCAGCGTGATCGACGGCATCGCGTTCCAGACCAACATTCTGGCACTGAACGCCGCGGTAGAAGCGGCACGTGCGGGCGAGCAGGGCCGCGGATTTGCCGTTGTTGCGGGTGAAGTCCGTAACCTGGCACAGCGCAGCGCCCAGGCAGCACGTGAGATCAAGAGCCTGATTGAAGACTCTGTTGGCCGCGTGGAAGTCGGGTCTACCCTGGTAGAAAGCGCCGGCGAAACCATGGGTGAAATCGTTAATGCGGTAACCCGCGTGACGGACATCATGGGCGAAATCGCCTCTGCGTCTGATGAGCAGAGCCGCGGTATCGATCAGGTGGGTCTGGCGGTGGCTGAGATGGATCGCGTGACCCAGCAGAACGCCTCGCTGGTGGAAGAGTCTGCGGCGGCGGCAGCGGCACTGGAAGAGCAGGCGAGCCGTCTGACTCAGGCCGTGGCCGTGTTCCGCATTCAGCAGGAGCAGATGAAAGCCCGCGAGCAGGCTTCAGCGAAAACCGCTGTGGCCCCTATGATGGCGCGTAAAGCCGCGACCACCGATGCGGGCGAAAACTGGGAAACGTTTTAATCCTGCCACAGTGCCGGGGGGCGGCTACGCCTGACCCGGCCTGTAATGGGGCGTTTTGCAGGCCGATATCACAGAGGCAGGCGCATGGCACAGCGGGAGTCATACGCGAAACCGTGCGCCGCTTCTTCCTCTCTTTTCTGACGCAGTTCAGGCGTTAGCATCGTCACCGTTTCAAACCCGAGTCGCGCATAAAACGGCGCATTCCACGGCACCTCGCAAAAGGTGGTCAGCGTCAGCGATGTCAGCCCCAGCGTGCGGGCATGGTCTGCGGCGCAGGCGATAAGTCGCCGACCTATTCCTCTTCCCTGCCACTCCCGATGAACCGAGAGTTCGACAATAAACAGCGATGACGGATGGGCTTCTGCAAGGATAAACCCGACGGGCAGGTCGTTTGCCAGCGCCAGCCAGCTTAACCCGCGTTTCGCGTAATCAAGATGATGTTCCGCGCAAATGACGTCGCCGTCTGCAAGCCAGGCCAGTTCGGGGACGTCCCGAAAACGCTCGCCTGCCGCGCGCTCGATGGCGGGCAGGGCTGCAACATCTTTGGGCGTCGTCGGTCGAAAGAGAATGTTCATGGCGGAAAGTATACCCCGACCAGCCGCGCCTATTCTGAACAAATCAGGACCGGCGCATAGAAATTGCTGATCACCAGCGCGTCTTCCGGCGTGCGTTCAATCTTCAGGAGTCTTTTGTTCCCCGGCGTCAGGCCGGCGACGTACTTTTCAAAGACCCCCGGTGGCAGGGTGTCATGGCTAAAGCGCGCCACGCTTTGTATGAATATTTCATAGAGTGAGCCCTCAACGTGCCGCCACGTAAACATCTCCTGGCGGGAAACATCCCAGTGATGTGGCTCGTTAACCACGTCGCCGTTAAGCGTAAGGTACCCTGTGTTGTCGGGCTGAAAGCGCAGCGTAATCTCCCCTTCAAAGGAGAAATCATGATCGTCATGTCGGGCTGAAAATGTCAGGTTTCCTGCACAGGTTCCGGACAGCGGAGGCGTGTAGACGTACCACGCCAGCGTCACGCCAATCAGCAACAGATTGAGCGCCAGAATAAGCCACACTTTTTTTTGTTTCATATCACCACTCGTAAAAGTAAAGCGTTCGGCAGGCGCTAGCTTTACCGTCCGTGAGAGAACACTGGGAAAGGACCAGCCGCCCTTCGTGGCCATAGAAAAGTGTTCTCTGGATGTGCATATAGAAAATAGAGTTTTTCAGGCAGGGCAGATTACCTTCGCGCTGAAGCGTCTGCGCCAGCGCCATGGCCTTAGAGTGAAACACATCTGCCAGCGGGGCGAAGGTGTAGACCGGACAGGTGCCAATGTGGGTGAGCAGATGAGTGTCACTGTACTGGTGCGCCTGTTTCGTCAAACAGGCGCCGATGCACAGCGCCACGACCATCAGCGTAAGTACACCGCAGAATAGCCATTCTGGCTGAATGCGTCGTGAGGCCGGGACCGACTCCACGACGGGAAAATCGTCCTCCAGGGGCGTTACCGCGATATCAGCACTGAGCATAAAGCCCGTTTTCGGCACGGTGACGATAAACAGGGTGTCGGGCAGCAGGCTCGACAGCATTTTGCGCACAATACTGATGTATTGATTTAACGAATTGTTGGACCCCTGGAGCCCACGTTGATCCCAGACATCACTCAGAAAGGTGTCACGTTCGACGACGTTGCCGTGATGCTGAACCAGCAGCTTCATGATGGCGTTGGCGGTACAGGTGAGGATTTGTCTGTCCAGATCGGGTGCATTGATAAGAGAAACAGAACCGTCTTCGTCGTTATAGACGATGGCGTCAGCAAGCAGGTATTTCATAAGTTATTGTAATACAGAAAAAATAACAAAAAAGAAGATAAGGCTGTGCCTTGTCGGACATAACACGCTGGCTATTTTAGCGTCATTGTTACCGATAACATTGATCCAGACAAGATTTAAAGCAATTTACTCGTGCAGTCGGATTACCACGTCATCCCAACGTGGCGGGAAGGGCATAGCGAGACAGCAGCGCCAGCATCAACAGCCAGAGAATGAGACAGGGAAGATGACGCCGCATGATCTTATTTCCCGACGTGATTAGCCGTGCAGTTACAAACACGATGCCGGGTAGTCGAGCAGGAAGAGTTTGCGATGGAATTCCGCCAGGTTCTGGCAGTGAAATTTGTTCATCGCGTTACGCTTGTGGGTGTAGATCGTTTTCGGGGATTTATTCAGGATCTGCGCGATGCGAACCGGGCTGAACCCGTTGCGGAACAGCATGCAAACCCGAAGCTCCTGGCAGGTGAGCGTGGCGTTTTTTACGCTTGCGAACGGCGTGTTCTGAAAACAGCGGCTGAGCTGCGCGAGTGACAGGTTTCCCGCCACCACGTGGACACGCTCACCCCCCAGAATGATTTTAATATCGTTGACGCGGGACGCATCGGTGAATACCAGCCACCCTTTTTTGACGCGGATATTCAACATCAGTTGCCGCAGGGGCAGGATCCCCTCAGGGCTCACGTCGTTAATCCAGAAAATTTCAGGGCAGGGGTCCACACTCTGCGAGATGAACGTCTTCAGGCCCAGCCACAAGAAGGCATTGCCGCTTAAAACGATGACCTTATAGTCGGCATTCAGTGTCTGCGGCATCAGGGTTTTTTCCCCTGATAGCGCTGGTCGTACTCCGCTGCGCTGTGCCAGGGTGGATTCGAACGTATTGCCGGTTAGCATGATAAAAAGTGGGTAACTCTCTCAGGGTGTAAGGAGTTACACATTCTGAGATATGATTTCTTTCTGGTGAATTTATAAATGGAAATGAGAGATATATGGTGTCTCTGTCTTATTTTTAATGGTTTTATAGGATTATATATTTACATAAAGCGCCCGACAGAACGCCGGGCGCAGAAGGGATCAGCTCTCTTTACTGACAATTTTAATCTCTACCATCCCGATGCCGAGCTCGCGCGGTGAATGGCCAAGAATATTTCCCTCATTCGTCGGCTGCGGGTCCGGCGGAACAATCACCAGCGTATTGCTGCGGGAAGGATTATCAAAATGCAGCGTGGTGGTGGTGACGTCATTTCCCAGCGTCAGCGTTTGCTCTTTATCGCCCACACGCACCGGGATGGGACGGTTCGCGTTTGGACCATAGGCCCGGGCGGTGATCACCAGGTCGAATTTTTCCGGCAGAGGATGCGCGTACTCAATCTTCACTTCACTGCCCAGCTGCGCATTAGACCAGCGCCCCCAGGATTCCGGACGCGAGATGCCGCTGAACTGTTTGACCTCTTCCGGTGCCCCGGCCACGTTGAAGATAAAGCTGTCTGCTTTATAGCGAATATCGTTATCCACGATTTTCAGCATGTCGACATTTCGCTGATAGCGCGCGGTATCGATGACCGTATCGTTGAATGCGGTTTTGCCTTTCCACTGCGCTTTATCGACATGCTGCACGGTTTGCTCCCCGCCAAGCTGTCCCTGAGAAACGCACCAGTCGGTTGAGAGAGCCAGTGGCTGGGACCAGAGCTGGCCCATTTTGTAGCACCTGTCGACCCAGACAAAATTATCGCGCGGGGCGAAGTCGGCCAGCTGGAAACGCAGCGGCGCAGAGTATTCGCTTTCCGGCAGCGGTTCGACGCGCGTATCCGACACGCGCAGCAGCAGCGGCAGACGGAAATGGCTGCCGGAGAAGGCGATAGTGTTTTTATCCTGATCGATGGTGAAGTCTTTCATCTCTTTCGGGAAGTTCCACAGGCGGATGATGTCCGGCTTCCACGCAAGGATTTTCTCCTTCATGTTGAGGAACACTTCCGACAGTGACTGCCCCGAGAGCGTACTGCGGCCAAGGCCAATAAAGTTATCCCCGCCCAGAATGTCCAGCACGGTTGCGCCGTTATCCATGGAGTTGCGTTTGGTGGCGATCACATCCTGTTGCGGCTGGTCGCCGCGCAGAATGAAGAACAGATTGCTGCGATCCTGTTTGCTGAGCTGATCCCAGGCGCTGTTTTTCATCGCCAGATGGTCAGATGAGACGACGATGACCGTGTTTTTAAAATACGGCGAGGCTTTGATTTTCTCGACCAGAGCGGCGATATGCTCCTGGCTGCAGGTTACCGCGCTGAACGACGTGTTGTTTTTGCCGTCAATCTCATAGCGTTTGCGCTTACAGGTGCGCGAGACAAACCCGTCCGGATGGTGGGTATCTACCGTCAGGGCAAAGAGGGAGAAACGCTTGCCGGCGCGGGACAGTTCCTCGAACTTTTTCCAGGTTTCGTCCAGTACCGTGTCGTCGTAAAAGCCCCAGTCGTTGCGGTAATGCGGATCGGCAACGGTCGTTTTTAACTCTTCTGAGCCATACAGATGGTCAAAACCGTGGGATTTCAGGAACACATCTTTTCCGGCAAAGCGCAGGTTGGCCCCCTGCACGAAGTAGTTTTCGTAGCCGGAGTTTTTCAGGATATCGCCGAGGCAAACGTTCTGCGGGAAGAAGCTCGACATTGAGGCCGAGGCATTACCCTCAAAGGGGGCGAAGAGCGGGATACCGCACTGCGAGGCAACCATCCCGGCGATGGTGTAATCCGTACCGGGCAGCTGCGCGGTATGGCTGAAATCAAGACTTTCGTTTTTCAGCGCGCCCAGCTCCGGCGTCAGGTTCGGGAAGGCATTGTTATCAAACCAGGTGCGTTCCAGACTCTCGCCGTAGATATACACCAGGTTAAGCTTCGGGTTGGCTATTTTTTTGGACGGCTCTTTATACCAGGCCATGAAATCCGGGTCGCCGTCGCGCGACTGTGACTTTACCAGCTCGGTTATCTGATGAAATGCCGGGCTGGCATCCACGGACGCCAGCGCCAGACAGAGTGCCAGCAGGCTGTAGCCGCCATGATGCGGAAGATGTCGACGGCGGCGTAGCACCCAGGCCAGGGCACCAAAAATAATCACCAGCGCCGCAATCAGCCCAAGCCCGGGAAGAATGTATTTACCCACGCCCGCGCCCGTCAGGCTATTCGTCAGCGTGTAGAGCACCGCATCGTTAATGCCGTCACCGGTAAAGTAATCGCTGGCGTATAAGGTAATGTTTAAAATAATAAAAATGCCGAGCACCACCAGCGTGGCGATAAACCACCAGGTGTTACGGCCCGCTTTGCAGGCGTAAACGCCGACAGAGGCCAGAAAAAGGACAAGGGACATTAACTCTGACAACAGTCTATCCTCATGACGCCAGGCGCTTAGCTGGCTAACTGATTATTTTTTGGGTTATACAATGTAATTGCGTTGTCGTGTAGCTGCAATTTTAGTGTCACGAAAGTGTGCTGTTGTTAGGATTTGGTTTAGAAAATCGTTTTTTTGAAGGGGGTCGCATCCTGACATATGGACGCTCAGACGGTGGCAAGCAGGAAAAAGACGGCTTTAACGCCGCGTTAAAAGAGTAACGTCTTAAACGCGGCGTGTAATGGCAATACAGGCGGGGATCAGGAGATGAAATTAACGCCTTGTTTCAGCACCAGATCGCAGGCTTTGGTTTTAACCTGTTTCGCCAGCGAGGAGTTGCCGATGGTGCTCAGGTTGAGCTGTTGACCGTTTTGCGCATTCAGCAGGCCCTGAATACCATCCATATAGTTGGTGTCCTGTTTCTGCTCCTGTGTATCCAGACCGAGTTTGCCCAGCACCTGATTTTTCACGTTTTGCGCGTCGGTCACGGAGGCCAGTTTTTGCTTCGCGCAATATTCCAGAATCCCCGCGGCGTTGTTCATTGTACCTGCGCTCAGGCTCTGGGTGCTGTTACCCAGCAGGCCGGTAAGGGAAGAGGCTGACAGCCCGCCCTGGGTGCTGCTGCTCTCTTTGGTCAGTTCGCTCGCTGCGCTGGACAGCGAATCCTGCCAGGATGCGGCCTGTGCCGCGCCGGTAACCAGCAGGGCGCCTAATACGGTGCTGAAAAGAAACTGTTTTTTCATAATGGCTTACTCAAAAAAGGTCCGTTTTGGGGCGAAAGTGGAGTCAGTATATACCTCCGGGCCACCGGTCTTTCCTGGAAATATCTTAATACTCTTTACCGGTGACACGGCTGCGGTAACTTTCCCAGTCGAAGATGACATACAGACTGTTCCCGAGCTTCATACGATCCATGACGCGTTCGCCCAGCAAGCGGGTCATTTCGTCGATGTTGTGGTTAGTCAGCATGCCGGTGGGGCGTTTGGAGGAAGAGCGGCGATCGACAATCTGGTTAATGATCACTTTTTCATAGCGGGATTCGGTCTGGACGCCAATCTCATCAATAACCAGTAAATCGACATTACTCAGGTCGTTAAGCAGTTGCTCTTCGCTGGTTTCGCGGTTGCTGAAGGTGTCTTTCATGGCGGACATGATATCGGCCACGGTGATGATCAGCACCGATTTCCCGCGCAGCAGCAGCTCGTTACAGATAGCGGCCGCCAGGTGGTTTTTCCCCGTGCCAGGCTTGCCGCTAAAGATGAAGCTGGCGATATTGCCGTCGAATTCATCCACGTACTGACGCGCGGCAGCGAGTGCATTCATCTGCCCGTTGGTCTCAATTTTATAGTTATCAAATGAGCAGTTCTGGTGCAGGGGGCGAATACCGGAACGGTTAAAGGTGCGCTGCATTTTCATCGCCCGGTTTTCGCGGGCCAGCGCGGCGGCGCGGATCTTACCCTGCTCTTTTTGCCACGCCAGGAGTTCTTCACCCGTCGTGAAGGCGGGCTTCACGTTGGCTGGCATCATCTTTTGCAGACGTTTCATCAGGTCGCCGACGTTCTTCATTTCGCACCTCGGAATCCATTAGGGATCTGTTTATCCGGTTCGGAAAACGCGTTGATATCACGTTTTGGCTGGCCGTTATTGCTGGCGCGATTAATTTGCAGATGACGCGCGAGCTTCTGTTGCCACTGAATATGAGTGAATACTTTGCCTTCCGCCTGCCACCACGCGGTAAACGCGGCCAGCTCTTCGGGGGTAGCCGGTTGCGTTAACGCTATGCCCCACAATGCCGCCTGCCGTTGAAAATCAGCATCAGGTTGCCAGCCCGCATACAGGGCAAATTTTCCCATGGGAACGGCCATGGGGACGTTAACCGGCTCGTCAAAGAACTGGTTATCGAGGGTTACGTCGCTCGCCGGGCGGGACAACTGCGCTTCAATCTCCAGAAGCTGTGCCAGACGTTCCGGTGTGATGGCATAAAACGCCGGAGCGTTGTCAGCAAATACCGCAACCGTGCCGCCTTCGGCGTGGGTCAGCACACCGCGGGGATCGCGCATAAAGGCATCAATACCAGCAATGCTGGTGGTCAGAATTCTGGAGGACATAACGCTTACTCTACTGATAACTACGGGCGTGATATGGGCTTATGGTAGCACAGAGAGCGGGAAGGGAAGGAGGGGTTTTCCCCGGCGGCGCGATGCCTGCCGGGGCGTCAACGGCTGGCCTGATAAGCGTAACGCCATCAGGCAGTTATCAGGCGATAATGTTCAGCGTTACGTCGATGTTACCGCGGGTCGCGTTAGAGTACGGACACACAATGTGTGCTGCATCGACCAGTTTTTTGGCTTCTGCAGGATCCATACCTTCAACGTGGATGTTCAGTTTTGCTTCGATACCAAAACCGGTTGGCAGCGGCCCAATCCCCACTTCGCCTTCAATAAAGGCCTCTTTCGGCAGGGTAAATTTGTCGCGCGCGGCTACAAACTTCATGGCACCCAGGAAGCAGGCAGAGTAGCCGGCAGCAAACAGCTGCTCAGGGTTGGTGACGTCACCGCCCATGCCGCCCATCTCTTTTGGCACGCCGAGTTTAACGTCCAGTACGCCGTCGGAAGAGGTCGCACGGCCATCACGGCCCCCGGTTGCTTTTGCTTTGGCAGTGTAGACAACTTTTTCTAAAGACATGGCAGATTCCTCATCTTACATTAATGTGTGCTATTAAATAGCGTGCGATATATATGGGTAAATAAATACGCGTAAAGTATAGCCTTACGCGCGTTGGATCTGTTGTCGCAAACGTTCCAGCTGCTGCTTAAGTGACAGCATGGTCTCAGTATCACACTGGGCGGCGCATCCCACTGCATGGGGGATCCCGGAAGCCTGCTGCTGGAGATGACGTCCCGCATCGCTCAGGGTGACGGCGACCTGACGCTCGTCTTTACGTGAGCGGTGGCGGTTTATCAGCCCCGCGCTTTCCAGACGCTTCAACAGCGGCGTCAGCGTGGCAGAGTCAAGGAACAACCGTTCACCGATGTCCGACACCGTAATGTCATCCTGCTCCCACAGCACCAGCATCACCAGGTATTGCGGGTAAGTCAGGTTCAGCGGTGCCAGCAGTTGCCGGTACAACTTGTTCAGCGCCAGATTTGCTGAATAGAGAGCAAAGCAGAGCTGGTTATCCAGCAGGAGCGCAGCGGTCGTGTCGTTCGTTTTCGCGTTCATGAGATGAATATAGATAGTGTACGATTTAATTGCAAGCTATTTTATGGGCAGGTATAGCGGAGCGCCACCTGAACGGCCATTTTGCGGTAGTGCTGGCGCTGTGCCTGTTCGTCCGCACCCTCTTCAAACAGCAGGGTGAAGGTGTAGCTGTTGGCAACGTAGTGGAAGCTGAAACTGCTGATCAAACGATGCAGATCGCGGGCTTCAACCGTCTGATTGAACAACTGCTTTTCTTTCCCGCGACGGAGGATCGCTTCCAGCAGATCAAGTGCGCTGCGGTTGACCTGGCGGAGGTAGCTGGACTGCTGCATAAAACGGCCACGCTGCATGTTTTCCATGCAGATAATGCGGATGTAATCCGGGTGGTCGGCATGGTAGTCAAAGGTGGCTTCAACCAGATGAACCAGCGCTTCGACAGGGGGCATTCCCGCCAGGCTGAGCGCCTGTTCACTGGCGCGGATCTGGGTGTAAACATACTCCAGTACGAGAAGATACAGGTTCTCTTTGTTTTTGAAGTGGTAAACAACCATGCGTTTGGTGGTGCCGGCTTTCTCCGCAATTTGTTCCATGCGGGCACCGTTCAACCCGTATTCGGCAAACAGCGTGATAGCGCTCTGAAAGATTTTCTCTTTCAGGCTGGATTCTTCATTGTGCTCGGGGAGTTCGCTGCCTGGGTTAGCCACATCCTTTCCTTATCGTCACCAAACGGATTGGAGTGATTATCCTCACGGCAGCGTAATAACACAAATCTCAAACCCGTGGACGTTTGCGGTACAGCCACAGTCCGGGGATCGACAGTCCGATAGAGAGCGCACCGACAATGGACGAAGCCTTAAGAAAGTTGCTCAGAAGGAGGATCATTTGCGGTTCGGTGTAGCCGAAATGGCTGATTTTCACCGCGGAAATCATGGCCGTATAGGCAGATATGCCGGGGAACATCGGGATAACGGCGGCGACGGTGAACACCTTGGGATGCGCCAGATACCAGCGCGACCACTGAATTCCGATGCTACCGACCAGCATTGAGGCCATAAATGTTGACCATTCAATGTTGAATCCCGCCGTCATCATCACCATTCGCGAGCCATGACCAATAGCACCCAACAGCGCGCACCACGGTAACGCGCGTTGCGGAACGTTAAAGACCATCGCAAAACCGACGGCAGGGATCGCGGCCAGCAGCATATCCTGCGCCAGCGCCAGCAGAAAATCGATCACGCCCATCCGCGTAACCCCCAGAGTGTCATGGCCATTACCACACCAATGCAGGTTGCAAGCGTCAGCAGGCTGGCAATCGCCCAGCGTGCCAGACCGGTATTGATGTGACCCTTAAACATATCGGCTACGGCGTTAATCAACGGGAAGCCGGGCACCAGCAGAAGCACGCTGGCCGCCATGGCAATCGTCGGCGTGTTGGCAAACTGCGGCAGACGAAGCAGCAGGCCAGAAACCGTGGTGGCGACAAAAGCGGTAATGCAGAAATTAATTTGCGGGTGGAGTTGGCGGTGCGTCAGGAGCTGGCGCACGTACATGGCGATGCTGCTGGCGAAAAAGGTGATGACCGCGCCGTCCCAGCCGCCTTTGTTGAGCTTACAAAAACAGGCGCAGGACAGCCCGACCATTAACACCACCAGCCAGCGGGGATAACGTAAGGGCTTAATCTGGTTGAACCGTTTTTCAATGTCGTGCAGGTCGAGAAGCTTATGCTCAGCAAGAATGACAATATGCTGGACCTCGGTTACAACGTGCATATTGATGCCGCGGTCGTGGTTTTTGCGGGTGGAGGTCAGGCACTGACCGTCTTTTATGGTGGTCAACACGATAGCATTGGATGAAATGGCGCTCTCAACGCTATCCATACCCAGCGCCAGCCCCAACCGGGTGGAAAGTTCCTCGACCAGCGCGCTTTCCGCCCCGTGCTGGAGCAGAAAAAGACCGCACTGAATACAGAGCCGCGTGATGGCACGCTGCGTTGATCGATCTGCCTGCATGTCATGTCCTGAAGAGAAGGTGAATAGCTTGCCTGTTGGCCCGTCATGCTTACTTTTAGCACAAACTGCAGTGTCTCTAGCTGTGGGTCAGATCAAGATTTATGCAAACAGTTGCGGGCTGTCTGGCGGCGGGATGCGGTTTTGGGCCATAAATATGATAAATTATTAATTGAGAAATATAAGATATTTATATTTAGTTTTACTAAGTTTATATTTTAATTATTTTAAGGCTTTTATAATTAAATTTATCTGTGCTTTGTGAGATATTACCGCTGTTTTAGGCATTTCTTAAATGAAGCACACATCTCATCTTCTGCTTGTATTAATCAGTTTTACACTCAGGGACGAATACACTTATACCTTGATGCGTTTTAACGTTACTCATCATATGAAAATGGACACGGAGGGTCTATGTCGTCATTGAATGGTAAACATGGCGTCGTCATTAGCAGGATACCCGTAATGCAAAACGGGTTGGGGGGCGTGATGACACGCCATTTTGCCGATTTTGATTTAACGTTTTGCCGTTCGCTGCAGGAATTAACCCTGCTGCAGTTACGGCGTGCAGACGTCATTATTGCTGATATTTCAGGTGAATACAGGAATCCTCGGGGCACGCTCGAAGAATATTACGGTTTATTAAATCAATATCGGGATATTCACTGGATTTTTTTAGTCTCCCGGCCGCTTTACCCTATTGCCGTTGAGCTGCTGATGCGTCCGGAAAGCACGTTGCTTTCTGATATGGAGCCGATAGAAGGCGTAATTAACGCCATCCGTGCAGGCAGTGAACGGGCAGAGCGGATAAGCCAGACGTTATTAACGCCCGAGCCTGCCTGTAACGATGATGAAGACGACCGCGTCATTGCGCTCACCCACTCTGAACGCAAGGTATTGCGTCTGTTAGGCAAGGGCTGGGGGATTAACCAAATTGCCACCTTGCTCAAGAAGAGCAATAAAACGATCAGTGCACAGAAAAACAGTGCGATGCGACGGTTGTCATTACGGAGTAATGCCGATCTGTACGCCTGGATCAACAGTACTCAGGGATTGAGAGAGCTGAGTTTAATGTCAGCCTATGGAGAGTTCGAGGAATGGATAAAACCGGTTCAACAAGACATATTGCCGTCATCGAAAATTGCGCGATGAGTGCCGTCGGGCTGGAGCACCTGTTTGCACTGCCCACGCTCAGCCATTATCAACTGCACATGTTCAGTGAATTTGACAGCTTTAAGAAGGCGCTTCCTCATGTCTCTTTTTTCTCGCTGATCTATTCACTTTCTGATGCGCGAGAAGAGCGTCGAAACTGCCTGGCATCCCTGCGGGATCTCGCGTTTACGCATAATCATATTCAGCGCATCATCCTGGCGGCAGATGAAATGGAAGCGCGGTTAATCAGCCATCTTTCCCCTTCACGCCTTCACGGTGTCGTCAGTAAATCGGTGTCGCTCGACCGCCTGCAGGAGGAACTGCTGGTGTTACTGAGTGAAACGCTGCACATCAATGACAATATGCTCAACCACTGGTACAAGAGTCAAAACAGGATGTTAAGCCCAACGGAGCGGGCGATTTTGCGGTATATGTCCTGCGGGTTTTCTATTCCTGAAATCGCCGCGCAGCTTGAGCGCAATATTAAGACCATCCGGGCGCACAAGTTTAATGCGATGGTGAAGCTTGGGGTCAATTCTGACGTGGGACTGCTTGATGCGGCAGATATTCTGACTCATCTCCCGGCCCGGGATCCTCGAACATCAGTATTAAGCCAGCCGACATTTTTATAAGCTGATATCTGTGCGCCAGACAGGCTCTGGCGCCTCATTCAGATGCAAACATCTACCCATTTTGCGGACGTCAGTTCTGCCATTCTGTCGGGTGAAATACGCACGGCACTGTGAATTGCACCCGCGGCCGGCAGCACTTCAGCGTACTGTTTCAGTGAAATATCGCAATAAACCGCGAGCGGATTTTCCAGCCCAAACGGGCACACGCCGCCAACAGGATGACCCGTGATGGTGACCACTTCATCACAACTGAGCATGCGTGCTTTTGCGCCAAACGTGTCTTTCAGTTTTTTATTATCCAGACGCGCATCACCTTTCGCGACCACCAGAATGACGTCATTTTTAACTTTCAACGACAGCGTCTTGGCGATTTGTCCCGGCTCAACACGATGGGCGGCAGCAGCCAACGCAACGGTTGCGGTACTCTGGCTGAGTTCGATGACCTCTATATCCGGAGCGTTGTCGGCAAAAAACTGCTGTACAGACTGCAAACTCATTGTTTCCTCCTGACAAATATCCCGCGTAATCTGTCATAAGAATTTATGCTCTGTAAATATCTCTTCAGTAACAAATATCCCACACGGCCGATTTCTGGATCGCCTTCACATTCACAGAAACCGGTTACAGTAACCGGTTGCAGACCGTGAGTGAGAGATTAATACTGACTGTGTAACGTCCCCTGTATCCAATAATAAGAGCTAAATATGAAACCATTCCGTCTGAGCAGTACCGCTGGTAAACGCGCCGGCAAGGTTGTGAAGGTGATGTATGGACCAACGTATGGCGTGTATGCGCCCGTCATAAACGTCTGAAAGGAGATCTGCTATGTCTGCCAACCATGCTGCGTTTAATCTGATATTTCGTTTTGTAGAAAATTACGTCAGCCCGATTGCCGGGCGGATCTCCTCCCAGCGTCATGTTATGGCTATTCGTGATGGCTTTATCTCCGCGATGCCGTTCATGATTGTGGGTTCATTTTTACTCGTCTTCGCGTATCCACCGTTTTCGCCTGATACCACCTGGGGTTTCGCGCGCGCCTGGCTGGACATGGCGAAGCAATTTGAAGGTCAGATCCTCACGCCGTTTGATATGACCATGGGCGTTATGTCCCTGTATATCTGCGCGGCCATTGCCTATAACCTTGGCAAACACTATGTCAAATCGCATCAGTTAGACCCGTTTATGTGCGCCATGCTGTCGCTGATGGCGTTTCTGCTGGTCGCGGCGCCGAAAACCAAAGGCACGCTTCCGGTCGACAGCCTCGGCGGGACAGGCATTTTTACCGCGATTCTGGTGGCTATCTACTGCGTTGAGATGATGCGTTTTCTCAAAGCGCATAATATTGGGATCCGTCTGCCGGATCAGGTTCCGCCGATGATCAAAAACTCTTTTGACCTGTTGATCCCGGTGCTGGTGGTGGTGTTGACGCTTTACCCGCTGAGTCTGGTGATTCAGTCTGAGTTTGGCATGCTGATCCCGCAGGCGATTATGTCTGTCTTCAAACCGCTGGTTTCCGCCGCAGACTCCCTGCCGGCAATCCTGCTGGCGGTGTTGATTGGGCATTTGCTGTGGTTCGCCGGGATCCACGGCGCCGCGATTGTCTCCGGGATGTTGCAGATGTTCTGGCTGACCAACCTGGGCGCTAACCAGACCGCGCTGGCCGCCAGCCAGCCGCTGCCGCATATTTTTATGGAAGCGTTCTGGACGTTCTTTATCGTCATTGGGGGGTCAGGTGCCACGATGGGGCTGGTGTTCTGCTACCTGCGCAGCCGCTCCGCTCATCTGCGTTCTATCGGCCGTCTGAGCGTGGTGCCAAGCCTCTTTAACATCAACGAACCCGTTATTTTCGGTACGCCGATTGTCATGAACCCGGTGTTCTTTATTCCGTTCCTGCTGGCACCCATGGTTAACGCCGTGCTGGCCTGGTCGGCGATGAAGTTCGATCTGATTGGCCGCGTGATCTCCGTTGTGCCGTGGACGGCACCTGCACCGGTAGGTGCCGCATGGGCGCTGGGCTGGGATTTCCGTGCAGCCATTCTGGTAGTGGTCCTGGCGTGCGTATCGGCCATCATCTACTTCCCGTTCTTTAAAGTGTACGAGAAGCAACTGCTGGAGCAGGAAGCAGAAGAAGCGCAACGTAATGCGGAAGAGGAAAATCAGCAGATAGCGTGAGAAACGGATGCCGGGTCAGCGTTAATGCGGCCCGGCAACACCTGACCTTACTTGAGCGTACAATCTCCACACTGCTGAACGTCCGGCAGGCGATAACGCTGGCAGCAGGTGCGACGAACCAGAAGCCCGTCACGAAGGACCACGGTGCGGAATAACGGGTTATCGCGGCCATCGGAAAGCTGTTTTGCAAAGAAACAGGACTGGCGCAGGGCCTCGACCTTCTCATCACCGAGCAGAGGTTTCATTTCCGTCAAATACCAGTGGATTAAATACCCGGTATTGCTCCAGATAAGCTTCCCGTTGATTTCCCCCGTCTCTTCCAGCGCATCCACTACCGGGATCAGGGCGCGAGTTATGAGCTGCTCCATACGTTCCTGAGCAGAGAGGTGCTCTGCGTTCTGGTCTTCGTGGAGATCAATCCAGAAACAGGCCGCACGGCCGGTCTCGTGGAACTCGACATGAAAATATTCCGGGGAGAGTTCCAGCATGCCCTTTTGTGTGAGCAGCGCCAGCATGAGTGGGGGCACCATCAGCCCGATATACCACTGCGCCCAGAGGGAGAGCAGGGGTTTATTTTCCCGCGTAAGGGTCGGTTGATTGCGATAGATATGGTCGGAATAGGTTGCCAGCAACGACTGCAGTGTCGACGGCTGTCGCCACTCTTCCAGCGTCATGGCGTGGTGCGGGTGCGCTTCATCCAGCCTGATAAAGTCCAGCAGGTGGGCGCGGGTTTTAGCGATCTTATCCCTGATGGCATCCGCAAGCGAAACATTCCCGGTGGGGAGGCGGGCTCTCCAGAGAAGTGGTTCAACGATTTGTGCGGTATGAGTGGCCATAGTATAGATACAAATCTAAATGATAATGATTGCCAATCCTAACTATTGCTCATACCGATGGCAAGACTTTTGTCCGCGTTATATGACGCCGCGCTTACGCGGTCTGAAGCTCTTCGCTCAGCAGGATGTTATTGCGCCCCATATGCTTTGCTTCGTAGAGGGCTTTGTCCGCTTTCTCCAGTGCGCCTTCGGCGTCTTCATCCTCAAAAATGGCAATTCCAATGCTGATGGTGACGTTTGTCGCCACGCTTTCATTGAACATATGCGGGATTTTTAAATCGTAGACTTTCTGGCGGATCCGCTCTGCCGTCTGGCGGGCATGCTCGAGAGAAATATTGGTCAGCAGAACCATAAATTCTTCCCCGCCGAAGCGCGCCACAATATCACGTGAACGCACGGCATCACGGATGGCAGCAGAGACCCGGATCAGCGCCTGGTCGCCCATCATATGGCCGTAGTGGTCGTTGTAGGCCTTAAAGTGGTCGATATCCATCAGCAGGACAAAGTGCTCGCCGTTCTCCACTGCCGGAAGATTCTCCAGCCGGCTTTGCAGTCCGCGACGGTTATAAAGGCCGGTAAGCGGGTCCATCATGCTCAGATCGGTGAGGGTCTCACGCTCCTCCAGCAAACGGGAGAGCAGTTCCTGCGCGAAGCGATCGTTACGTCTTTGCAAAATGTTATGAATCGCAATTGCTACCACAGGAAGTGCGAAAGAATAGGTCATTCTCAGCCATATATCATGATTACTTAACCACAGGCAGACAATAAATGTGGGGAAGGAGTGCAGCGTAAATGCTTTGATATTACTGGCGAAGGCCAGCGTACCAATAAACAGTACCGTTAATAATGCCATGATCAAATAGGTCGCCTGATCGTGGGTAATTAACGAAAATTTCGAGGCCACCTGCCACGCCCATAAAATACCGAAGATCGCTGAAACGGCAGGAATATTTACCTTGCGGGTTCTCTTTTTCCAGTGCCAGACGAGCAGCCCGGTGCTGATAACAAAAATAGAAATCAGGGGGACTGATAACAGGCGAATAGAATAGAGCGGGTTTGTTACCGAGAACACAGCAGAGGTCGCGTTCAGAAATAAAAATAAACGTAACGATAATTGATATTTACTGTGGACCAAAGACCGCCAGGATTGTGATGTCATAGTAGTGCGTTTTTATTAATATTTAATTAAAACAGGTAAATAGGTGTTGTTTCGCAATGAAAGATGCAAAAAACTCAAAGAGTAATTATCAGAAAAACTTTAGGTCTAGTTAACAGGTGAGCAATTTATCACCTTAGGCATTTCCTGTCATTACAGGAAAGGTAAAGGGGGAGAGTTTTTGATTAATCGTGCTGACAAATGATAATTGATATCATATGATATTGGTTATCATTATCAATGTGAGAGGGCGAACCATGTTGAACAGGGCGCTGGGAAGTGGTTGGGGAGTGTTACTGCCGGGGGCGATTCTTGGCGGTCTGATGTTTGCCGATCTCTCCATTGATGTCTGGAAAGCGCTCATTGTGTCAGGACTGTTAGTGACGTCAGGGATGATCTGGCATAAACAGCTGCGCCACTTTGTGTTACTGCCGTCATGCGTAGCACTGGTCAGTGGAATTCTGGTGATACTGATGAGTTTGAAATAAGCGGAAAGCGAGAAGAACGTCAGAAAGGATGTAAGATAATTGGTGCGAGGGGGGGGACTTGAACCCCCACGTCCGTAAGGACACTAACACCTGAAGCTAGCGCGTCTACCAATTCCGCCACCTTCGCACAGTCATCTTACTTTTTTGATATCGCCTCGTTGGTGCGAGGGGGGGGACTTGAACCCCCACGTCCGTAAGAACACTAACACCTGAAGCTAGCGCGTCTACCAATTCCGCCACCTTCGCCCAGTGCGAGCAATATCAACGTGATTTATGGTGCGAGGGGGGGGACTTGAACCCCCACGTCCGTAAGGACACTAACACCTGAAGCTAGCGCGTCTACCAATTCCGCCACCTTCGCATACCATCGACACTGTAAAAGTATCGTAACCACGGAGGCGCATTCTAGATGTTTTCAGCTTTACGTCAACAGAAAAATGCGCACGCTGTTTTGATTGCTGCAAAAATGGCCGATGGTAGCACCCGGTTTTGCCGGATAGCGGTTACGCGTATCCGGCCTGCCAGATAAGGAGGATTACTTCTTAGCCTGACGCGTCATCACGGTGCGGTAAACCTTAAAGCGACCCGTCTGGGCGATGACTTCATGGAAGCCAAAGGTTTCATCCAGCACTTTCGGGTACGGCAAGAAGGCGTTAGCCACGATACGCAGTTCACCCCCGCTGTTCAGATGACGTACTGCACCACGGATCAGCGTTTGCGCCGCTTCAAGGCTGGTTTCCATACCATCGTGGAACGGTGGGTTGGAGATGATCATGTCGAAACGGCCATTCACATCAGAGAAGACGTTGCTGGCAAACACGTCGCCTTCCAGGCCGTTTGCGGCAAGCGTTGCGCGGCTTGCTTCAACCGCCGGGGCGCTCACATCGCACAGGGTTAAGCGCACTTTTGGCGAATGGCTCGCCAGTACGGTCGCCAGTACACCCGCGCCACAGCCGACGTCCAGCACTTTGCCTTTCGTATGCGGCGTCAGGGTGGAGAGCAGCAGCTGGCTGCCCACGTCCAGACCGTCGCGGCTGAAGACGCCTGGCAGAGTTTTAATGGTCAGACCGTCAAGCTGATACTCATCCCAGAATTTCTCAGCATCAAAGGTCGCCTGTTTTTCCAGACGGCCGTGATACAGGCCACAGCGACGGGCGCTGTCGATTTTATTCAGCTGCGCATAGCCTTCCAGCATCTGTTCTGCGCTACGAACGCCGCTGCGGTTCTCACCGACCACGAAAATATCGCAGCCAACGGGCAGCAGAGAAAGCAGGTTCATCAGCTGGAACTGGGCTTCTGGCTTGTTCTTCGGCCAGTAGTAGATGAGCGTGTCGCAGTCGGCGATGTCGCTCTGTTCAGCGACCAGGCTAAAGCGCGCGCGGTCGTCCATCTGGCGGCTCAGTACCTGCCAGTGGTGGTAGTATTGGGTGTGGGCACGGCTTTCAGCACAGTCGAAACGTGCGGGCAGGTCATCCTGCATATCTCCGGCAAACAGAATACGGCTTTCTTCGAAATCATCACTGTGACGCAGCAAGACTTCACTTGCCGGGGTAAATGCAGACATGAATTGTTCCTCAATTAACTCAGGCGGGGATTATAGTAGGTAGATGGCGCAGTTTCGACACATTTGCTATATTTGCGCGCCTGAGAGACAGGAGTTTTCCCTATGACATCCCGACGAGACTGGCAGTTGCAGCAACTGGGCATCACCCAGTGGGCCTTGCGTCGCCCGACGGCGTTGCAGGGCGAAATCGCCATCTCCATCCCTGCGCACGTCCGGCTGGTGATGGTGGCGGAGGAACTGCCTGCCCTGAATGAACCCCTTATTGGTGATGTCCTTCGTAGCCTGAAGCTGACCACTGAACAGGTTTTACAGCTTACGCCAGACAGGGTCACCATGCTGCCATCCGACAGCCGCTGCAACAGCTGGCGTATGGGAGACATCGATGAGGTCTCCCTGGAAGGGAGCCAGATCTGCTCGCCAGCGCTGGACGAACTGAAAGCCAACCCAAAAGCGCGCAGCGCGCTATGGCAACAAATCTGCGAATATGAACACGATTTCTTCCCTCACGACGCCTGATCTGACCGCGGCGTACGCGATTGAAACGCGCGCCCATGCTTTTCCATGGAGCGAAAAAACCCTCGCCAGCAATCAGGGCGAGCGGTATCTGAATTACCGTCTGGACGTCGACGGCACGATGGCCGCTTTTGCCATCACGCAGGTCGTTCTGGACGAAGCGACGCTGTTTAATATCGCGGTTGATCCCGCGTATCAGCGCCGGGGGCTGGGAAGAGAACTGCTTGAGCATCTCATTCGCGAGCTCGAAACCCGTGACGTTTTCACCCTGTGGCTGGAGGTGCGCGCGTCGAATGTCGCCGCCATCGCACTCTATGAAAGCTTAGGCTTTAACGAGGCGACTATCCGCCGTAACTACTACCCCACCGCAGAGGGACGTGAAGACGCCATCATAATGGCTCTGCCGCTTGGATAACTAAAATAAGGTTGTAACGATGAAATGGGACTGGATTTTCTTTGATGCCGACGAAACGCTGTTTACGTTTGACTCGTTTGGCGGCCTACAGCGGATGTTTCTCGATTATAGCGTTACCTTCACCGCTGAAGACTTTCAGGACTATCAGGCGGTAAACAAACCGCTGTGGGTGGATTACCAGAACGGTGCCATCACCGCGTTACAGCTGCAGCACCAGCGCTTTGATGTCTGGGCCGAGCGGTTAAACGTCAGCCCGGGTGCGCTTAACGATGCCTTCCTTAATGCTATGGCGGATATCTGCGCGCCGTTGCCGGGCGCGGTTTCCCTGCTGGACGCCCTGAAGGGCAAGGCGAAGCTGGGCATTATTACCAACGGGTTTACCGCCCTGCAGCAGATCCGCCTTGAGCGTACGGGCCTGCGCGATCATTTTGACGCGCTGGTGATCTCTGAAGAGGTGGGCGTACCTAAGCCGGATCCGCGTATTTTTGATTATGCGCTGGAACAAGCGGGCAATCCCGATCGTGAACGAGTGCTGATGGTCGGGGACACCGCGGAGTCTGATATTCGTGGCGGGATGAACGCCGGCCTGTCGACCGTCTGGCTGAATGCACACGGTCGCACGTTGCCGGAAGGTATCCAGCCGACCTGGACCGTCACGTCATTGAACGAACTGGAGCAGCTCCTGTGTAAACAATGATTGCCTGCCCCCCATTGATGGGTAAAATAGCCGCATTTTTCGTATCCCATGATGCGCGGCCTGACGCCGCGCTTATATAGAAGATTTCATTATGACGTTGTCTCCTTATCTGCAAGAGGTGGCCAGGCGCCGTACTTTTGCCATTATCTCTCACCCGGATGCCGGTAAAACGACCATCACCGAGAAGGTGTTGCTGTTCGGACAGGCGATTCAGACTGCGGGTACCGTAAAAGGCCGTGGTTCCAACCAGCATGCAAAATCTGACTGGATGGAGATGGAAAAGCAGCGTGGTATTTCCATTACCACCTCCGTGATGCAGTTCCCGTATCATGATTGCCTGGTCAACCTGCTGGATACCCCAGGGCACGAAGACTTCTCGGAAGATACCTACCGTACGCTGACGGCGGTGGACTGCTGTCTGATGGTCATCGACGCCGCGAAAGGGGTAGAAGATCGTACCCGTAAGCTGATGGAAGTTACCCGTCTGCGCGATACGCCGATCCTCACCTTTATGAACAAACTCGACCGTGACATCCGCGACCCGATGGAGCTGATGGATGAAGTGGAAAACGAGCTGAAAATTGCCTGTGCGCCTATCACCTGGCCCATTGGCTGCGGCAAGCTGTTCAAGGGTGTCTATCACCTTTATAAAGACGAAACCTATCTTTACCAGACCGGCAAAGGCCATACCATTCAGGAAGTCCGTATCGTAAAAGGTCTGGATAACCCGGAGCTGGATGCGGCTGTGGGTGAAGAGCTGGCCGCGCAGCTGCGTGACGAGCTGGAGCTGGTTCAAGGTGCATCTCACGAATTCGACAGAGAGCTGTTCCTGAGCGGTGAAATCACCCCGGTCTTCTTTGGTACCGCGCTGGGTAACTTCGGCGTTGACCATATGCTTGATGGCTTGGTGGAGTGGGCGCCACAACCGATGTCACGTAAAACTGACACCCGTGAAGTGGAAGCGAAAGAAGAGAAGTTCACCGGTTTCGTCTTTAAAATTCAGGCCAACATGGACCCGAAACACCGTGACCGCGTCGCCTTTATGCGCGTGGTGTCCGGTAAGTATGAAAAGGGCATGAAGCTGCGTCAGGTACGTATCGGTAAAGATGTGGTGATCTCCGACGCGCTGACCTTTATGGCGGGCGACCGTTCGCACGTTGAAGAAGCCTATCCGGGCGACATCATCGGTCTGCACAACCACGGTACGATTCAGATCGGCGATACCTTCACCCAGGGTGAAATGATGAAGTTCACCGGTATTCCGAACTTCGCACCGGAACTGTTCCGTCGTATTCGCCTGCGCGATCCGCTGAAGCAGAAACAGCTGCTGAAAGGGCTGGTTCAGCTTTCCGAAGAGGGCGCAGTCCAGGTGTTCCGCCCTATCGCTAACAACGATCTGATCGTAGGCGCTGTCGGTGTGCTGCAGTTCGACGTGGTCGTTGCGCGTCTGAAGAGTGAGTACAACGTGGAAGCGATCTATGAATCGGTTAACGTGGCAACCGCGCGCTGGGTAGAGTGTTCTGACGTGAAGAAATTCGAAGAATTTAAACGTAAGAACGAAGTGCAGCTGGCGCTGGATGGCGGTGATAACCTGACGTATATCGCCCCAACCATGGTCAATCTTAACCTGACGCAGGAACGTTATCCTGATGTCCAGTTCCGCAAAACGCGCGAACACTGATCCCCTCTCAGAGCACGGCAATCGCCGTGCTCTTCTTTATTTCCTGTCTTATTAATCTCTTGCGGAATGTTCTTAATTCAACATTATTTCGCGTCTTTTGCTCGTTTTTTACCCAAATCTGAAAGCGGCACTGTGAGAGTGATCTATATTTAACTCAGTGTTTAACACCGGGCGTGGATGAATTAACTGTTCAATGCATGACTTTGGGTTCTCCATTTTGCCCGTGTGTTCATTCGCAATATATAAAACTAGCAATTAGGGAAGTATGTCGCCCGAATGACGGGTATACACAGGAATACATCGATGAATATGACAAGACTGAAGATTTCTAAAACTCTGCTGGCTGTGACACTGGGTAGCATCCTGGTAAGTGGTTCTGCTCTGGCTGAAACCAGCACTATGGATAAAGCCCAGTCCACCGCCGATACCGCAGGGCAAAAAATCGATAGCTCTATGAATAAAGTCGGTAATTTCATGGATGACAGCTCAATCACAGCAAAAGTGAAAGCCGCACTGGTGGATGATGAAGCTATCAAGAGCACCGATATTTCCGTTAAAACTGACAAGAAAGTTGTCACCCTGAGTGGTTTTGTAGAAAGCCAGGCCCAGGCCGAACAGGCGGTAAAAGTGGCGAAGGGTGTTGAAGGTGTAGCGTCCGTGAGCGACAAACTGCACGTTCGGGACAGCAAAAACGCGTCGGTGAAAGGGTATGCCGGAGATGCAGCCACCACCAGCGAAATCAAAGCTAAACTTTTAGCAGATGACATCGTGCCATCTCGTAAAGTGAAAGTGGAAACCACCGATGGCGTGGTTCAGCTTTCCGGTACGGTCGATTCTCAGGCGCAAAGTGAGCGCGCCGAGTCCATCGCGAAAGCGATCGATGGTGTTAAAAGCGTTAAAAACGATCTGAAAACGAAGTAAATCTGCACCATTCGCCCGTCTGGCTAACGTCAGCGGGCGAAATAAAAATGACTCTGGAAAATCGCCGGTGAGTGACCTGAGCGCGCTCACATTTAGCGGCCGACATTAACTATGGTAAAGGAGAAGCTTATGTTTCGTTGGGGCATTATATTTCTGGTTATCGCGTTAATTGCCGCCGCATTGGGCTTTGGTGGTCTGGCAGGTACAGCGGCATGGGCAGCAAAAATTGTCTTTGTCGTGGGTATTATTCTGTTCCTGGTCAGCCTGTTTACGGGTCGTCGACGTCCGTAGCAAACGCAATATTCCTTCAACAAAAAAAAGCCAGTCCTCGTGACTGGCTTTTTCTTGTTTCAGTCGCTGGTCGGGTGCGCTACTGTGTCATAACAGAAAAATGAAAACAGGAAAGCAGAGGTGGGGCAACGAATTCCCGTTACGCTCGGCAATATTGCGCCGCTGGCGTTAAAGCCGTTTCGCGCAGGCCCGCTTGCGCTGGTGTGTGAAGGTGGCGGACAGCGCGGCATTTTTACGGCCGGTGTGCTGGACGAGTTTATGCGCGCGCAATTCAACCCGTTTGACCTGTACTTCGGGACCTCTGCCGGGGCGCAAAACCTCTCTGCTTATGTCTGTAACCAGCCCGGCTACGCGCGAAAAGTGATCATGCGCTACACCACGGCGAAAGAATTTTTCAACCCGGTGCGCTTTGTGCGCGGCGGGAACCTGATTGACCTCGACTGGCTGCTGGATTCGACCTCAAGCCAGATGCCGCTGGCAATGGATACGGCGGCGCGCCTGTTCGACAGCGGAAAAGAGTTCTGGATGTGCGCCAGCCGTGGTGATGACTACACGCCGGGCTATTTCTCTCCTCAAAAAGAGAACTGGCTGGATATCATTCGCGCCTCCAGCGCCATTCCCGGTTTCTATCGTTCCGGCGCGCTGCTGGACGGCATCAGCTATCTGGACGGCGGCATCAGTGACGCGGTGCCGGTACAGGAAGCTGCGCGACGCGGGGCAAACACCATTGTGGTGATCCGCACCGTCCCGTCGCAAATGTACTATACCCCGCAATGGTTTAAACGCATGGAGCGCTGGTTAGGCGACAGCAGCCTGCAACATCTGGTCAATATCGCGAAGCAGCATGAAACGACCTACGGCGCCATGCAGCGCTTTATTGAAAAACCGCCGGGTAAGCTGCGTATATTTGAAATTTATCCGCCTAAACCGCTGGTCAGCATGGCGCTGGGCAGCCGCGTTCCTGCGCTGCGTACCGATTACAAAACGGGGCGTCTGTGCGGGCGTTACTTCCTGGCGACAATAGGCAAACTGCTGGCTGAACAACCGCCTATACATCGTCATAAAGCCATTATTACCCCACCGGCAGTGGTGGCGAATGATGCGCTGGCGATGCCACTGGTGGATGCTCCGCAGGCGAATGACGCATTGTTAGATAATGAGGATCTGGCGTGACGTACCGGTTTATCGATACCCACTGTCATTTTGATTTTCCACCGTTTACGGGGGATGAAGAGCAAAGCATCACGCGAGCTGCACAAGCCGGCGTAGAGGCGATAATTGTGCCGGCGGTTGAAGCGGCATACTTTGAGCGGGTACTGGATCTCTCAAGGCGGCACCAGGCGCTGTACGCCGCGCTCGGCCTGCATCCCATTGTGATTGAACACCATCTTGATGAGCATATCGACGCGCTGGACGCCATTGTGCAGACGGCTGGCGACAAACTCGTCGCCATCGGTGAGATCGGCCTCGATCTCTATCGCGACGATCCGCAGTTTGCGCGCCAGCAGACGATCCTTGATGCGCAGCTGCGTCTGGCGAAGCGCCACGATCTGCCGGTGATCCTTCACTCCCGTCGAACCCATGACACACTGGCAATGCATCTGAAGCGTATCGATCTTCCGCGAAGGGGCGTTGTGCACGGCTTTTCAGGGAGCCTGCAGCAGGCGCAGCGCTTTATTGCGCTGGGCTATAAAATTGGCGTCGGGGGTACCATCACCTATCCACGCGCCAGTAAAACCCGCGATGTGATGGCGCAGCTGCCGCTCGAAGCATTATTACTGGAAACCGACGCGCCGGATATGCCGCTCAACGGTTTTCAGGGGCAGCCAAATCGCCCGGAGCAGGCCGCCCGGGTCTTTGACACGCTTTGTGAGCTGCGCGAGGAGCCGGAAGAGGTGATTGCGCATGCCCTGCTGGAGAATACCCGCGCGGTATTTGGTATTACGTTATAGATAAAGCGCCGGTCGGATCACCACGATCTGCTGTTGTTCCAGCGCCCGCGCCAGCGGCTCAATATCTTCGGGCGTGGCGCTGCGCCAGGACGCCGCTTCACCGTAAACGCCGTGAGCATGAAAGGCGTTAATGCGTACCGGGACATTGCCCAACGCGTGGATAAACGCCGTCAGCGCTTTCAGATGCTCCAGATAATCACACTGCTCCGGGATCACCAGTAATCGCAGTTCCGCCAGCCGCTGGTGGTGTGCCAGCCAGCGGATACTGTGCTTAATCTGCGGATTTTCGCGTCCGGTCAGGAAACGATGGTGTTCGTTCCCCCAGGCCTTCAAATCCACCATTGCCCCGTCGAATACCGGCAGCAGTTTTTGCCAGCCGGTTTCCCCTAACAGACCGTTGCTGTCCACCAGGCACGTCAGGTGTTGCAGGGCGGGATCGGCTTTGATCGCCGTGAAGAGCGCCACCAGGAATGGTAGCTGCGTTGTCGCTTCACCGCCGCTCACGGTAATACCTTCAATAAAGGGCGCGGATTTAGAGAGCTGAATGAGGATCTCGTCGACGCTAAAACGGTGCGCCATTGGCGTTGCCTGCTGCTGGCACAACTGCAGGCAGGTATCACACTGCTGACACTGACTCTCCTGCCACCAGACCCGCCCGGCCTGTATGTTCAGCGCATAGTGTGGGCAGTGGGGTACGCAGTCGCCACAGTCGTTGCAGCGTCCGATGGTCCACGGATTGTGGCAGGTTTTGCAGCGCAGGTTGCAGCCCTGGAGAAACAGAGCCAGGCGGCTGCCCGGCCCGTCCACGCAGGAGAAGGGGATCACCTGACTAACTAAAGCGCATCTGCTGTTCATGGCTTATCACGCGTGGCTGGCGCTCCTGGATGCGGGTGTGTCGGGCGGCTTCTTCTCCAAGCCAGGTGGTGTTAGTGCGTGACCCTGCTTCACGGTATTTCTCCAGGTCGGACAACCGGACCATATATCCGGTCACGCGCACCAGATCGTTACCGGCCACGTTGGCGGTGAACTCCCGCATTCCGGCGTTGAACGCACCCAGACACAGTTGCACCACAGCCTGCGGGTTGCGTTTGACCGTCTCGTCCAGCGTCAGGATGTCGCTAATCCCGGCGTGATAGTGCTTGTGGTGAGGCGCCACGCTCAGCAGGTGGCTAATCGGGTCCGGCTCCTCCCCGTAAGGCAACCGCGCGCCCGGCGTCGTACCGATATCAGAGCTTATTCCGGACTGGGCATGCAGCATCGCACGCTGTTTCCAGCCGTATTTCACCGGCGTGTTTTCAACAAACGCCGCGAGCTGTTCGCTGATCCGATACCCCAGCGCGTTGGCCTGGTCGTCTTTACCGTAACGGCCCGGGGAACCCGCTTTCTCACACAGCACGTTCACCGTTTCGGCCAGGCCGTACATGCCGAACATCGGCACAAAGCGGTCGGGATCAATCAGCCCCTCTTTGACGAGGAAGCTATTCTCAAAGAAGCCGGATTTTTGATACAGGAACTCGCAGCGGGCATTGATGACGGCCAGTTGCTGCTGGCAGTAGTGGGGCAACGTACGGCTAAAAAAGTCTTCGGGCGAGTCGCTGTGTTCGGCAATGGCCTTCAGGTTCAGGCGCACCAGCGTGCTGCCGCCGCCTGCCAGCGGCAGGGAGTTGTAACAACTCACGATGCCATAACGGCCTTTTGTGAAAATTTTATCATTTGCCGGGCCGTTAGAAATATGGGGTTTGCTGCATTCACAGAGATTTTCGGCCACCCTGAGCAGCAGCGAATCTGGTGTGATATCGGGATCATAAATAAAGGTCAGATTCGGTGCGACCTGCTTCAGCTCTGCATCAGCGCGTAAAATCGCGCGGGTAACGGGCGTGTCCGCCGGGCCAATATTGGCATGCATAAACGCATCCGGAAGCGTTCTGTCGAGATAGCGCCAGAAACGTTTTATTCGGCTATCGATTTCTTCTTGTGTTAGAATATTAACATACGGTTGCAGTAATGCATCAAGATGACCGAGGAAGACCGGCATCGATGTGACAGAAGGAACATGGTGGTACAGGATGGTCAGCAGTGAGAGCGCGTCATCCAGATCCTTTGCCCCTTCCAGTTCCAGCCATGCCGAGCCGTTGGCGAGGAAACTGGCGTAATCAGGCAGAACATAGCGCGGTTTATAAGGCGCATGGCCTTCGAACATGTCGCAGATAAATCCCTCTTCCAGCGCGGTGCGAGCGGCCTGAGGCAGCGCGGGGTAGGGAATATTGTTCTCCGCCTCCAGCGCCAGAAAATGACGTTTTTGCTCGGGGGTCAATACCGGGCTTGTCACAATTTGCTGGCAACGTTGTTGCAGTGCGTGAGGGCTGGCGTGGGACATATTCGCTTCCTTTATGGTTCTGCGGATGATGACCGAATTGTAGGAAGTCATCCCGGGGGGACTTTTGATCCCACACCGGGTATCGCTGCTTTAATCAGCAGCGACAGCAGTAAAATTTGAAGTTCATCTCATTACAGTAATGCAAATTTGTACGCAGTTTTCATTAACTGTGATGAATGTCGAAGTGTAAGTGCGGCTGGATGTTAGAATAGTCACAGACCGCAAGGTGAAATTTATACGGCGATGCCGTTGGAGAATGTTATGACCGATTTAACTGCAAGCAGCCTGCGCGCGTTGAAACTGATGGACCTGACCACCCTGAATGATGACGACACCAATGAGAAAGTCATCGCCCTGTGCCATCAGGCGAAAACGCCCGTCGGAAACACTGCAGCCGTCTGTATCTACCCGCGCTTTATCCCCATTGCCCGTAAGACGCTGAAAGAGCAGGGCACGCCGGATGTACGCATTGCAACCGTGACTAACTTCCCGCACGGCAATGACGACATCGAGATTGCGCTGGCTGAAACCCGCGCGGCCATCGCGTACGGTGCTGACGAAGTGGACGTGGTATTCCCGTACCGTGCGCTGATCGCCGGTAACGAGCAGGTTGGTTTTGACCTGGTGAAAGCGTGTAAAGACGCTTGTGCAGCGGCAAACGTGCTGCTGAAAGTGATCATCGAAACCGGTGAGCTGAAAGAAGAAGCGCTGATCCGTAAAGCGTCTGAAATCTCCATCAACGCGGGTGCAGATTTCATCAAAACCTCTACCGGTAAAGTGCCGGTGAACGCAACGCCGGAAAGCGCGCGCATCATGATGGAAGTGATCCGTGATATGGGCGTGGAAAAAACCGTAGGCTTCAAACCTGCGGGCGGCGTGCGCACGGCTGAAGATGCGCAGCAGTTCCTGGCGATTGCCGACGAACTGTTCGGCCCGGCGTGGGCGGATTCCCGTCACTATCGCTTTGGTGCATCCAGCCTGCTGGCGAGCCTGCTGAAAGCGCTGGGTCACGGCGACGGTAAGAGCGCAAGCAGCTACTGATTTTTATCCTGCGGCGGGCCATCCGCCGCATTTAACCTGTTTTCTCGGGGGTTACCGTGTTTCTCGCACAAGAAATTATTCGTAAAAAACGTGATGGTCATGCATTAAGCGACGAAGAGATCCGCTTCTTTATCAATGGCATTCGTGATAACACCATCTCTGAAGGGCAGATTGCTGCTCTGGCGATGACCATTTTCTTCCACGATATGTCGATGCCTGAGCGTGTATCGCTGACCATGGCGATGCGAGATTCAGGAACCGTTCTGGACTGGAAAAGCCTTAACCTCAACGGCCCGATTGTGGATAAACACTCAACCGGCGGTGTAGGTGACGTGACGTCGCTGATGCTGGGCCCAATGGTGGCGGCCTGTGGTGGTTATATCCCCATGATCTCCGGGCGTGGCCTGGGACATACCGGCGGTACGCTCGACAAACTGGAAGCCATCCCGGGCTTCGATATCTTCCCGGATGACCATCGCTTCCGCGACATTATTAAAGACGTTGGTGTGGCGATTATCGGCCAGACCAGCTCTCTTGCTCCTGCAGACAAACGCTTCTACGCGACCCGCGATATCACTGCGACCGTTGACTCTATTCCCCTGATTACCGCCTCTATCCTCGCCAAGAAACTGGCGGAAGGCCTGGATGCGCTGGTCATGGATGTGAAAGTGGGCAGCGGCGCCTTTATGCCGACCTATGAACTTTCCGCGGCGCTGGCAGAAGCCATTGTGGGCGTCTCCAACGGAGCGGGCGTGCGTACTACCGCCCTGCTGACGGACATGAACCAGGTGCTGGCGTCCAGCGCAGGCAACGCCGTGGAAGTGCGTGAAGCTGTGCAGTTCCTCACCGGTGAATACCGGAACCCGCGTCTGCTCGATGTCACCATGGCCCTGTGCGTGGAGATGCTGATCTCCGGCAAGCTCGCCAGCGATGATGCCGACGCACGCGCCAAACTTCAGGCGGTGCTGGATAACGGCAAAGCGGCAGAGATCTTCGGCCGCATGGTAGCAGCGCAGAAAGGCCCAACCGACTTCGTGGAACACTACGCGAAATACCTGCCAACGGCGACGCTCAGCAAAGCGGTCTACGCCGATACCGAAGGCTTTGTCTCGGCGATGGATACGCGCGCGCTCGGCATGGCGGTCGTGTCGATGGGCGGCGGTCGTCGTCAGGCCTCGGACACCATTGATTACAGCGTCGGCTTTACCGATATGGCGCGTCTGGGTGACAGCGTTGATGGTCAACGTCCGCTGGCCGTGATCCACGCGAAAGATGAAGCCAGCTGGCAGGAAGCGGCGAAGGCGGTGAAAGCGGCCATTACGCTTGATGATAAAGCACCGCAAAGCACACCGACTGTCTATCGCCGTATCACCGAATAGCGGTATACTGATCTGATCGATAATTTTTGAAGCACTACGTACGGAGAACAATTATGAAACGTGCATTTATTATGGTGCTGGACTCATTCGGCATCGGCGCAACCGAAGATGCAGAACGTTTTGGTGACGTGGGTTCCGATACCATGGGTCACATCGCTGAAGCCTGTGCGAAAGGCGAAGCGGACAACGGTCGTAAAGGCCCTCTGACTCTGCCAAACCTGACCCGTCTGGGTCTGGTGAAAGCCCATGAAGGTTCTACCGGTAAAATTGCAGCCGGTATGGACGGCAATGCGGAAGTGGTAGGCGCGTACGCCTGGGCGCACGAGCTCTCTTCCGGTAAAGATACTCCGTCTGGCCACTGGGAAATCGCCGGCGTGCCGGTTCTCTTCGACTGGGGTTACTTCTCCGATCACGAGAACAGCTTCCCGCAGGAGCTGCTGGACAAGCTGGTTAAGCGTGCCAATCTGCCGGGCTACCTCGGTAACTGTCACTCTTCCGGTACCGTGATTCTGGACGAACTCGGTGAAGAGCACATGAAAACCGGCAAGCCGATTTTCTACACCTCTGCCGACTCCGTGTTCCAGATTGCCTGCCACGAAGAGACCTTTGGCCTGGATAAGCTTTACGAGCTGTGCGAAATCGCACGTGAAGAGCTGACCGAAGGCGGCTATAATATCGGTCGCGTGATTGCACGTCCGTTTATCGGTGATAAAGCGGGTAACTTCCAGCGTACCGGTAACCGTCATGACCTGGCCGTTGAGCCACCGGCACCGACCGTACTGCAGAAGCTGGTTGACGAGAAAGACGGCCACGTGGTGTCCGTGGGGAAAATTGCAGACATCTATGCCAACTGCGGTATCACCAAAAAAGTGAAAGCCACCGGTCTGGATGCGCTGTTTGACGCCACCATCAAAGAGATGAAAGAAGCGGGTGACAAGACTATCGTCTTCACTAACTTCGTGGACTTCGACTCCTCCTGGGGCCACCGTCGTGACGTGGCCGGTTATGCCGCGGGACTGGAACTGTTTGACCGCCGTCTGCCGGAGCTGATGGAGCTGGTGGGTGAAGATGACATTCTGATCCTGACCGCCGACCACGGCTGCGACCCAACCTGGACCGGTACCGACCACACACGCGAGCACATTCCTGTGCTGGTGTACGGCCCGAAAGTGAAACCTGGCTCACTGGGCCACCGTGAAACCTTCGCCGATATCGGTCAGACTATTGCGAAATACTTTGGTACGTCCGACATGGAATATGGCAAGGCCATGTTCTAAACACATCCGGGCGTATCCCCTCTCCCTTCGCGAGAGGGAGAACACCATGCAGGCCGGGCAGGCGCCGCCGCCACCCGGCAAAAACACGATAAAAGGAACTGAAGATGGCAACTCCTCACATTAATGCCGAAATGGGTGATTTCGCTGACGTCGTATTGATGCCGGGCGACCCGCTGCGCGCGAAGCACATTGCAGAAACTTTCCTCGAAGACGTGCGTGAAGTGAACAACGTTCGCGGCATGCTGGGCTTCACCGGTACGTACAAAGGCCGCAAAATCTCCGTGATGGGTCACGGTATGGGTATCCCATCCTGCTCCATCTACACCAAAGAGCTGATCACCGATTTCGGCGTGAAGAAAATCATTCGCGTAGGCTCCTGCGGTGCAGTACGTATGGACGTTAAGCTGCGTGATGTGGTTATCGGCATGGGCGCGTGCACGGACTCTAAAGTTAACCGTATGCGTTTCAAAGACCATGACTTTGCCGCCATCGCTGACTTCGGCATGGTGCGTAACGCGGTTGATGCCGCAAAAGCGCTGGGTGTAGACGCACGAGTGGGTAACCTGTTCTCTGCTGACCTGTTCTATGCACCAGACGGCGGCGAGATGTTCGACGTGATGGAAAAGTACGGCATCCTGGGTGTGGAAATGGAAGCGGCTGGGATCTACGGTGTCGCGGCTGAGTTTGGCGCGAAAGCACTGACCATCTGTACCGTGTCTGACCATATCCGTACGCACGAGCAGACGACCGCTGCTGAGCGTCAGACCACCTTCAACGACATGATCAAAATCGCGCTGGAATCCGTTCTGCTGGGCGACAAAGAGTAATGTTGTACTGCCGGGCGGCGTTCGCTGCCCGGCATGCTCTTCCCGGTTACAAATACACCACGCTGATGGTCGCCTGACCGTCAAACTCCGTATCTTCCGTTAAAGACAGATTCTTCAGATTCTCGACCGCCAGCGACACGTTCAGCGGGAAAGAGACGCTGGTGACCGCCATCGGGTCGTTTTTGCCCGCCGGTGCAACGCTCATCAGACCCAAATCTTTATTGGCGATGGTACCACCGTTGGCTTTCTGCCAGCGGCTCACGCCCGCTCCCGCGGTCACGGCCGTACGGATAGGCTCAGCGTTATTGCCGTTCGCCGTCACATCGCCTGGCGTGGTGTAGATGGAGTACGCGCCGATGTTTTTACCATCGTGCGTTTTGCCCAGCCCAAAGGTGCTCATCGCACCGCGAAGCTCACCGCCGTTAGCATTGGCGTTTTTCACCTTCAGGTTACTGCTGCTGCCCGTGCTGGCGTTGGAATCGGTACGGTTATCCGCAATGCTCCAGCCCACCTTTGTTGGCGTAGGGCAGTTGATCGTCAGCATCACCCCTTTTTCGCCCAGCTGCGTAGCCTGGGTTTGCGACAAATCGCCAATATGAATCCTGCCAAAATCGATCACGCCATTATTGCTCAGCTCCGGTACACACGAGGCACCGGCAAGCGAGGCTTTGACTTTCAGCACGGCGGTATCGCCCGCGTGTGCGGATGTGGCCGCCAGGGCCAGCGCGACAACGAGTAAACATTTTTTCATTGTTAATCCTTAACATAAATAAAAAGCATGACATTGCGGGGTATTAACCCGTCAGTATTTGTAACGGTAGTGCTTTTCTACGCTTCACGCAGGCAGGTACCTGACGCGTGAATGGGGTTATTCCTGTGTTAATAATTCCCAGGCCATATTGCTCTCAAGAAGGGTATTGTCAGCAACATGACGAAGCTGGCTGTTATTAATGACGGGAACAATCTTAAGGGTGAAGCTCATGTGTTTACCCCGCACCGGCGCGGCATTTTGCCGGGCAACGAGACCTTCATTATTTTTGATAAACGCGCGTTGCGTCGGGCTGGAGGAGGGCGTAAAACCGATACGGTCCGTCGTTTTCGCCAGCGTGCAGGCATGCCCGTCAACCACCATATTGTCGGCAATAATGGCCAGCCGCCCGTCCTGACCCAAGAGAACCCCCCCGTTGACGCCGGCAGTGGACTGCAGAAACAGCGCCATCACTTTCGGCTCCGGGCAGAAGACGTTGGCCGTGATTTCTTTGGCCGGCATCCGGTTCCAGTTCTTCTGCGAGGCGGCGATATCCGACGGTTTGAGTTTTCCAAACGAGACAACAGGCTGCGAAAACGTAACCTGACACTCTTCACTGGACGCGCGTGCGGAGAAGAGCAAAATCATGCTGGCAAACGCCGCGAATAAAAGGGAATAACAGGTTTTCACTGGCACATTCCTTCTGCTTTTTCGTAATAGGACTCGGTATTTTTGTCTTCGCTGAGCGAATACGTGATGTGGCAAATTTTTGCCATGTTGTCGTCCACCACATACAGGGCGGGCGCATCCGTGGCGTCGGGAATAAACACGCTGCCGTTATCCATTACGCTGACGATATAACGGCTATCTTTATCCACCACGCTAAGCCCTCTGGCGAGCCATGACCCGTCAGGGCGTTTCACGCTCAGCATTAGACGACGCGTGTTCAGCACGAGGAAATCCACCTGCGCGAATGAGCCGTAAGCTGCGGAAACGGTCTGTATCCCGTTCGATAAATCCATTCCCTGTGGCAGGGAGCTGGCATCAATGACAATCTGAGAGGTTTGCCACTCGCGCAGACCCGGCACCACGGCTTGTCCCCACGCATCGGTCCAGACGGTTCCATCAGGCGTGGCGATTTGAATACCGCTTTCCGGCTCGCTTAATCGCGCAATGCCAAAGGTGTCTTTAATCGGGTAGGGTGCAAACGTAATGCCATGACCATGCAGGGCGATGCCGCCACTGAGGGAGGTGCTGTAATTATGCTGGTTCCCGTCGTTCAGCCCTGCGGCCATGCCCAACTGTGTGTAGTGCAGGTTGGTGCTGACATTGCCGTTAAACGACTGGGTCTTGTCCTGATTGTCGCGATCGACCGAGAGGTTGTAATTGGTGTTTTGACCCCACGATCCGCTGTCCTGAATACCGAGGTTTTGTTTTTCACCCTGGCTGCGCATATAGGTACTGATGCGCTCAGTACCAAACGGAATGACCAGATTAAGATAGAGCAGGTCGCCATCACTTGTGCCGCCCTTCTCCGTCTCACTGCTGCTGAGGGCGTGCTGCCAGTTCACTGAGAGCGACGTGTGCCCCAGACTCTTGCCCCAGGAGACCATCAGGTAGCGGGAGCTACTGCTCTCTTCATCCCCGGCATTCTCGCTGTACTGGAATGAAAGCGAGCCAACCCATGCATTGTTCCAGTTGAGGCTGGTATTCCAGGCGCTTTGATAGCGTTGGGATTCAGCGTCCATCGCCTCGTTTAACTCCCGGTAGCCGGTGCTGTAGGTTGATGCGCTGACCCCAAGCGTGAGCTGCTCGGGCAGGGAAAGGTGACTTTGCAATTCTATCTTGCGGCCATTTTGTTGACCGTAGAACTGCGCGCGGCTCATCTGAACGCTGGGAGAAAGGAGCCAGTACTCGGCTGGCGACCATTCCAGCATCGCCCCGAGGGCCTGATACTGCTCTGCCAGCACGCCCGCCGTGACGCCGGTGAGCTGGGGCGTAAACCGGGTTCCGTCAGAAAAATTAAATACCCAGGGCGACCCCTGTTCATCCCCGGTATCGCGAACTTTACCCAACGAGACGCTGAGCCCTTCGGTGCGCGTCATCCCGCTCACGTTCAGTGAGGAGGAAGGAACCGTAAACGTCGTGGTGGAACCGTCGGTTTCGACCACGCTGATGTCCAAATCCACGTTGCCACGCACCACCGGGACATCGGTCAGAGTAAACGGACCGGCATTCACCAGCGAAGAGTAGATAACCTGCCCGGACTGACGAACGTCAACGCGCGCCTGGTTGGTGCGGGCGATGCCGGAAATAGTCGTCGCCGGAATATTCGGTTGCAGGCCCGTTTCCGGCAGGAACTGAACGCCATTAATTTGTGCGCCACTGAACAGCGCCGAGTTGACGTTAATCTGCCCCGCCTGAATGCGAAGTTTCCGTTCTTCGAAGACGTGTTCCGCGTAGGAATAGAGATTCTCTGTGCTGCGGGTTCCGTTATCGTCGGTCAGGATAAAGTTGCTGCGCAGCGTCCAGTTCGCCACGTTGAGACCGGCGCCAATATTGCCCTGGGAAAAGGTACTGTTTCCGCCGCTGCCGTACTCGTTGTAGTTGCTGAACGCACTGTAATTGATAAGACCCGCCGCACCGCCGTGCGCGTAGTATTTCGCGGCATAGAAACCATTGTCCATCGCCTCTGCGGGAACATAAATCTCAAGCGACTCCGCGTTGGGTAGCAGCGTGACGGTGGCCGTCGGGTAATCTTGCAGAAGACTATGGCAGGGCTCTTTTGCATCGATATTCAGCGGAAGAAGACCTGCCGCACGGGTAAAGTCATCATCCAGACACAGTTGCCCTTCCTCTCCCACGCGGATCGCAAGCGTGCCTTTATCGACGCCGTTAATTTTTACCTGCACGGCATGCGGCCCCGGCAGGTATCGCTGGGCCTGGGAGAAGTAGTGGGCGAGGTTGGTGCTGATACCGCGGGTCGCCAGAATATCGGTATTAAAATCCATACCGGCCGCCGATACCGACTGGGCGGGCAATGTCAAAGCCCCCAGTATGGCGGCGCGAAGCGTCTGATTACGCAAAGAGAACTCAATCACCAAAACATCCCTGTCTTACTGGCGCGTCAGGGAAGCGGTAAAGCTCTCAACTTCAATCCCGTAGCGGCTGGCCGGATTGAACTCAATGGCGTTATCGGTGCCGTTAACCGGGGTGTCGGTCTGCACCGTCATGGTCTCTCCCGGCAGGATAAACGTCTTGTTGACCAGACCTTCCGTATGCGAAGGCAGTAAGGTGACAGAGGTGGAGAAACGGACCACGTAGGCGGACGGATTCTGCACCTTGACCTCTTTCCCGGTGACTGACCAGGTCAGTAATTTCCAGGCGTCGGTGACCACCGGCAGATCTTTGGGATGGATCAGAACCGGTAAATCCTGACGCAGGTTGATCCCGACCTTCACGTTTTTATCCGTGCTCTTGGGCGGAATACCTTCGAACACCACGCGTTTGTACTGTTCAACGCTAAGCGGTTTGTCGGTTTCAAGAATAAAGCGAACCTGTTGCTCCTGGCCTGGCTCGAGGCGCACCACCGGCTGGGTGACGTTGAGTTTTACCCCCTGGTCGCCCCCGATATCCCGGATGGAGGTGTAAAGCAGGGTGGGAATGCTGTCGGTGTTTTTCACGCTCATGACGCCGCCGTGGTTCGCTTCGTCAATCAGCAGCAGGGTGGTTTCAGGCACCATTCCGGCGGCAAAAAGCGAAGCCGGAAGGGCGAGGCACAGTGAGCAGATCAAACGTGTTGATGTGTGGATCGTAGACATAGTGGGTTTCATTCGCTGGTCAGGAAAAAAACTCCCCATGTAACTGGAGAGTTTTGCGTCAGGGGGCTGGATTAGAGGTAAACCAGGGTGATCGTTGACTGGCCTTCAAGCTCGGTTTTGTCGGTCAGGGTCAGCTTGTCGCTTGGGGCTACGGCCAGCGCAATCTTCAGCGGGAATGCCGCGCTCATGAAGGCTAAAGGCGCACGCTGGCCGCTTTTGGATACGGTCATGACGTCGGTGCCATCGTTGGAGAGGATGCCGCTGGTCCACATGTTCATCCAGCTTCTGCTGCTGATCGTGCCGCCGGTATACAGGGTAGCCGCGATAGGCTGTACCGCCGCGCCGTCTGCGGTAACGGAGGTCAGGTAGGTAGAAATGGCATACGCACCGATGTTCTCGCCGGCGCTGGTTTTACCTACGCCGTTCAGTTGGCTGGAGCCAGATGCCTGGCCACCGTTTGCGGTAGCGTTATCCACGTGGAACTGGTTGGCTGGCAGGCTGGCACCGGCGTTGGAGTCCGCGCGATCGTCGTGAAGCGTCCAGCCCACGCGTGTGGCGGACTGGCACTTGATGGTCAGGGTGACATCTTTATGGCCTGCCTGATATGGCACGCTGGAGGAGAGGGAGTCCAGACCGATTTCACCGAAGTTGGCCAGACCCCCGTTACTGATTTCCGGCACGCAGCCTGCGCTGGTCAGTGAGCCCTGTACTTTGAGCATGGCGGTCGGTTCTGCGCAAACGGCTGTTGCCGCCATGGATAGCACGGTGGCGAGAAGAAGCTTTTTCATTGTTATTCCTTAACCTGAAAGAGAGTGACTAAAAAAGATATTTTTAGTCCGCAAAGTGCTTGCATGAATACACGTGTTAAATAACAAGCGCCGCTGATTCTATTAATGATTCACAGAATGCAATAATTAGATTTTCTAACGAGCACATTGAGATTTTATTAAGTCATTACAATCAGATATGAATGGATTTATATTCTGCTTTAAAACGGCGGAATATCTCCGCCGGAGAAAAGAAAACATGACCTTAACGTATCAGAGATAAACCAGCGTAATGGTGGTTTCGCCGCTCAGTTGAGCTTCATCGGTCGTGGTCAGGCGATCGGTATTCACAATGGCCATCGAGACTTTAAACGGGAAGACGACGTTGGTAATCGCCAGCGGAGAAGATTTGCCTGGGGTGGTCGCCGTCATAATTTCTGCGTTACCGTTGGCAATAATACCGGTACTCAGGTTACGCCACATGTATTCGCCATTGCTGTTGACGTACGCCGGGGCATAAATGGCCTGAGCCGGAAGACCATTGGCGGTAACTTCATTCACGCGTGTTGCGATGGCATACGCCCCAATCTTTTCGCCCGCCGCCGTGGTGCCAACGCCATAGGTCGTACCAGCGCCCCAGGCATCACCCCCGTTATCCGCCGCATCGCGGATGTAGAACTGGCTGGACGTCAGGTCATTTGCCGCATTGGTATCTTCTTTATTGTCCGCGATGCTCCAGGCCACTTTGGTCGCTGAAGGGCAGGTAATGGTTAACGACATGTCCTTTTGACCCATCTGATTCGTCTGGGTAGGCGAAAGTTGATCCAGGGCGATGGTGCCAAAATCGATTGAACCGCCATTGCTTAATTCAGGCGTACAGGACGCATTATTCATTTTGCCTTTCACCTTCATCACAACGGTAGAGTCGGCGAGCGCAGCGTGAGAAGCCACGGCAATCAGAGTGGCGAGAAGAAGTTTTTTCACTGTTATTCCTTAACCAAAAAGTGGACATTTTCTTGTGTGCGTGTAATTAACGTATTGATTCACAAGCGCGGGAATTCTATTAATGGTCAGAGTTATTTGTGAAATGAGAAATTCTACACTCGGTTGTGAGTTTAATTAAGGGCTGTAAATACAATCATGTATGTATTTACGTCTTGCGAATAATATGATGGATGCAGTATGAATAAAGGAATAAAAAACGGCGAATTAAATTCGCCGTCAGAGATACGTTATCGCCTGAGCGATAATTTAATTAGAGGTATTTCAGCGTAATGGTCGCCTGACCATCCAGTTCGGTATCTTCGGTAATGCTCAGTCTGTTGGTATTCCTGATTGCCATGGAGACTTTCATTGGGAATACGGCTTCGGTAAAGGCCATCGGCACGAGTTCACCCGGTTTGGCGACGGACATGGTTTCGTAGTCATCCAGAACAAGACGACCCGTCGTATTTTTATTCCATTTAGTCAGATTAGTGCCTCCCGCGGTAATCGCATCAGCAGGTGCGCCGTCTACCGTGACATATGGCAGGTTGGTATACACTGCCCATCCGCCAATCTTCTGGCCCTCTTTGGTAAAACCTAAACCGCTTGTGTACTGAGGGCTGAATGTCGAGCTGCCATCAACGGCAGAATCATCGACTTCAATATAATGGCCGTCAGCCAGACTGTCTTTGCGGTTGTCGTACATTGTCCAGCCGACTTTGGTCGCAGAATTACAGGTAATTGTCATGGTGATATCACGCTGGCCGAGCTGGTTATCCTCAGTCGCGCTCAGTGAGCCCATTGATATTTTGCCATAATCTACTGCACCGCCGTTGCTCATTGTAGGAGTACATGACGCGTTGGTCAGTTTGCCTTGCACTTTCATGACGGCGGTGTTAGCCGCATGGGCTGCGGTCATGGACGTTGCCGCAGCGATGGCCGCGACAAGAAGAATTTTTTTCATTGTTGTTCCTTAACGAAGAGAAATTATAGATCTGTCGACTAGTAATGTAATCAATAGGTTTTATATATGGGTGTAACCACGGGCAGTAGTATATTGTGGCTGCTCTAAATGGTGTATTTAGAATTTCTAAACGGGCAGTAATGAAAATATAAAAGCATAGATGGTGTGAATATTTTCACGCTTTTTACGGGCATATTTCCGCTTTTATTGTTCAATTTATTATTGAAAGTTATTAGCGGTTTTCGTAAGGCCGGGAAGCATTCAATGCCCTTCCCGACGATAATATAATATTTTTTAATAAGATGGGGCAGGCTGGATCCCTGAAGCCTGCTTAAAAAATAAGAATAAGAGGTTATCGCGTAAACAGGTTACATCACTCACCCGGCGAAGCACGCCGGGCAACATGGTTTAGCGTACGGCCTGCGAAAGCCAGGCAGAAAGCTCGCCCAGCTCGATTGCCTGATCGGGGAACTCGCCACGTAACGCCTCACATGTCAGCTGCACCGTGTCGGCACGATACAGGCAGCCCTGTAAGCGGCTGGCCAGCGCCTCCAGCGGCGCAGGGTTCAGGCTGTCCGTAAAGACCTGCGCCCGGGTAATGTGGCCTTTTTCCACGTCAAAATGAAGCTCCACGCCGCCCCAGGTGAAGCGCTCGTCCAGCAGGTGCGAGAAGGCCGGCGCCTGACCAAAGTTCCACTCCCAGCTGCTCTGACGGGCAAAGGTTTCAGCAAAGTTTGGCAGGTCAGGGGTGTTATCCGGGGAGATCACTTCGGCTTCGACCCGCTCGCCGTAGTGATCGAAAAACGCTTCGCGGATGGCATCGCAGATCTGTTCGTGGGTGATGCCCGGCAGTAATTCGATCAGGTTGGCGACGCGGCCACGCACGGAGGTGATACCTTTGGCCTGCAGTTTTTTCTTATCGGGATTAAGGTAATTCGCAAGACGGCTGAGGTCGGCATTCAGCAACAATGTACCGTGATGGAATCCCCGGTCCAGGGTTTCACGGTAGGCGGAGCCGGAGACTTTGCGATCCCCGTCGGGGGTTTTGACGACCAGATCGTTGCGGCCTGACGCTTCGGCAGTCACGCCCAGCGATGTCAGGGCGTTAAGCACAATCGCGGTGGAAATGGTTTTATCGTATTCAGGTTTGCCCGCCATAAAGGTAAAGCAGGTATTGCCGAGGTCGTGAAATACCGCGCCGCCGCCGCTGCTGCGTCGCGCCAGGCGGACGTTATCCTCTTCCATACGCCGGGTATTACACTCTTTCCAGGGATTCTGCGCACGGCCAATCACCACCGTATCGGCGTTGCGCCATAAAAATAACACCCGTTGAGTGGCTGGCATCTGACGGAAGATGCACTCTTCTACCGCGAGATTGAACCAGGGATCGTGAGAGTCAGAGATAAGCAGGCGTAACGTCGTCATGGCAAAGTTCCTTTTCCGAATCGTAAGCCTACTTTATCACTATTCTTTCTTATCGCCCTCGTCCTCTTCGGGCACCGATTTACTGGCGGTCAGGAGGAAAGGCGATTGCTGCCAGCGGGTGCGTTTACCCTGCAGCAGCGTGCGTGCCAGCACCACACCGATGGCCAGCGAGAGCAGCAGCATCAGGCGCAAAATATTGGTGGTGTTGTCCACCTGTTTTGCTTCGGTGGGCAGGGTGTGGGTGTCGAGCGTCAGGCGCAAATAGCCGAGCGGACCATTTTTCCCCTGCACGGGTTCGACGATCTGCTGATTGAAATAGCCGCCGGCTTTTTTGCCGTCCAGCGCCAGTCTGTCACGGACGTCAACGTGCTCACCGGCACGGGCGATCAAGTCGCCCTGTTCATCGTAGACACCGGCATCAAGAATGCGGCTGTTTTCGGTTAACTGGCGTAATATCTGACCTATGCGCTTCTCGTCCGGCGTTTCGGTGCGCATCGCCGGGGCGATGTTGAGCGTGACCTGACGCGCCAGAGTACGCGCCAGTTCCTCAAACTGCGGGTTACGTTGCCGCTGGTGATTCTGGCTGAACCACGATGCTCCTTGCATCAGCGCGACCAAGAGTGCGAGACATATCAGGACAATCACGGCACGATGAAGTCGGAATTTCAGTTTTGCGCGAGCCATATTCCACCTGCTGAAAATTTACGGCTTAATGTTGCCAGAAGTGATGGTTACAAGGTAGCCTCATGCGTTATTTTCCCTCTGGAACCTTCCGGCGCGAACGAATTCACAGGAGCTTCAATGCCGAACATTACCTGGTGCGACCTGCCTACGGATGTCTCTTTATGGCCAGGATTGCCGCTCTCTTTAAGTGGTGATGAGGTGATGCCTCTGGATTACCACGCTGGCCGTAGCGGCTGGCTGCTGTACGGACGCGGCCTGGACAAGCAACGCCTGACCCAATATCAAACCAAACTGGGTGCAGCGATGGTCATCGTGGCGGCCTGGTGCGTAGAGGATTATCAGGTCATCCGCCTGGCAGGTTCCCTGACGCAGCGCGCGACCCGCCTGGCGCATGATGCCGGCCTGGACGTGGCGCCTCTCGGCAAAATTCCACACCTGAAAACGCCGGGTCTGCTGGTGATGGACATGGATTCCACCGCCATCCAGATCGAGTGCATCGACGAGATCGCCAGGCTTGCCGGCAGCGGCGAGCTGGTGGCCGATGTGACCGAACGCGCGATGCGCGGCGAGCTGGATTTCACCGCCAGTCTGAGACAGCGCGTGGCGACCCTGAAAGGGGCGGATGCGAACATCCTGCGCCAGGTGCGTGATGAGCTGCCGTTAATGCCGGGGCTGACGCAGTTGGTGCTGAAGTTAGAAACGCTGGGCTGGAAAGTGGCTATCGCCTCGGGCGGGTTCACCTTCTTCGCCGACTACCTTCGCGACACGTTGCGCCTGACCACCGTGGTGGCAAATGAGCTGGAAATCATGGACGGCAAGCTGACCGGCCAGGTGATCGGCGATATCGTGGATGCCCAGTACAAAGCCAATACCCTGACCCGTCTGGCGGAAAAATATGAAATTCCTGTCGTCCAGACCGTTGCCATCGGTGATGGCGCGAACGACCTGCCGATGATCAAAGCGGCAGGCCTTGGCATTGCCTACCATGCCAAGCCTAAAGTGAATGAAAAGACGGAAGTCACCATCCGTCATGCTGACCTGATGGGGGTGTTTTGCATTCTCTCCGGCAGCGTGAATCAGAAATAACGAGGTAAACCGTGGCGAAAGCTCCAAAACGCGCATTTGTCTGTAATGAATGTGGTGCGGATTATCCGCGCTGGCAGGGGCAATGTAGCGCCTGTCATGCCTGGAACACCATCACCGAAGTGCGTGGTGTGGCGGCTTCGCCGAGCGTGGCCCGCAATGAACGCCTGAGCGGTTATGCCGGCAACGCCGGTGTTGCGAAAGTGCAAAAGCTCTCGGATATCAGCCTCGAAGAGCTGCCGCGTTTCTCGACCGGATTCAAAGAGTTTGACCGTGTGCTCGGCGGGGGAGTAGTGCCGGGCAGTGCGATCCTGATCGGTGGTAACCCGGGAGCGGGTAAATCAACACTGCTGTTGCAAACGCTCTGCAAGCTCGCCGAACAGATGAAAACCCTGTACGTCACCGGTGAAGAGTCCCTGCAGCAGGTGGCGATGCGTGCGCACCGTCTTGGCCTGCCAACCGGCAACCTCAACATGCTTTCGGAAACCAGCATCGAGCAAATCTGCATGATTGCCGAAGAAGAGCAGCCGAAGCTGATGGTTATCGACTCCATTCAGGTGATGCACATGGCGGATATCCAGTCTTCACCGGGGAGCGTGGCGCAGGTGCGTGAAACCGCCGCCTATCTCACGCGCTTTGCCAAAACGCGCGGTGTGGCGATTGTGATGGTCGGCCACGTCACGAAAGATGGTTCCCTGGCGGGGCCGAAAGTGCTGGAGCACTGTATCGACTGCTCCGTTATGCTCGACGGCGATGCCGATTCCCGTTTCCGCACGTTGCGCAGCCACAAAAACCGTTTTGGTGCGGTGAACGAGTTGGGCGTGTTTGCCATGACCGAGCAGGGGCTGCGTGAAGTCAGCAACCCGTCTGCCATCTTCCTCAGCCGGGGCGATGAAGTGACCTCCGGTAGCTCGGTGATGGTGCTCTGGGAAGGGACGCGTCCGCTGCTCGTGGAAATTCAGGCGCTGGTGGATCACTCAATGATGGGTAACCCACGGCGTGTGGCCGTTGGCCTGGAACAAAACCGCCTGGCGATCCTGTTGGCCGTACTGCACCGCCACGGCGGCCTGCAGATGGCGGATCAGGACGTGTTCGTCAACGTGGTCGGCGGGGTCAAAGTCACTGAGACCAGTGCGGATCTGGCGCTGCTGCTGGCAATGGTCTCCAGCCTGCGTGACAGACCGCTGCCGCAGGACCTGGTGGTGTTTGGTGAAGTGGGTCTGGCCGGGGAGATCCGCCCGGTGCCAAGCGGCCAGGAGCGCATCTCCGAGGCGGCGAAGCACGGCTTTCGCCGCGCCATTGTGCCCGCCGCCAACGTGCCGAAAAAAATCCCGGAAGGGATGCAGGTCTTTGGCGTGAAGAAACTCGCAGATGCGTTAAATGTCTTTGACGACTTATAATTACGTATTCGATTTTGCAGGAGGCACCGTAATTTATGTCATCATTTGACTACATCAAGACCGCAATCCGCCAGAAAGGCTGCACGCTGCAGCAGGTGGCGGATGCCAGCGGCATGACCAAAGGCTATCTGAGCCAACTGCTGAACGCCAAAATCAAAAGCCCCAGCGCACAAAAGCTGGAAGCGTTGCACCGCTTTCTGGGGCTTGAATTCCCGCGTATGCAAAAGAACGTCGGCGTGGTATTTGGCAAGTTTTACCCGCTGCATACCGGGCACATCTATCTTATCCAGCGTGCCTGTAGCCAGGTGGACGAGCTGCATATCATCATGGGTTACGATGAAACCCGCGACCGTCAGCTGTTCGAGGACAGCGCCATGTCGCAGCAGCCGACCGTACCGGACCGCCTGCGCTGGCTGCTGCAGACCTTTAAGTACCAGAAAAACATTCGTATTCATGCTTTTAATGAAGAGGGCATGGAGCCGTATCCGCACGGCTGGGATGTGTGGAGCAATGGCGTCAAAGCGTTCATGGACGAAAAGGGGATCACCCCGAACTGGATCTACACCTCTGAAGAGTCCGATGCGCCGCAGTTCCGCGAGCATCTGGGCATTGAAACCGTGCTGATCGATCCAAAGCGTACCTTTATGAACATCAGCGGGGCGCTGATCCGCGAAAACCCGTTCCGCTACTGGGATTACATCCCAACCGAGGTAAAACCGTTCTTTGTACGCACCGTTGCGATTCTGGGCGGCGAGTCGAGCGGGAAATCGACGCTGGTCAACAAGCTGGCCAACATCTTTAACACCACCAGTGCGTGGGAGTACGGGCGTGATTACGTCTTCTCACATCTGGGCGGTGACGAGATGGCGTTGCAGTACTCCGACTACGATAAAATCGCGCTCGGTCATGCGCAGTACATTGATTTCGCGGTGAAATACGCCAATAAAGTGGCCTTCATTGATACCGATTTCGTCACCACCCAGGCGTTTTGCAAAAAATACGAGGGACGCGAGCATCCGTTTGTGCAGGCGCTGATAGACGAATACCGTTTTGACCTGGTGATTTTGCTCGAAAACAACACCCCGTGGGTTGCCGACGGGATCCGCAGCCTCGGCAGTTCCGTCGACAGAAAAGAGTTCCAGAGCATGCTCATCGACATGCTGCACGAAAATAACGTGGAGTTTGTGCATGTGGAGGAGTCAGATTACGACAGCCGTTTCCTGCGCTGCGTAGAGCTGGTGAAAGAGATGATGGGGGAGCAGGGGTAATTCCCTCATCCTAACCCTCTCCTGACGGAGAGGGCCGGTGTGAGGGGGACCCCCCCCCTCAATACTCAACCACCACTTTGCCACGCATATGCCCGTCCAGCACTTTTCGGTGCGCTTCGGTGATGCTTTCGACGCTCAGCCCGTGCAGCGTTTCGCTCAGTGAGCTTTCCACCACGCCGTTATCCACCAGCTTCGCAACCTCGTTTAAGATCTCGCCCTGACGCGCCATGTCGGCGGTCTGGTACATGCTGCGGGTGTACATAAACTCCCAGTGCAGCGCGGCAGATTTGGATTTCAGTTTATCCTGGTTCAGCGGGTGTGCGTTCTCAACGATGGAGCAGATATGCCCCTGTGGTGCGATCAGTTCACTGACGGCATCCCAGTGGCCGTCGGTATCATTGAGAATGAAAATGTAATCCACAAACGTCAGGCCCTGTTTAGCCAGTTCACCTTTCAGGTCACGGTAATTCACCACGTGATCGGCACCGCGATCGCGACACCACTGAGCAGAATCTTCCCGCGAGGCGGTCGCGACGATCTTCACGTTGCTGCGATGTTTCGCAAACGGGATCGCCAGCGATCCTACGCCGCCCGCGCCGCCAATAATGAGCAGCGTTTTGTCCGGGCCGGCATCCTGGATATTCAGCCGTTCAAACAATCCTTCCCAGGCGGTGAGGGCGGTTAACGGCAAGGCGGCTGCGGCTGCCCAGCCGAGGCTTACCGGCTTATGCCCGACAATGCGCGCATCGATCAGCTGATGGGTGGTATTGCTGCCCGGGCGGGTAATATCGCCCGCGTACCACACTTCATCCCCCGGTTTAAAACCGCTAACGCCTGCACCCACGGCTTTCACAATGCCGCTGGCGTCCCAGCCGAGAACGCGTGGTTCTGTCAGGCCGCTTCTGACGATGCCCGCGTGAACTTTGGTATCGACCGGGTTGATGGAAACGGCTTTTACCTCAACCAGCAGATCGTGCTCGCCGGGCTGCGGCATCGGTTGGGTAATATCAATGAAATCAGCAGGACTGTCTGGATTAACGGCAATGGCTTTAACTGACATGGTGAGCTCCTTTATGGAAAGCGTGTTGTTGAGACTAGTCTATTAAGTGCTCAGTCGCGTGATAAGATGGACAATTGAGAACGAAGTGTTCGTACAGGATGAACAATCATGTTTAAACAGCTTCAGGATATGGCGCTGTTTGCGCTGGTGGCAGAGCTGGGCAGTTTTACCGCGGCGGCACAGAAAGCTGAGCTGCCGAAATCCAGCGTCAGTCAGCGAATCAGCCAGCTTGAGCAGCAGGTGGGGATCCGCTTGCTCAATCGTACTACGCGCAGGCTGAACCTGACGTTCGCCGGCGAGCACTATCTGGTTCACTGCCGCGAGATGCTGGCGGCAAGTGAACGGGCGGAGTACGCCATTCAGCGGCTGCGTGAAAACCCCAGCGGTCGACTGCGCATCACCTGCCCGGCCGGGATCGGCGCGACGCTGCTGGCGCATTTGAATGCGGAGTTCCAGCTCCGCTATCCGGACGTTTCGCTTGACGTGTCCATTTCTGACGACGTGCTCGACCTGGTCGAGTCAGGTTTTGACGTGGCGCTGCGTACCGGTAAGCCGCAGGACTCCTCTCTGATTGGCCGTATGATCGGTCATTGCCCGCGTTATATGCTGGCCTCACCGACTTACCTGGCGCGCCGGGAGCCGCTGACGCATCCCCGGCAGCTGGTGGAACACCGCTGTATTACCCACAAGGCGTGGTCTGAATGGCTGCTGCAAAGCGAAAGTGAGGATTACCGTTATCTGCCGGATAACGCCCATCTGACGGATAATCTGGTGTATGCGCGCGAATGTGCCATCGCCGGCGCCGGGATCACGCTGCTTCCCGCTTTTTTGCTTGAGGATAAGGTTGAAAAGGGCGCGCTGGTGAAGGTGCTGCCGGAGTGGAACGTCGAGGGGAACGATTTGTGGCTGGCTTACCCGAGCCGCAAGCTGAACTCGCCGGCGCTGATGCGTTATATCGACTTTGCGATGCAGTGTGATGAGGTGAAGCGGTTTTACGTGGGGGGGTGAACGGTGCGTCACTCACAGGGTGTAGGAACAAACAAAAAAAACGGCAACTGACGTTGCCGTTTTACATTTATTTCGCGATACGTTTGTACTTAATACGTTTCGGCTCCAGCGCATCCGCGCCCAGCGTACGTTTCTTGTACTCTTCGTATTCGGTGAAGTTACCTTCGAAGAACTCCACTTTACCTTCGTCCTGGTAGTCCAGGATGTGGGTTGCGATACGGTCAAGGAACCAACGGTCGTGCGAGATAACCATTGCACAGCCCGGGAACTCCAGCAGGGCGTTTTCGAGCGCGCGCAGGGTTTCAATGTCCAGGTCGTTGGTCGGTTCATCGAGCAGCAGCACGTTACCGCCAACCTGCAGCAGTTTGGCCAGGTGCAGACGACCACGTTCACCACCGGAGAGCTCGCCCACGCGTTTACCCTGGTCGGTACCTTTGAAGTTAAAGCGGCCAACGTAAGCGCGGCTTGGCATTTCGGTGTTACCGATACGCATGATATCCAGGCCGCCGGAGACTTCTTCCCACACGGTTTTGCTGTTATCCATGGCGTCACGGAACTGGTCAACGGAAGCCAGTTTCACGGTTTCACCCAGAGTGATTGAACCACTGTCTGGCTGTTCCTGACCTGACATCATGCGGAACAGGGTGGATTTACCCGCGCCGTTCGGACCGATGATCCCCACGATGGCACCTTTCGGTACGGAGAAGGTCAGGTCGTCAATCAGCAGGCGATCGCCATAAGACTTACGCAGATTGGTGACTTCAACCACTTTATCCCCCAGACGTGCGCCAGGCGGAATAAACAGTTCGTTGGTCTCGTTACGTTTCTGGTATTCGGTGTTGTTCAGCTCTTCAAAGCGTGCCAGACGGGCTTTGCCCTTAGACTGACGGCCTTTAGCGCCCTGACGAACCCATTCCAGCTCTTTCTCGATAGACTTACGACGCGCGGCTTCCTGAGAGGCTTCCTGCGCCAGACGCTGGTCTTTTTGCTCCAGCCAGGAGGAGTAGTTGCCTTCCCATGGAATGCCTTCACCACGGTCAAGCTCCAGGATCCAGCCTGCAACGTTGTCGAGGAAGTAACGGTCGTGGGTGATCGCCACAACGGTGCCTTCGAAGTCGTGCAGGAAACGCTCCAGCCATGCCACGGATTCCGCATCCAGGTGGTTGGTCGGTTCGTCGAGCAGCAGCATGTCTGGCTTTTCCAGCAGCAGACGGCACAGCGCCACGCGGCGGCGTTCACCCCCGGAGAGGTTCGCGATTTTCGCATCCCAGTCTGGCAGACGCAGGGCGTCAGCGGCGCGCTCGAGCTGCACGTTCAGGTTGTGGCCGTCATGCGCCTGGATAATCTCTTCAAACTTGCCTTGCTGAGCGGCCAGTTTATCGAAGTCCGCATCCGGTTCAGCGTATTTGGCATACACTTCATCCAGACCTTTCAGTGCGTTAACGACGTCAGAAACCGCCTCTTCAACGGATTCACGAACGGTGTGTTCCGGGTTGAGCTGAGGCTCCTGCGGCAGGTAGCCAATTTTGATGCCAGGCTGCGGACGGGCTTCACCTTCGATGTCTGTATCGATGCCGGCCATGATGCGCAGCAGGGTGGACTTACCGGCACCGTTGAGACCCAGAACACCGATTTTTGCGCCCGGGAAGAAGCTCAGCGAGATATTTTTAAGAATATGACGTTTCGGCGGGACAACTTTGCCGACACGATGCATGGTATAAACGAATTGAGCCACGTTGGACTTCGCCTCTTTTATCGTGATGAGAAAGAATATCAGCCTCGAAGTGTAGCCTTTTTCCCGTCCTAATCCCAGCCAGGAACGTCGGGAGTGTTAAAACGCGCAAGAAAGGTAAAAAAGTGTCCGCGACGTGGCGCGTTGCAGGATGCCTGGTTAGCATAAGTTAATTAGACTTTGACGTGGCAAGACGCTGCAATTGACGAAAAAACAATGAGGAAGAGCTTGTGGGAAAAGCCAAACAGGTGGTCTGGCGTCTGCTGGCTGCCAGCGTATGCGTGATGGCGGCAAGCCAGGCGGTGCATGCCGATTCACTGGATGAACAACGTAATCGCTACGCCCAGATTAAACAGGCGTGGGACAATAAGCAGATGGATACCGTGCAGGCACTGATGCCGACCTTAAAAGCGTATCCTCTCTATCCGTATCTGGAGTATCGGCAGATCACTGACGATCTCATAAATCAACCCACGGTCACCGTGAATAACTTTATTCAGGCGAACCCGACGCTGCCGCCCGCGCGGACGCTGCAGTCTCGTTTTGTGAACGAACTGGCACGTCGTGAAGACTGGCGTGGGCTGCTGGCGTTTAGCCCGGAAAAACCGAACACCACCGAAGCCCAGTGTAACTATTACTATGCGAAGTGGGTTACCGGACAGCAGGAAGAGGCCTGGGCGGGCGCGAAAGATCTGTGGTTGACCGGAAAAAGCCAGCCAAATGCCTGTGATTCCCTCTTTGGCGCATGGCGTGCGTCAGGTAAGCAGGATCCGCTGGCGTACCTTGAACGTATTCGCCTGGCGATGAAAGCCGGAAACACGCGGCTGGTTACCACGCTTGCGGGACAAATGCCGTCTGATTATCAGACGATCTCAACCGCCGTCATCGCCCTGGCGAACGATCCGAACAGCGTACTGACCTTTGCCCGCAGCACCGGCGCGACCGATTTTACCCGCCAGATGGCCGCGGTGGCTTTTGCCAGCGTGGCGCGTGACGACGTGGAAAATGCGCGGCTGATGATCCCGCAGCTGGTGCAGGCGCAGCAGCTCAATGAAGATCAAACTCAGGAGCTGCGCGACATTGTGGCGTGGCGACTGATGAGCACCGATGTAACCGACGAGCAGGCGCGCTGGCGAGACGATGCGATTATGCGTTCGAACTCCACGTCGCTGGTGGAGCGCCGCGTGCGTATGGCGCTGGGGACGGGCGATCGGCGGGGGCTGAACACCTGGCTTGCGCGTCTGCCAATGGACGCCAAAGAGAAAGACGAATGGCGTTACTGGCAGGCGGATCTGCTGATGGAGCGCGGGCGTGACGATGAAGCGAAAGAGATCCTTCATGCGCTGATGCAGCTGCGTGGGTTCTATCCGATGGCGGCCGCACAGCGTTTGGGTGAGGAGTACACGTTCCGCATTGATAAAGCCCCTGCTAACGCCAACCCGGCGTTGACTCAGGGGCCAGAAATGGCGCGTGTTCGCGAGCTGATGTACTGGAACATGGACAATACCGCCCGTAGCGAATGGGCGAATCTGGTGACCAGCCGTACGACCGATGAGAAGGCACAGCTTGCACGCTATGCCTTTGATAACCACTGGTGGGATCTGAGCGTGCAGGCAACGATCGCCGGCAAGCTGTGGGATCATCTCGAAGAGCGTTTCCCGCTGGCCTATAAAGATCTGTTTGAGCGCTACACCAGCGGTAAAGACATTCCGCAAAGCTACGCCATGGCCATTGCCCGTCAGGAGAGTGCGTGGAACCCGAAAGTCCGTTCCCCGGTCGGGGCCAGCGGCCTGATGCAGGTGATGCCGGGAACCGCGACGCACACGGTGAAGATGTTTAACATCCCGGGATACAGCAGCCCGTCACAGCTGCTGGATCCGGAGACCAACATCAATATCGGTACCAGCTACCTGCAGTATGTTTATCAGCAGTTCGGCAATAACCGCATCTTCTCCTCAGCGGCGTATAACGCAGGCCCGGGCCGCGTGCGCACCTGGCTTGGCAACAGCGCCGGGCGCATTGACGCCGTCGCGTTTGTGGAAAGTATTCCGTTCTCGGAAACCCGCGGCTATGTGAAGAACGTATTGGCTTATGACGCCTACTATCGCTATTTCATGGGACAAAAAGATACCCTGATGAGCGATGCTGAGTGGCAGAGACGTTACTGATGGGGTGGGTTGTGTTATGCTGTACTCGTTAATGAGTACAACAGGCGGCATAACATGACCCAGCATTCCCCGTATTCCTCGGCAATGGCCGAACAACGTCATCAGGAGTGGCTTCGTTTTGTGGAGTTGCTCCGCCAGTCTTACGACCAGGATCTGCATTTGCCTTTATTGCAGCTGATGCTGACGCCGGATGAGCGTGAAGCTCTGGGCACACGCGTGCGGATCATCGAAGAGCTGTTGCGCGGTGAGATGAGCCAGCGTGAGCTTAAAAATGAGCTGGGCGCGGGTATCGCGACGATCACCCGCGGATCGAACAGCCTGAAATCCGCGCCGGTGGAGTTGCGTCAGTGGCTGGAGTCTGTACTGCTGGGCGCTCAGCGATAAATCGCGTTATGGAACGGGCTCAGGGCCAGAATCACCGCCTGGTGGTAAACGCCTGAACGCGTTAGTGCGCCAGCGGTAAAGACGCCAATCGCGCCTTCTTTGCGGCCAATTTCATCGATGCCGGTGTACTGAGACATCACCGGCCCGAGCGCTTCACCCGCGGACACTTTTTCCAGAATGATTTTTGGCAGCGGCAGAGTTGCTGAACGCGCTTCTCCACGCTGTTCACGGTTCTCGATGACCACCCAGCTGAACGTCGCGCCTTCGTCGATACCCGCTTCAATTGCCACCCAGAAGTCAGCATCCGGTGCGGCAGCCCTGGCGTTTGCCACGCGATTTCGTGCGCCAGCGCGCGTTTCCTCGCTGCCAAACGGCTGTTCAGGCACGCCGCTCTCGACGCCGATGGCATCAATATGGCAGGATCCTTCGCCGAAAATCTCTTCGAATGCCCTTAGAATTGCCTGAATTTTGGCAGGATTGGTGGTAGCAGAGACAACATGGTGCATAATTAAGCTCGATTCAAAAAAAACTCATCGCAGTATAACGGAAAAAAAGCATGTTACAGGTATACCTTGTTCGCCACGGTGAGACGCAGTGGAACGCCGAGCGACGTATTCAAGGCCAGTCAGACAGTCCTCTTACTGAAAAGGGTGTGCAGCAGGCGTGGCAGGTGGCAGAACGCGCCAGAACGCTGGGCATTACGCATGTTATCACCAGCGACTTAGGTCGCACACAGCAGACGGCGCGCATCATTGCCGATGCCTGTGGTTGTGATGTCATGATCGAGCCGCGTCTGCGCGAGCTGGATATGGGCGTGCTGGAAAAACGGCATATCGATACGCTGACGGAAACGGAAGAGGGCTGGCGTCGCACGCTGGTCAACGGCACCGAAGATGGCCGTATTCCGGAAGGCGAATCCATGCAGGAGCTGAGCGTGCGCATGCATGCCGCGCTGGCGGAATGCCTGAAGCTTCCGGCCGGGAGCCGTCCGCTGCTGGTGAGTCACGGTATTGCGCTGGGCTGCCTGGTGAGCACGATTCTGGGGTTACCTGCGTATGCAGAGCGCCGTTTGCGTCTGCGCAACTGCTCTATTTCCCGTATCGACTATCAGGAAAGCGCGTGGCTGGCGTCAGGTTGGGTCGTAGAGATGGCAGGGGACATTTCGCATCTTGATGCCCCTGCACTTGACGAACTTCAGCGTTAACGACGTATCGGAATTAAGAATTCCATACGCAGATTGATTGGGCCTTCTTCCGGTTTAGCATCGCTTGCCGGATAGTAGCGCTCAATATCCTGACCTTTACGGCGATTCAGGTTCAGCATTGGCATGCAGGTTCCGTAAACGGTCAGGATAAATTCCTGTACACCCGTTCCCAGCCCTTCATAAGCGAACATCACGTATTCGCCGCCTTCCAGCACCACGGGCTTTGAACCCTGAATATAGCCATTCGCCAGCTCTGGCGTTAACGCGGTGGTGTAGAACACCTCCTGCTCGTCGTCTTTTTCCTGGCTTGGGTGCGTTTCGTTGAGACCATACAGGATGGGCGGGATCGCCGGTGCATGGCTCAGGAAGTCGCGCCAGAACTGAACGCGCATCTGATGACGGAATTCGGAAATCTGCTCCAGCGAACAGGAGTAGCTTTGCGTCGTACCAATCAGGTGCGTTTCTGGCAGGGTGATAAATTCATATTTCGGCATTGCAAACTCACCCAGACGCAGCGGCGGACGCATGCCAAACGAGCTCCAGTCAGGCGAGCGGCGATAGAGCGCTGGCGTTAACGAGAACTGTTTTTTAAAGGCGCGGGTAAAGGTTTGCTGCGAGTCGAAACGATATTGCAGTGCAATATCCAGAATCGGCCGCGCGGTCAGGCGTAATGCCACCGCTGATTTTGACAGACGACGTGCGCGGATATAGGCCCCGATAGCATGACCGGTGACATCCTTGAACATCCTTTGCAGATGCCACTTGGAATAGCCTGCTTTAGCCGCCACATTATCCAGTGACAAAGGCTGGTCGAGGTGACCTTCCAGCCAGGTGAGCAGGTCGCGAATAATTCCAGCCTGATCCATATACTATCCTCATCCTTAAAACAGCAGGTGCCTGATAACAGGTTAGCGGATAATAGCATTTTTTGATGTTTTAGCATTCAGTGTTTTTTTTGCTCATTAATGCCTTTTGTTCCTCGTTTTGGGTGAATATATTCTAATCCTGTGATCTTGCTACATTTTTGTCTACAGTGTTGAATAATCGCTCAGCGTAATTCTTAAAAATGGTAACAATATGAAATACAAGACTTTGATCTTCACTGCCCTGATGTTGACGGTGGGGCACGCCGCGCAGGCGGAACAGATTGGTTCTGTCGATACCGTTTTCAAAGTGTTCGGCCCGGACCACAAGATTGTGGTGGAGGCGTTTGACGATCCGGACGTGAAAAACGTCACCTGCTACGTTAGTCGGGCGAAAACCGGGGGCATTAAAGGCGGGCTTGGGCTGGCTGAAGATACCTCCGATGCGGCAATCTCCTGCCAGCAGGTCGGTCCTGTGGAGCTGAGTGACAAAATCAAAAACGGCAAAGCGCAGGGCGACGTTGTGTTCCAGAAACGGACCTCGCTGGTGTTTAAAAAGCTGCAGGTGGTGCGTTTTTATGACGCCAAACGCAACACGCTCGCCTATCTGGCCTATTCCGACAAAGTGGTTGAAGGCTCACCGAAAAACGCCATCAGCGCCGTGCCGATCATGCCATGGCACTAATTCAGGGATGAATCATGCAGCAACCTCTGGTCTGGCTGGTTGAGGACGAAATCAGTATTGCCGACACGCTACTCTACATGCTTCAGCAGGAGGGGTTTGCGGTGAAGGCTTTCGGGCGTGGGTTACCGGTACTGGAAGAGGCGCGGCGGCAGGTTCCCGCGCTGGCGATTCTGGATGTCGGGTTGCCTGACATCAGCGGCTTTGAACTCTGCCGCCAGCTTCTGGCGCAGCATCCGTCACTGCCGATCCTGTTTCTGACGGCGCGAAGTGACGAGGTGGATAAGCTGCTCGGACTGGAGATGGGCGCGGATGATTATGTCGCTAAACCCTTCTCCCCGCGTGAAGTCTGTGCCCGGGTGAGGACTATTCTACGGCGGTTACAAAAATCTACCGCCCCCGCCGAGATCGTGCGTATCGGGCAGTTTGAACTGAACGAACCCGCCGCCAGAATCAGCTGGTATGGGGAGCCTTTACCGCTCACGCGCTATGAATTCCTGCTGCTCAAAACATTGTTGCAGGCGCCGGGCCGGGTCTTTTCTCGCCAGCAGCTTATGGACAAAGTGTGGGGCGAAGACGGCGATAGCTTCGATCGTACCGTGGATACGCATATCAAAACCTTGCGCGCCAAGCTGCGCGCGGTCAATGACGGGCTTTCGCCCATCAGTACCCATCGCGGGATGGGTTACAGTCTGGGGCTTTATTAATGCGTATTGGCATGCGTCTGCTGCTGGGCTATTTCCTGATTGTCGCTATCGCCGCGTGGTTTGTGCTGTCTATCTTCGTGCAGGAGGTCAAGCCCGGCGTGCGCAGAGCCACCGAAGGCACGCTGATTGACACCGCGACCCTGCTGGCGGAAGTGGGGCGAGACGACCTGCTCGCTGGCAATCCGCAGCAGGGCCAGCTGGCTCAGGCTTTTTCTCGGCTCCATCAGCGGCCGTTTCGCGCCAACATTGGCGGCATTCATAAAGTCCGCAACGAGTACCACGTCTACATGACCGACGCCACGGGCAAGGTGGTGTTTGATTCGGCGGGCCTGGCGGTAGGGAAAGACTACTCCCGCTGGAATGACGTCTGGCTGACGCTTCGCGGGGAATATGGCGCGCGCAGCACCCAGAGCAATCCTGACGATCCGGAAAGTACGGTGATGTATGTTGCCGCACCGGTCATGGACAGGGGCAACATTATCGGCGTGCTGTCGGTCGGAAAACCTAACAGCGCCATGGCGCCGGTTATTCACCGTAGCGAGCGGCGGATCCTGTGGGCGGGTGGGGCGCTGCTCGGCATTGCCCTGCTGATTGGTCTGCTGGTGGCGGGATGGATCAATCGTTCCATTGGCAGATTGTCGCGCTACGCCGATGCGGTGACCACGGACACGCCTCTCCCGCTGCCTAACCCCGGCAGCAGTGAGTTACGAAAGCTGGCGCAGGCGCTGGAAAATATGCGCATTCGCCTCGAGGGTAAGAATTACATCGAGCATTATGTGCATGCGCTTACTCACGAACTCAAAAGCCCGCTGGCGGCAATCCGCGGCGCGGCAGAGATCCTTAATGAGCAGCCGCCGCCGGCGGTGGCCGCGCGGTTTATCGATAATATTCTGGTGCAAAACGCGCGTATGCAGTCGCTGGTGGAAAAACTGCTCTCTCAGGCGCGTCTTGAAAACCGGGTAGAGATAGAGCCGGTGAGCGTGAGTGTCAGCACGCTGTTTTCACGGCTTGCGGATTCACGCTCCGCCGTTATCACGGCGAAAAATATCATCCTGACCTGCCAGCCCACTTCGCTGCAGGTGCAGGGCGACCCCGAGCTGCTTGAACAGGCGCTGGGTAATTTGCTGGATAATGCCATCGATTTTACCCCGCAGGGCGGGACGCTTCAGCTGGCTGCCGAGGAGACGCCAACCGAGATCCGGCTTACCGTAAGCGACAGCGGAAGCGGGATACCGGACTATGCCATGGCGCGTATTTTTGAACGTTTTTACTCGCTCCCCCGTGAGAACGGGTTGAAAAGCAGCGGGCTGGGTCTGGCATTCGTGCAGGAGGTGGCGCGTCTGCATCAGGGGGACATTGCTCTGCATAACCAACCAGAAGGCGGCGTGAAAGCCACGCTGACACTTCACCGTCACTTCACATAACTTCAAACTGGCCCCACATAGCCCCGGTACGCTCTCCTCATCACAAAGGAGACGTAATGATGAAATCCCCCCTGTTCTGGAAAGTAAGCACCCTGCTGGGGTGCATTCTGCTGTTGTTAGTCCCGCTCTTTATGGTCAGTAACCTGATTTCGGAGCGTGAGAGCTACCGTAACGATGTTGAACACTCGCTTCGCCAAAGCACCAGCGGGCCGCAAAAGCTGGTAGGACCGCTGATTGCCATTCCTGTCACCGAGGTTTTTTACAAACTTGAGGATGAGAAAAAGGTCGAATACAAAAAAAGCTACCTGCACTTTATCCTGCCGGAATCTCTGCTCGTTGAGGGAAATCAGCGCGTGGAGTCCAGAAGCATCGGTATCTATGACGGGCAAATCTGGAACACCGATCTCAAAATAAAAGCGCAGTTTTCGACGGAGAAAATGGCGCAGCTGAAGGGCGAAACCATGACGCTGGGGCAGCCATTCCTGGTGATTGGCGTGGGTGATGCCCGGGGCATTGGTACGGTGAAGGTCGCAAAAATCAACGGTGAGGCGCTCAGCGTAGAACCGGGAACCGGCGTGTATGGCACACTTGCCGGTATTCATATTCCGCTGAGTGATAAAGCCCTTGAGCCGAAAACGCTCGCCCTTGATATGTCGTTTAACCTGGCGGGGACGGGCAGTTTTGCGGTGGTGCCTGTCGGGCGTAATAGCGAAATGACGCTGAGCAGTAACTGGCCGCACCCGGGATTTATGGGATACTACTTGCCTGTTAAACATCAGATTAGCGAGTCTGGTTTCCAGGCAAACTGGCAGAGCAGCTGGTTTGCTAACAACATGCAAAGCTGGTTCGTCGAGGGCGAGTCACCGGAGTGGGGCTCTATCCCGGCCTTTAGCGTGACGGTTGCCACGCCAGCGGATCAGTACCAGCTGACAGACCGCGCGATCAAGTACGCTATTTTACTGATTGCCCTGACGTTTATGGCCTTCTTCGTGTTCGAAACCCTCACCGGATTGCGTCTGCACCCAATGCAGTATCTGCTGGTGGGGTTGTCGCTGGTCCTCTTCTATCTCGTCTTACTTGCCCTGTCTGAGCATGTTGGGTTTACGCCGGCCTGGATTATTGCAAGCCTTGTCGGCGCGATGATGAATGGTGTGTACCTGCAGGCGGTACTGAAAAGCTGGAGGCGAAGCGGGGTGTTTATTCTGGCGCTGCTGGGGCTGGATGTCGTGATGTGGTTCCTGCTGCGTTCGGAGGACAGCGCGTTGCTGCTGGGAGCTGCCGTACTGGCGATGGCACTGTTTGCGGTCATGTACCTGACGCGTCACCTTGACTGGTATTCACTCTCTCAGCCGAAGCGTCCCGTCCCCCCCGTTGAACCTGATGCGGATACGATGCGAGTCTGGAAATAAAAAACGGCGCGAAAGCGCCGTTTTTTTTACTTCAGTTGCCGGATTACTCCTGCAGGTCGCCGCAGAAACGATAACCTTCACCGTGAATAGTGGCGATAATTTCCGGCGTATCAGGCGTAGATTCGAAATGTTTACGGATACGACGGATGGTCACGTCTACGGTACGGTCGTGCGGCTTCAGCTCACGGCCGGTCATTTTCTTCAGCAGTTCTGCACGGGACTGAATTTTGCCCGGATTTTCACAGAAGTGCAGCATTGCGCGGAATTCACTGCGCGGCAGTTTATACTGCTCACCGTTCGGACTAATCAGTGAACGGCTATTGATATCAAGTTCCCAGCCGTTGAACTTGTAGCTGTCTACGCTACGACGCTCTTCGCTGACCGTGCCCAGGTTCATGGTGCGGGACAGCAGGTTGCGTGCACGAATGGTTAACTCGCGTGGATTAAACGGTTTAGTGATGTAGTCATCCGCACCGATTTCCAGGCCAAGGATTTTATCAACTTCGTTATCACGACCTGTCAGGAACATTAACGCGACATTCGCCTGTTCACGCAGTTCGCGCGCCAGAAGAAGGCCGTTTTTGCCCGGCAGGTTGATATCCATGATCACCAGGTTGATATCATTTTCAGAAAGGATCTGATGCATCTCTGCGCCATCGGTCGCTTCAAAGACATCGTAGCCTTCTGCTTCGAAAATGCTCTTTAACGTGTTGCGTGTTACCAACTCGTCTTCAACGATAAGAATGTGCGGGGTCTGCATGTTTGCTACCTAAATTGCCAACTAAATCGAAACAGGAAGTACAAAAGTCCCTGACCTGCCTGATGCATGTCGCAAATTAACATGACCGGCCTAACGTGACTAAAGTACGTAATTGCGTTCTTGATGCACTTTCCATCAACGTCAACAACATCATTAGCTTGGTCGTGGGTACTTTCCCTTTGGACCCGACAGTGTCAAAAACGGCTGTCATCCTAACCATTTTAACAGCAACATAACAGGCTAAGTGACACCAGACACCCAATAAAACTACGCTTCGTTGACATATATCAAGTTCAATTGTAGCACGTTAACAGTTTGATGAAATCATCGTAGCCGAATGCTAGCCTTTGTCACAATTTTTCAATAAACCAACTAGTTGCGTACCTTGATTTATAAACGATACGAATCCAATCAGAAAAGAGTATTCATGAGGTCATTACCATTATAAAACATAAGGATAATAGCCTTCTGTTAACATTCTAACTGATTGTTCAGCCACAAAATAGTTTAGCGTTTTTAATTTGTTCTGAAACGCTATTTCGGTGATTTGTGTTGCATTTTTGTAAATTCGCGCCGCGTAATATGTTGAAGTGCATCACATTTTCACCCGCTAACTGATTAAAAAGAGAGCATAAATGCATCTGTCGATTGTACTGGTCGCCCCAGCCAGAGCCGAAAATATAGGCGCTGCGGCGCGTGCCATGAAGACCATGGGGTTTACCGATCTTCGCATCGTGGACAGCCAGGCGCACCTCGAGCCCGCGGCCCGTTGGGTGGCGCACGGTTCAGGGGATATTCTCGATAATATAACTACTTACGACACGCTCGCCGCTGCGCTGCACGACATTTCTTTTACCGTGGCGACCACGGCACGCAGCCGGGCAAAGTTCCACTATTACGCCACGCCGGCGGAACTGGTGCCGATGTTAACGGAGAAAAGCCAGTGGCTGACGAAGGCCGCGCTGGTCTTTGGGCGGGAAGATTCCGGTCTGACGAATGAGGAGCTGGCGTTGGCGGACGTCCTGACCGGTGCGCCGATGGTGGCGGATTATCCGTCGCTGAATTTAGGCCAGGCGGTAATGGTGTATTGCTATCAATTAGCCTCCCTAATACAAATTCCTCAACCCCAGGCTGAAGGGGCAGATGAAAACCAGCTGGCCGCGTTGCGCGCTCGCGTTGACCATCTGTTATTACAACTCAGTGTCGCGGAAGATCAAAAAATGGCGGACTGGTTGCATCAGCGACTTGGGCGTCTTGAGCAGCGAGACACGGCAATGTTGCATCGTTTGCTGCATGATATTGAAAAAAAATTGGCCGAGTAAAATGCTGTCATAAGTTTTTACTATGGCGTATCCGTCTGTGCGGATGGGTTGCGTCTGGGAGAATCGGATGAAAATAAATCTGCAAGCAGCGGGACGTGAGAGCGTCCCGAATTGTGATCAAATTAAAAATTCATTGACTTAAGGTGCCCAATCCTTTAACCCTAAAAGAATACAGCACAGACAGATAATAATGACAGAGTACACAACATCCATGAAACGCATCAGCATCACCACCATTACAACAACCATCATCATTACCACAGGAAATGATGCGGGCTGACGCGTACAGGAAAAACAGAAAAAAGCCCGCACCCAAACAGTGCGGGCTTTTTTTTCGGCTAAAGGAAACGAGGTAGAACCATGCGAGTGTTGAAGTTCGGCGGTACATCAGTGGCAAATGCAGAACGTTTTCTGCGTGTTGCCGATATCCTGGAGAGCAACGCCAGGCAGGGGCAGGTCGCGACCGTGCTCTCTGCCCCGGCAAAAATCACCAACCACCTGGTGGCGATGATTGAAAAGACCATCGGTGGCCAGGATGCACTCCCGAACTTGAGCGACGCCGAGCGTATCTTCGCTGAGCTGCTGCAGGGACTGGCGGAGGCGCAGCCGGATTTCCCGCTCGCACAGCTGAAATCGTTTGTTGAGCAAGAGTTCGCCCAAATCAAACACGTGCTGCACGGTATCAGCCTTTTAGGTCAGTGCCCGGACAGCATCAACGCGGCGTTAATCTGCCGTGGTGAAAAATTGTCGATTGCCATCATGGCGGGCCTGCTGGAAGCGCGTGGCCACAATGTGTCGGTTATCGATCCCGTTGAAAAACTGCTGGCAGTGGGTCACTACCTCGAGTCTACCGTTGATATAGCCGAATCAACCCGCCGCATTGCCGCGAGCAAAATTCCGTCTGACCATATGATCCTGATGGCGGGCTTCACCGCCGGAAACGAGAAGGGTGAACTCGTCGTACTGGGCCGCAACGGCTCCGACTACTCTGCTGCCGTGCTGGCAGCCTGTTTGCGCGCCGACTGTTGTGAGATCTGGACGGACGTCGACGGTGTATACACCTGCGATCCGCGCCAGGTACCGGACGCCAGGCTGCTGAAGTCGATGTCATACCAGGAAGCGATGGAGCTGTCCTACTTCGGCGCTAAAGTTCTTCACCCTCGCACCATCTCTCCCATTGCCCAGTTCCAGATCCCTTGCCTGATTAAAAACACCGGTAACCCGCAAGCGCCGGGCACGCTGATTGGCGCCAGTACTGATGAAGACGGCCTGCCGGTGAAAGGCATTTCTAACCTGAACAATATGGCCATGTTCAGCGTTTCCGGCCCGGGAATGAAAGGCATGGTCGGTATGGCGGCCCGCGTTTTCGCGGCCATGTCCCGCAACGGTATCTCGGTTGTGCTGATCACTCAGTCCTCTTCTGAATACAGCATCAGCTTCTGCGTACCGCAGGGGGATTGCCTGCGCGCCCGTCGTGCGCTGGAAGAAGAGTTTTACCTTGAGCTGAAAGAAGAGCTGCTCGAGCCGCTTTCTATCCAGGAACGCCTGGCGGTTATCTCGGTGGTGGGCGACGGTATGCGTACGCTGCGCGGTATCTCGGCCAAATTCTTTGCCGCGCTGGCCAGGGCCAACATCAACATTGTGGCCATTGCCCAGGGGTCATCTGAGCGTTCAATCTCGGTGGTCGTTGACAACGACGATGCGACAACCGGCGTTCGCGTGGTTCATCAGATGCTCTTCAACACCGATCAGGTGATCGAGCTGTTCCTGATTGGCGTGGGCGGTGTGGGTGGCGCGCTGCTGGAGCAGGTGAAGCGTCAGCAGGAGTGGTTGAAGAAAAAGCACATTGATCTGCGCGTGTGCGGTATCGCGAACTCAAAAGCGCTGCTGACCAACGTTCATGGCCTGAACCTGGAAAACTGGCAGGCTGAGCTGAATGATGCCAAAGAGCCCTTTAATCTGGGCCGGTTGATCCGCCTGGTGAAAGAGTATCACCTGCTTAACCCGGTCATTGTCGACTGTACCTCGAACCAGGCGGTGGCCGATCAGTACGCCGATTTCCTGCGCGAAGGTTTCCACGTGGTGACGCCAAACAAAAAGGCCAACACCTCGTCGATGGATTACTATCACCAGCTGCGTCTGGCGGCGAGCAAGTCACGGCGTAAGTTCCTCTACGACACCAACGTGGGCGCGGGCCTGCCGGTGATCGAGAACCTGCAAAACCTGCTGAACGCGGGGGATGAACTGCAGCGTTTCTCCGGCATTCTTTCCGGCTCGCTGTCGTTTATCTTCGGCAAGCTGGATGAGGGCATGAGCCTGTCGGAAGCGACCCGTGCCGCGCGTGAACTGGGGTACACCGAGCCGGATCCGCGAGACGATCTCTCCGGTATGGATGTGGCGCGTAAGTTGCTCATACTGGTGCGTGAAACGGGCCGTGAGCTGGAGCTTTCCGATATCGTGATTGAGCCTGTTCTGCCTGCCGGGTTTGACGACAGCGGTGACGTGAACACCTTTATGGCCAATTTAGCGCAGCTAGACGACGCCTTTGCCGCACGCGTTGCGAAAGCCCGTGATGAAGGTAAGGTATTGCGCTATGTTGGCAATATTGAAGACGATGGTATGTGCCGCGTGAAGATTGCTGAAGTGGATGGCAACGACCCGCTGTTCAAAGTAAAAAACGGCGAAAACGCCCTCGCGTTTTACAGCCACTATTATCAGCCACTGCCGCTGGTGCTTCGCGGCTATGGCGCAGGGAATGATGTTACCGCGGCGGGTGTATTTGCCGATTTGCTGCGTACCCTGTCATGGAAGTTAGGAGTTTAACATGGTGAAAGTTTATGCCCCGGCTTCCAGCGCCAATATGAGCGTCGGATTTGATGTGCTGGGTGCGGCGGTGACGCCGGTGGATGGTTCGCTGCTGGGCGATACGGTAACGGTTGAAGCGGCAGAGAGCTTTAGCCTGAATAACGTGGGCCGCTTCGCCAGCAAATTGCCGACAGACCCGCGCGAGAATATCGTTTATCAGTGCTGGGAGCGGTTCTGTCAGGAGATTGGCAAAAATGTGCCGGTCGCCATGACGCTGGAAAAAAGTATGCCGATTGGCTCTGGTCTGGGTTCCAGCGCTTGCTCCGTGGTCGCCGGACTGGTGGCCATGAATGAGCACTGCGGCAAACCACTGAATAATAACCGTCTGCTCGGGTTAATGGGCGAGCTGGAAGGGCGCATCTCCGGCAGCATTCATTATGACAACGTCGCCCCCTGCTTCCTCGGTGGTATGCAGCTGATGATTGAAGAAAATGGCATCATCAGCCAGCAGGTGCCAGGGTTTGATGAGTGGCTGTGGGTGCTGGCCTATCCCGGCATTAAGGTATCTACCGCTGAAGCGCGTGCGATCCTGCCTGCGCAGTATCGTCGTCAGGACTGTATCGCTCACGGACGTCATCTGGCCGGCTTTATTCACGCCTGCTACACCCGTCAGCCGCAGCTGGCAGCAAAATTAATGAAAGACGTTATCGCCGAGCCGTACCGCACTAAGCTGTTGCCTGGCTTTAACGAGGCGCGACAGGCGTCAATGGATACCGGCGCACTGGCGTGCGGTATCTCCGGCTCCGGCCCGACGCTGTTCGCCCTGTGCGATAAGCCAGACACGGCGCAGCGCGTGGCGGACTGGCTCTCTAAACACTACCTGCAAAATCAGGAAGGCTTTGTTCATATTTGCCGTCTGGACACGGCTGGCGCACGAGTACTGGGATAACGAATGAAACTCTACAACCTTAAAGATCATAACGAGCAGGTCAGCTTCGCGCAGGCAGTGACTCAGGGACTGGGCAAAAATCAGGGGCTGTTCTTCCCCCATGACCTGCCGGAATTTCAGCTGACCGACATTGATGAACTGCTGAAGCAGGACTTTGTCACCCGCAGCACTAAAATTCTCTCTGCCTTTATCGGCGATGAAATCCCGCAGGAGCTGCTGGAAGAGCGCGTGCGTGCAGCGTTCGCTTTCCCGGCACCGGTTAAGCAGGTTGAGCCGGATGTCGGCTGCCTTGAGCTGTTCCACGGTCCAACCCTGGCGTTTAAAGACTTCGGTGGCCGCTTTATGGCGCAGATGCTGACCCACATCAGCGGCGACAAACCGGTAACGATTCTGACGGCGACCTCCGGCGATACCGGTGCGGCCGTTGCCCATGCGTTCTACGGTCTGAAGAACGTTCGCGTGGTGATCCTCTACCCGAAAGGCAAAATCAGTCCGCTGCAGGAAAAACTGTTCTGTACGCTCGGGGGCAACATTGAAACCGTGGCGATTGACGGCGATTTCGATGCCTGTCAGGCGCTGGTCAAGCAGGCCTTCGATGACGAAGAGCTGAAAGTGGCGCTGGGTCTGAACTCGGCGAACTCCATTAACATCAGCCGTCTGCTGGCGCAGATTTGCTACTACTTCGAAGCGGTTGCACAGCTGCCACAGGAGGCGCGCAATCAGCTGGTCGTCTCAGTACCAAGCGGCAACTTTGGTGACCTGACGGCGGGCCTGCTGGCGAAATCGCTCGGCCTGCCGGTAAAACGCTTTATCGCCGCCACCAACGCCAACGACACCGTGCCGCGCTTCCTGAAAGACGGTAAATGGGCACCGAACGCCACGCAGGCGACGCTTTCGAATGCGATGGACGTAAGCCAGCCGAACAACTGGCCGCGTGTGGAAGAGCTGTTCCGCCGTAAGGTCTGGCGTCTGGGCGATCTGGGTTACGCCGCGGTGACGGATGAGACCACCAAAGCCACTATGCGTGAGCTGAAAGCGGCGGGGTACACCTCTGAACCGCATGCGGCGATCGCTTACCGTGCGCTGCGCGATCAGCTGAATCCGGGGGAGTATGGCCTGTTCCTGGGAACGGCTCATCCGGCGAAGTTCAAAGAGAGCGTGGAAGTGATTCTGGGTGAAACGCTGCCGCTGCCAAAAGAGCTGGCCGAGCGTGCGGACCTGCCGCTGCTTTCGCATGAACTGCCCGCGGATTTCGCCGCGCTGCGTAAGTTGATGATGACGCGCGGATAACGGTTCTGTCCTCCTATGCAGGCCGGGTAAGGTGAAACTTACCCGGCTTTTTTTATGGAGAAATTAAGGAGAAAAATAGCAGTAAAAAAGCAGAAATTCCCAATAAATGCGGTCACTTAGCGATTAGGATTGCAGAGAATAACATCCCCCGTCCTCCTCACGTATTCTCCTTACATCGGCCCACATCGGGTAAATGAATAAGGAGTCACCTATGTCTAAACTGAAACCTGCTCTGCTGGTGCTTTCAATGATGCTGGTCGCTCCGATGGCGGTTCAGGCCTCTGAAATCACCCTCGTCCCTGCGGTAAAACTGCAGATTGGCGATCAGGATAATCGTGGTCACTACTGGGATGGTGGCCGCTGGCGCGACCATGACTGGTGGAAGGCTCACTATGACTGGCGCGATAATCACTGGCGCCCACATGACGAGCATCACGATCGTCATCATGATGACCACCATCACGATCGTCACGACGACCCGCGTCCTGGCCCGGACTGGAAACACCATTAATGCAAAACCCCGCCATCTGGCGGGGTTTGTTTTACTGCTCGTGGCGCTTAAACACCAGTTCGCCTTTCCCTGACGCTTCTTCATCGAAGAAGTAGCCTTCGCTGTTGAAGCCGGTCAGTTGCTCCGGTTTCGTCAGGCGGTTCTGAATGATGTAGCGGCTCATCAACCCACGCGCTTTTTTGGCGTAGAAGCTGATGACCTTGAACTTGCCGTTTTTCTCATCGAGGAAAACGGGCTTGATAATTTCCGCATCCAGCTTTTTCGGCTTCACCGATTTGTAGTATTCATCGGAGGCCAGATTGATGACCACATTATCGCCCTGAGCACGCAGCGCAGCGTTCAGTTTGTCGGTGATGATATCGCCCCAGAAATGGTACAGATCTTTGCCTTTAGGGTTTTCCAGGCGGATACCCATCTCCAGACGATATGGCTGCATCAGGTCCAACGGGCGCAGCACGCCGTACAGACCTGACAACATGCGCAGATGCTGCTGGGCGAAGTCGAAATCGGCTTCGCTAAAATCTTCCGCCTGCAGGCCGGTATACACATCACCTTTAAACGCCAGAAGCGCCTGGCGGGCGTTGTTCGGCGTGAAGTCCGGGTGCCACTCGTGGAAACGGGTCGCGTTAAGATCCGCCAGTTTGTCGCTGATGCTCATCAGCGAGGCAATTTGTGGCGCAGAGAGCTTACGCGCGACGTGAATCAGCTGTTGCGAATAGTCCAGCAGTTCAGGCTGGGTATAGCGCTCGGTGGCGAGCGGGCTCTGGTAATCGAGCGTTTTAGCAGGTGAAATCAGAATCAGCATATCCAGTCCTTGCAGGAAATTTAGAGCGACTTTAGCAAAAAATCGCCCTCATTTGATCGATAGCTGTTATTGCCGTGGCAAATCATCCCAGGTGCCGGGCGCAATTTGCGCCTGGATGTCGGGATAGCGCGAGGCATCAAAGACCGGCGGTACGCCCAGTTTGCGCTGACGAAGATAGTCCCGTGCGATAAGCGTAACCACGGGTGAGAGCAGCAGGATCGCCGTCAGGTTAGTGATGGCCATGAGCGCCATAAAGACATCCGCCAGTTGCCAGACCAGCGGCATGCTGAGCAGCGAACCTGCTAACACCATCAGTATCACCCCGAGGCGCAGCAGCGTGATCATACGGCGGGAGTCCACTTTCAGGAAAATAAGGTTATTTTCGGCGTAGAGGTAATTCACAACAATCGAGCTGAAGGCGAATAACAGCAGGATGAGCGAGACAAACCCGGCTCCCCAGCCGCCCGTCAGATTCACCAGTGCCTGCTGAAGCAGTTGTATGCCGGCTGTTTCCGATGAGTGAGGTACCGGACCGGCCAGCAGCAGGATCATGGCGCTGGCGGAACAGATAATAATGGTGTCCGTAAAAACGCCAATCATCTGAACAATGCCTTGTGCCGCCGGGTGGGGCGGCCAGGACGCGGCGGCGGCTGCGGCATTGGGGGTTGACCCCATACCGGCTTCATTGGAGAACATTCCGCGCTGAAAGCCCGACATCAGCGCCTGGCTGAAGGTATAACCCAGTGCGCCCGATGCCGCCTCGCGCCAGCCAAATGCGCTTTTGAAGATGGTTGCAATCACTTCCGGCACCTGCTCGATATGCCGTGCGGCGACGAACAGGCTGGCGGCAACCCACAGCAGCGCCATGACCGGCACCAACCACTGCATCAGGCGGGCGACACCTTTTAGGCCGGTCGAAATGGTCAGCAGGATACAGAGGGCTAAAACAAGCCCGGTGATCCACTCCGGACACGCAAAGGCATAGCGCAAGGCATGGGCGACAGAATTCGCCTGAACGGTATTAAAAATCAGACCGTACGCGAGCAGTAAAAACAGCGAAAACAGCACGCCCATCCAGCGCATTCCTAAGCCACGCGCCATGTACCAGGCCGGGCCGCCGCGAAACTGTCCGTTTTTATCTTTTTCTTTGTAGAGTTGGGCGAGGGCGCTTTCGGCAAAGGAGGTGGCCATCCCGATAAGCGCCGTGACCCACATCCAGAAAACGGCGCCCGGGCCACCGGCGCTGATGGCCAGTGCCACCCCTGCCATATTACCGCTGCCGAGGCGTGCGGCAATGCTGGTGCAGAGGGCCTGGAAAGAGGTTAATCCGCCCGGCTGGGGCGTGACGCTGTTTTTCAGACTTCTGCCAAATTTGCGAATATAACGAAACTGGATAAACCCGCTGCGTAGCGTAAACCAAATACCTGCACCCAGTAGCAGGTATATCATTATCGAACCCCAAAGGACTTCATTAATAAAGAAAAGGAAATCAGGCATTAACGTCCCTCTTGTTGATGCCAAAATGAATATGTAAGCGCTACCACTGATTGGACATGCTGTTACTTAGCAGCCTGTTAATATTCTGAGTTTATCATACTCTGTCTAAGCGCACTGTCTGCGGTTGCGCTACCCCTCCGTCGTGTTATCATCAGGGCAGACCGGTTACATCCCCCTAACAAGTAAACCTGTCATTTTTCCGCTGCAGGCATGCTGTCGGTAGCGTGAATTATCCAGGGCACGTTAAAAGAGAAACACTATCATGACGGATAAATTGACCTCCCTTCGTCAGTTCACCACTGTCGTAGCTGACACCGGAGATATCGCGGCAATGAAGCTGTACCAGCCGCAGGATGCCACCACCAACCCTTCTCTGATCCTTAACGCCGCACAGATCCCTGAGTATCGCAAACTGATTGACGACGCAGTGACCTGGGCGAAAGCACAGAGCAACGACCGTGCGCAGCAGGTTGTTGATGCCACTGATAAACTGGCCGTGAACATTGGTCTGGAAATTCTGAAACTGGTTCCTGGCCGCATCTCTACCGAAGTTGACGCACGTCTCTCCTACGACACCGAAGCGTCTATCGCCAAAGCAAAACGTCTGATCAAAATGTACAACGATGCCGGCATCAGCAATGACCGCATCCTGATCAAACTGGCGTCAACCTGGCAGGGTATTCGTGCAGCTGAACAGCTGGAAAAAGACGGTATCAACTGTAACCTGACGCTGCTGTTCTCCTTCGCACAGGCGCGTGCATGTGCGGAAGCCGGCGTATACCTGATTTCTCCATTCGTTGGCCGTATTCTGGACTGGTACAAAGCCAACACGGATAAGAAAGAGTACGCGGCATCTGAAGATCCAGGCGTCGTTTCCGTGACCGAAATCTACGAATACTACAAACAGCACGGTTATGAGACTGTGGTGATGGGCGCAAGCTTCCGTAACGTAGGTGAAATCATCGAACTGGCTGGCTGTGACCGCCTGACCATCGCCCCGGCACTGCTGAAAGAGCTGGCTGAAAGCGAAGGTGCTATCGAGCGTAAACTGTCCTACACCGGTGAAGTGAAAGCGCGTCCGGAGCGCATCACTGAATCTGAGTTCCTGTGGCAGCATAACCAGGATCCAATGGCTGTAGATAAACTGGCGGACGGTATCCGTAAGTTTGCTATCGACCAGGAAAAACTGGAAAAAATGATCGGCGACCTGCTGTAATCATTCTGCGTGACCGGGTCCCCGGTCACGCTACTTCTTTCGTACTCTGTCTGAATTTCCCCTCTGCGTGTATCATTCCCTTTAATCAGTACTTTTTTGAATGGAATGGATATGAATACCTTACGCATCGGCTTAGTGTCGATTTCTGACCGCGCCTCCAGCGGTGTTTATCAGGATAAAGGCATCCCCGCGCTGGAAGAATGGCTGGGCAGTGCGTTGACAACCCCCTTTGAGATCCAGACCCGCCTGATCCCTGACGAGCAGCCAATTATCGAACAGACACTCTGTGAGCTGGTGGATGAGATGAGCTGCCACCTGGTATTGACCACGGGAGGCACCGGACCTGCGCGCCGGGACGTCACTCCGGATGCCACGCTGGCGGTTGCCGATCGTGAGATGCCTGGCTTCGGTGAGCAGATGCGCCAGATCAGTCTACACTTTGTCCCGACGGCGATCCTCTCCCGTCAGGTCGGGGTGATCCGCAAGCAGGCATTGATTCTGAATTTGCCGGGTCAGCCGAAGTCCATCAAAGAGACGCTTGAAGGACTGAAAGCGGAAGATGGCAGCGTGATCGTGCACGGGATTTTTGCAAGTGTACCGTATTGTATACAGTTACTTGACGGTCCGTATGTAGAAACCGATGAGAAAGTGGTAGCAGCTTTTCGTCCGAAAAACGCCCGTCGCGAGACAATCTCCTGAAATTAATCAATATGTGACATTAGCTGAAGCGACGGTGGCGTGGTAAGGGTTTTACGGTATAGTAATTTTTTCTTTACGTTTGCTGTAAAAATAAATCCACAACACAAGCCAAATGGTTCGCTATGTCACATAACCCCCGACCTCTGAATCGACAGGACTATAAAACCCTCACGCTCGCGGCCTTAGGCGGTGCGCTGGAGTTTTACGACTTTATCATCTTCGTCTTCTTCGCCGCCGTGGTGGGGGAGCTTTTCTTCCCGGCAGATATCCCGGAGTGGTTGCGCCAGGTGCAAACCTTCGGCATTTTTGCCGCCGGGTATCTGGCGCGACCGCTGGGTGGCATTGTGATGGCCCACTTTGGTGACCTGGTCGGGCGTAAGAAGATGTTCACGCTCAGCATTTTACTGATGGCCGTGCCGACGCTGGCCATTGGCCTGCTGCCCACTTACGCCTCATTGGGCATTGTTGCTCCGCTGCTGCTGTTGCTGATGCGCATTCTTCAGGGGGCGGCAATTGGCGGCGAAGTGCCGGGGGCCTGGGTGTTCGTGGCGGAGCATGTGCCGGCGCACCGCATCGGCATCGCCTGTGGGACCTTAACGGCGGGGCTGACTGTCGGTATCCTCCTCGGTTCAGTGGTGGCCACTATCGTGAATACCAGCATGACGCAACAAGCGGTTCACGACTGGGGATGGCGCGTACCGTTCCTGCTCGGCGGGGCGTTTGGCCTGGTGGCGATGTATCTTCGCCGCTGGCTGCAGGAGACACCCATTTTCCTTGAGATGCAGCAGCGCAAGGCGCTGGCGCAGGAGTTGCCGGTAAAAGCCGTGGTGGTGCGCCACCGAAGCGCGGTTGTGGTGTCGATGCTGCTCACCTGGCTGCTGTCGGCGGGCATCGTGGTCGTTATCTTGATGTCTCCGGTATGGCTGCAAAAGCAGTACGGTTTTGCGCCGGCGGTAACGTTGCAGGCAAACAGTATCGCCACCATTATGCTCTGCTTTGGCTGTCTGGCCGCGGGGCTGGCCGTCGACCGTATCGGTGCCGGCCTGACTTTCATCATCGGCAGTCTGCTGCTGGCTGCGTCGAGCTGGGCGTTTTACCACCTGGCAGGCAGCCATCCTGAACAGCTTTTCCTGCTCTACGGTACGGTCGGGCTGTGCGTGGGGGTTGTCGGTGCTGTGCCGTATGTGATGGTGCGAGCTTTTCCGCCAGAGGTCCGCTTCACCGGGATCTCTTTCTCCTATAACGTCTCTTACGCCATCTTTGGCGGGCTGACGCCGATTGCGGTCACGGTGTTGATGGGAGTATCCCCGATGGCACCTGCCTGGTATGTGCTCGCGTTGTCGGTGATGGGGCTGGTGTTAGGCATTTGGCTTCGGCAGAAACAGGGATGTCGTGCCCGCGAGGCGGACACGACAGATGGATCAGTGTTTTTCACCAATCGGTAGGATGGTGCGGTCAAACTGCTCGTTCAGCACTTCACCCATTGCCAGGTAGATAGCGCTTGCGCCGCACACCAGACCAATCCAGCCGGCAATATGCACGATGCTTTCGTTATCCACGAGGTGGCCGATCGCCAGCAGGGCGAACAGCACGGTCAGGCTCAGGAAAACAAACTGCAGTGCGCGGTTGCCTTTCAGGGTGCCGAAGAACATAAACAGCGTGAAGACGCCCCACAGACCAAGGTAAACGCCCAGGAAATGTGCGTTTGCCGCGTCTGCCAGGCCCATTTTAGGCATCAGCAGGATCGCGACCAGGGTTAGCCAGAAAGAACCATAAGAGGTAAATGCGGTTAAGCCGAAGGTGTTGCCTTTCTTATATTCCAGCAGGCCCGCGAAGATTTGCGCGATACCGCCGTAAAAAATGCCCATCGCCAGGATAATGCCATCCATCGGGAACATCCCGATGTTGTGCAGGTTCAGCAGGATAGTGGTCATGCCAAAACCCATCAGGCCCAGCGGAGCCGGATTAGCCAACTTAGTGTTGCCCATAAGTCCTCAAAAAAATCATCATTAATATGGTGAAATGGTTAAACCCGCGTCAGTTCTCCCTGACGGGGCGCGGCATCATAATGGGCGCAATCAATGCCGTCTATGATCTCATCAGGGTGAAATTAAAAATTTTTTTTACCGTTCCCCCTTGATGGACGCTGGCGCGACCCCATCTTGTAGTCAACCGCAGTGTGTGGACCTGAAAAAAATCAATTGTGGGCAGTTGAAAAAGCACGTTCTGCCCTTATTACAGGTACACAACCACATGTTGACTGAATTTTAAGTGGAGACGTTTAGATGGGTAAAATTATTGGTATCGACCTGGGTACTACCAACTCTTGTGTAGCGATTATGGATGGCACTACCGCACGCGTGCTGGAGAACGCCGAGGGCGATCGCACCACGCCTTCTATCATTGCTTATACCCAGGATGGTGAAACTCTGGTTGGTCAGCCGGCTAAACGTCAGGCAGTGACAAACCCGCAAAATACCCTGTTTGCGATTAAACGCCTGATTGGCCGCCGCTTCCAGGACGAAGAAGTTCAGCGTGACGTTTCTATCATGCCTTACAAAATCATCGCAGCAGATAACGGCGATGCATGGCTTGATGTGAAAGGCACCAAAACGGCACCACCGCAGATCTCTGCTGAAGTGCTGAAAAAAATGAAGAAAACCGCAGAAGATTACCTGGGTGAACCGGTAACTGAAGCTGTTATCACCGTTCCTGCTTACTTCAACGATGCTCAGCGTCAGGCAACGAAAGATGCTGGCCGTATCGCAGGTCTGGAAGTAAAACGTATCATCAACGAACCAACCGCAGCGGCACTGGCTTACGGTCTGGATAAAGAAGTTGGCAACCGTACTATCGCGGTTTACGACCTGGGTGGTGGTACTTTCGATATCTCTATTATCGAAATCGACGAAGTTGATGGCGAAAAAACCTTCGAAGTTCTGGCAACCAACGGTGATACCCACCTGGGTGGTGAAGACTTCGATACCCGTCTGATCAACTACCTCGTTGACGAGTTTAAGAAAGATCAGGGCATTGACCTGCGTAACGACCCGCTGGCAATGCAGCGCCTGAAAGAAGCCGCTGAGAAAGCGAAGATCGAACTTTCTTCCGCTCAGCAGACCGACGTGAACCTGCCGTATATCACTGCAGACGCGACCGGTCCTAAACACATGAACATTAAAGTGACCCGTGCGAAACTGGAAAGCCTGGTAGAAGACCTGGTAAACCGTTCCATCGAGCCACTGAAAGTCGCTCTGCAGGATGCTGGCCTGTCCGTGTCTGATATCAACGACGTTATCCTCGTCGGTGGCCAGACCCGTATGCCAATGGTTCAGAAGAAAGTGGCTGAATTCTTTGGTAAAGAGCCACGTAAAGACGTTAACCCGGACGAAGCAGTGGCTATCGGTGCTGCCGTTCAGGGGGGTGTGTTGACGGGTGATGTGAAAGACGTTCTGCTGCTGGACGTTACCCCGCTGTCTCTGGGTATCGAAACCATGGGCGGTGTGATGACGGCGCTTATCACCAAAAACACCACTATCCCTACTAAGCACAGCCAGGTGTTCTCTACTGCTGAAGACAACCAGTCTGCAGTAACCATCCATGTGCTGCAGGGTGAGCGTAAGCGTGCGGCGGATAACAAGTCACTGGGTCAGTTCAACCTGGATGGCATCAACCCGGCGCCACGCGGTATGCCGCAGATCGAAGTAACCTTCGATATCGATGCTGATGGTATCCTGCACGTTTCCGCGAAAGACAAAAACAGCGGTAAAGAGCAGAAGATCACCATTAAGGCCTCTTCCGGTCTGAACGAAGAAGAGATCCAGAAAATGGTTCGTGAAGCAGAAGCGAACGCGGAATCTGACCGTAAGTTTGAAGAGCTGGTTCAGACCCGCAACCAGGGCGACCATCTGCTGCACAGCACCCGTAAGCAGGTTGAAGAAGCCGGCGATAAACTGCCAGCTGAAGACAAAACGGCTATCGAAGCTGCACTGAGCGCGCTGGAAACGTCTCTGAAAGGCGAAGATAAAGCGGATATCGAAGCGAAGATGCAGGAGCTGGCACAGGCTTCACAGAAGCTGATGGAAATCGCTCAGCAGCAGCACGCCCAACAGCAGGCTGGCGCTGACGCTTCTCAGAACAACGCGAAAGACGACGACGTTGTCGACGCTGAGTTCGAAGAAGTGAAAGACAAAAAATAATCGCCCTGATGCAGGGTAATTAATCGGCACGGGCGTAGGAGAACTCTCCACGCCCGTGCTCGCATGTTAAGGGGCTTAAAAAAACCAATGGCAAAGCAAGACTATTACGAGATTTTAGGCGTTCCGAAAACTGCGGAAGAGCGTGAAATCAAAAAGGCGTATAAGCGCCTGGCCATGAAATTCCACCCGGATCGCAACCAGGGTGACAAAGAGGCTGAAGCCAAATTTAAAGAGATCAAAGAAGCCTACGAAGTCCTGACCGATGCACAGAAACGTGCGGCCTATGACCAGTACGGCCACGCAGCCTTCGAACAAGGCGGCATGGGCGGCGGTGGATTCGGTGGCGGCGGCTTTGGCGGCGGCGCTGACTTCAGCGATATCTTTGGCGATGTTTTCGGCGACATTTTTGGCGGCGGTCGTGGCCGTCAGCGCGCGGCGCGCGGCGCCGACCTGCGCTACAACATGGATCTGACGCTGGAAGAGGCCGTACGTGGCGTCACCAAAGAGATCCGTATTCCGACGCTGGAAGAGTGTGACGTTTGCCACGGCAGCGGCGCGAAAGCAGGCACCCAGCCGCAAACCTGTCCAACCTGTCACGGTTCCGGTCAGGTGCAGATGCGTCAGGGCTTCTTCGCCGTGCAGCAGGCGTGTCCGCACTGTCATGGTCGCGGTACGCTGATTAAAGACCCCTGCACAAAATGCCACGGTCATGGTCGCGTTGAGAAAACCAAGACGCTGTCCGTTAAAATCCCGGCAGGCGTGGACACGGGCGACCGTATCCGTCTGGCAGGTGAAGGTGAGGCCGGCGAGCACGGCGCACCGGCAGGCGATCTGTACGTTCAGGTTCAGGTCAAGCAGCACGCCATCTTCGAGCGTGAAGGCAACAACCTGTACTGTGAAGTGCCCATCAACTTCGCCATGGCGGCACTCGGTGGCGAAATTGAAGTGCCAACGCTTGATGGTCGCGTCAATCTGAAGGTTCCAGGTGAAACCCAGACCGGCAAGCTGTTCCGCATGCGTGGTAAAGGTGTTAAATCCGTTCGCGGTGGTGCGCAGGGCGACCTGCTGTGCCGCGTGGTGGTTGAAACCCCGGTTGGCCTGAACGACAAGCAGAAACAGCTGCTGAAAGAGCTGCAGGAAAGTTTTGGCGGCCCGACGGGTGAGAAAAACAGCCCGCGCTCCAAAAGCTTCTTCGATGGCGTCAAAAAATTCTTCGACGATTTGACCCGCTGATCCGTTAGCTGGTGTTCATCTCAAAAAGCCCGGAAGCGATTTCGGGCTTTTTCTTTTGTAGCTGTCCTCATGGCTATCATTCGGTAAAACTGAATATATACTCAACATTAATCTGCTTTTGCCGATCTGTTTGGCCTAGTATTATGATTTTACCGAAGTATTGCTGTAAGAGAGAGCCTACGTGAAATTAATACACCGTTTTTTTAGCAGTGAAGCATCAGGCGGCATCATCCTGATTATTGCCGCTGCGGCCGCGATGGCGCTGGCCAATATGGGTTTCACACGCGACTTTTACCACGCGTTTCTGGAAACTCCCGTTGAGCTGAAAGTCGGGGCGCTGGAAATTAACAAGAACATGCTGCTGTGGATCAACGATGCACTGATGGCCGTGTTTTTCCTGCTGGTAGGGCTGGAGGTTAAGCGTGAGCTGGTCCTGGGTTCGCTTGCCAGCCGTCAGCGTGCCGCGTTCCCGGTGATTGCCGCATTCGGGGGGATGGTCATTCCGGCGTTGCTCTTCCTGGCGTTCACCTGGCAGGATCCGGTATCGCGTCATGGCTGGGCCATTCCGGCAGCAACGGATATCGCGTTTGCCCTGGGTGTGCTGGCCTTGCTGGGAAGCCGCGTGCCGGTGGCACTGAAAATCTTCCTGATGGCGCTGGCGATCATTGATGACCTGGGCGCGATTGTCATTATTGCGCTGTTCTACACCAGCGACCTGTCGATCCTGTCGTTGAGCGTTGCCGCAGGAGCGATTGCGGTACTGGCGCTGTTGAACATTTGCAACGTGCGCCGCATCGGGATCTACGTGCTGGTGGGGATGGTGCTGTGGACCGCGGTACTGAAATCAGGCGTGCACGCTACGCTCGCCGGGGTCATCGTCGGCTTCTTCGTTCCGCTTAAGCCGCAGGAGGGGAAATCGCCTGCTAAACAGCTGGAGCATGTACTGCACCCGTGGGTCGCCTTTATGATCCTGCCGCTGTTTGCTTTCGCTAATGCAGGCGTTTCGCTGGAAGGGGTAACCCTTGAGGGACTGACCTCAATGTTGCCGCTGGGCATTATTGCCGGACTGTTTATTGGTAAACCGCTGGGCATTAGCCTGTTCTGCTGGCTGGCGCTGAAGCTGAATCTGGCGTCACTGCCGCACGGTACCACGTTTAAGCAGATCATGGCGGTGGGCGTGCTGTGCGGCATTGGGTTTACCATGTCGATCTTTATCTCAACGCTGGCTTTTGGTGCCCATGCGCCTGAGCTTATCGTCTGGGCGAAGCTGGGCATCCTTATCGGATCGTTACTGGCCGCAGTCACTGGCTATACCTTATTGAAGGTCAAACTGTCCGGACCGGTCGTTCAGGCATAACAGGAAACCGGGAGAAGAACACCTTCTCCCGCTACACGATCAGGGAGCGAAGACACGATGTCTCATTTGAATTACAACCACCTTTACTACTTCTGGCACGTCTATAAGCAGGGCTCGGTCGTGGGGGCGGCAGAGGCGCTCTACCTGACGCCGCAGACCATCACCGGGCAAATCAAAGCGCTGGAAGAGCGGCTGCAGGGCAAGCTCTTTAAGCGCAAGGGCCGTGGGATTGAGCCAAGTGAGCTGGGCGAACTGGTTTTCCGCTACGCGGATAAGATGTTTACCTTAAGTCAGGAGATGCTGGATATCGTTAACTACCGCAAAGAGTCAAACCTGCTCTTTGACGTCGGCGTGGCGGATGCGTTGTCAAAACGGCTGGTCAGCGGCGTGCTGGATGCGGCGGTGGTCGAAGATGAGCAAATCCATCTGCGCTGTTTTGAGTCCACGCACGAGATGCTGCTGGAGCAGCTGAGCCAGCATAAGCTGGATATGATTATCTCGGACTGCCCGATCGACTCTACGCAGCAGGAAGGGCTGTTCTCGGTGAAGATTGGCGAATGCGGGGTCAGCTTCTGGTGCATTAACCCGCCGCCGGAAAAACCGTTTCCTGCCTGTCTGGAGGAGCGTCGTTTGCTGGTGCCAGGCCGGCGCTCCATGCTTGGGCGCAAACTGCTGAACTGGTTTAACTCTCAGGGACTGAAGGTGGAGATCCTCGGCGAGTTTGACGATGCTGCGCTAATGAAAGCCTTTGGTGAGGCGCATAACGCCATCTTCGTTGCACCGACGCTGTACGTGCACGATCTCTATTCAGATAACAAGATTACGGAGATTGGCCGGGTCGATAACGTGATGGAGGAGTATCACGCGATATTTGCAGAAAGGATGATTCAACATCCGGCAGTACAGCGCATCTGTAACCGCGACTACTCGGCGCTGTTTACGCCACCGGCAATCTGAAGATATAAAAAAACCCGCGTTAAGCGGGTTCTTTTAAAACAAGCAACAACAAGTGGCGATTAAGCCAGTTTGTTGATCTGCGCGGTCAGGTTTGCTTTATGACGCGCTGCTTTGTTTTTGTGGATCAGACCTTTAGCAGCCTGACGATCCACGATTGGTTGCATTTCATTAAATGCGTTCTGCGCAGCAGCTTTGTCGCCAGCTTCGATAGCTGCGTATACTTTCTTGATGAAAGTACGCATCATAGAGCGACGGCTTGCATTGTGCTTACGAGCCTTTTCAGACTGGATAGCACGTTTCTTAGCTGATTTGATATTAGCCAAGGTCCAACTCCCAAATATGATCTATGTGGACAATTCAAAGGCCGAGGAATATGCCCTCTATACCTTCTTTTGTCAATGGATTTGTGCAAATAAGCGCCGTTGATTGGCGACGCTACGTTACGTAGTGATGGCGCAGGATTCTACCAGCTTGTCGCTCGTGAATACAGCTTTTCGGCACAAAAAACGCAGTTCACGGGCAGATTTTTTTGCTGTGAAAGGTCAGCCTGATGAAATCATTACGGCTTTCTGTTTTGCGCGAACAATCGCCGGTTAACCTTAACCGCTGTACAAGGTATACTTTGGCGATTTTCACTGTTTTGAGCCAGACATGAAGCTGATACGCGGCATACATAATCTCAGCAGAGCACCGCACGGGTGCGTGCTGACCATTGGTAATTTCGACGGCGTGCATCGTGGTCATCAGGCGCTGCTGCAGGGATTGCGTAAAGAAGGGGAGGCGCGTGGCCTGCCCGTTGTAGTGATGATTTTTGAGCCGCAGCCGCTGGAGCTGTTTGCCGGCGATAAATCACCGGCTCGCCTCACTCGCCTGCGCGAGAAGTTGCGCTACCTGGCAGAGTCCGGGGTGGACTACGTATTGTGCGTGCGTTTCGATCGCCGCTTTGCCGCGCTCACAGCACAAAATTTCGTCAGTGACCTGCTGGTCAGGCGCCTTGGCGTGCAGTTTCTGGCCGTGGGTGATGATTTCCGCTTTGGCGCTGGTCGTCAGGGCGATTTCTTGCTATTACAGAAGGCTGGCCTCGAGTACGGCTTTGATGTCACCAGCGCAATGACCTTTTGCGAAGGCGGCGTCCGGGTTAGCAGCACTGCGGTGCGTCAGGCGCTGGCCAACGATGAACTGGATACGGCGGAAACGCTGCTGGGACATCCGTTTAGCATTTCAGGTCGTGTGGTCCATGGCGATGCGCTGGGCCGCACCATAGGTTTCCCGACGGCGAATATACCGCTACGTCGTCAGGTCTCCCCGGTTAAAGGGGTATATGCGGTGGAAGTGGCTGGTCTTGGCGATAAACCGTATTTCGGTGTCGCCAATATTGGCACACGTCCTACAGTCGCCGGTGTTCGTCAACAATTAGAAGTGCACCTGCTGGACGTTGTAATGGACCTTTATGGTCGCCATATAGATGTGATACTGCGTAAAAAAATACGCAATGAGCAGCGATTTGCTTCGCTGGATGAACTAAAGGCGCAAATCGCGCGAGATGAATTAACGGCCCGCGAGTTTTTTGGGCGAGTAAACCCGGCTTAAATGCCTACGTGAAAAATACGGAACCGAGAATCTGATGAGTGACTATAAATCAACCCTGAATTTGCCGGAAACAGGGTTCCCGATGCGCGGCGATCTCGCCAAGCGCGAACCGGGAATGCTGGCGCGTTGGACCGATGATGACCTGTACGGCATCATCCGTGCAGCCAAAAAAGGCAAAAAAACCTTCATTCTGCATGATGGCCCTCCATATGCGAATGGCAGCATTCATATTGGTCACTCTGTAAACAAGATTCTGAAAGACATTATCGTGAAGTCCAAAGGCCTCGCGGGATATGACTCGCCTTACGTTCCGGGCTGGGACTGCCATGGTCTGCCAATCGAACTGAAAGTTGAGCAAGAGTTTGGTAAGCCGGGTGAGAAGTTCACCGCGGCAGAATTCCGCACAAAATGTCGCGAATACGCTGCCACGCAGGTTGACGGTCAGCGTCAGGACTTTATCCGCCTGGGCGTGCTGGGTGACTGGTCACGTCCGTACCTGACCATGGACTTCAAAACCGAAGCCAACATCATCCGTGCGCTGGGTAAAATCATCGGTAACGGCCATCTGCACAAAGGCGCGAAGCCGGTGCACTGGTGCGTGGACTGCCGTTCTGCGCTGGCAGAAGCGGAAGTGGAGTATTACGACAAAACCTCTCCGTCTATCGACGTGGCCTTCCACACGGTCGATCAGGAGGCGGTGAAAGCCAAATTTGGCGTGACCTCTGTCAATGGCCCCATCTCGCTGGTTATCTGGACCACCACCCCGTGGACGCTGCCAGCAAACCGCGCGATCTCCCTGTCCGGTGAGTTCGAGTACGCGCTGGTGCAGGTTGACGGTCAGGCGCTGATCCTGGCGAAAGATCTGGTTGAAAGCGTGCTGAAACGCGCGAACATCGCCGACTACACCGTGCTGGGCACCGTGAAAGGTGACGCGCTGGAGCTGATGCGCTTCAAACACCCGTTCCTGGATTTCGATGTGCCTGCGATTCTGGGCGATCACGTAACCCTGGAAGCCGGTACCGGTGCGGTTCATACCGCCGGTGGTCACGGTCCTGACGACTACAGCATCAGCCTGAAATACGGTCTTGAAATCGCTAACCCGGTGGGTCCTGACGGTTCTTACCTGCCAGGCACCTACCCGGCGCTGGACGGTATCAACGTCTTCAAAGCGAACGACATCATCGTTGACATGCTGCGCACCAGCGGCGCGCTGCTGCACGTTGAGAAAATGCAGCACAGCTATCCGTGCTGCTGGCGTCACAAATCACCGATCATCTTCCGTGCGACCCCACAGTGGTTCATCAGCATGGATCAGAAAGGCCTGCGCGAGCAGTCCCTGAAAGAGATCAAAGGCGTGCAGTGGATCCCGGACTGGGGTCAGGCGCGTATTGAATCCATGGTCGCTAACCGTCCTGACTGGTGTATCTCCCGTCAGCGTACCTGGGGCGTACCAATGTCTCTGTTCGTGCACAAAGAGACACAGGAACTGCACCCGAACACTCTGGCACTGATGGAAGAAGTCGCGAAGCGTGTAGAAGTTGACGGCATTCAGGCATGGTGGGATCTCGATTCCCGCGACATCCTGGGCGCTGATGCAGACAACTACGAGAAAGTGCCTGATACCCTGGACGTGTGGTTTGACTCCGGTTCAACGCACGCGTCTGTTGTTGACGTGCGTCCGGAATTTGCCGGCCACGCGGCAGATATGTACCTGGAAGGTTCTGACCAACACCGCGGCTGGTTCATGTCATCGCTGATGATTTCCACCGCCATGAAAGGTAAAGCACCGTATCGCCAGGTGCTGACCCACGGTTTCACCGTGGATGGTCAGGGCCGTAAGATGTCTAAATCGATCGGTAACACCGTCTCTCCGCAGGATGTGATGAACAAACTGGGCGCGGACATTCTGCGTCTGTGGGTTGCTTCTACCGACTATACCGGCGAAATGGCGGTGTCGGACGAGATCCTGAAACGTGCTGCCGACAGCTATCGTCGTATCCGTAACACCGCGCGCTTCCTGCTGGCGAACCTGAACGGGTTCGATCCGGTAAAAGATATGGTGAAACCGGAAGAGATGGTGGTGCTGGATCGCTGGGCGGTAGGCTGCGCGAAAGCGGCACAGGAAGATATCCTGAAGGCTTACGAATCTTACGATTTCCACGAAGTGGTGCAGCGCCTGATGCGCTTCTGCTCCATCGAGATGGGCTCGTTCTACCTCGACATCATCAAAGACCGCCAGTACACCGCGAAAGCGGACAGCGTGGCGCGTCGTAGCTGCCAGACTGCGCTGTTCCACATCGCAGAAGCGCTGGTTCGCTGGATGGCACCGATCATGTCCTTCACCGCAGATGAAATCTGGGGTTACCTGCCAGGCGACCGTGAGAAGTATGTCTTCACCGGCGAGTGGTATGAAGGTCTGTTCGATCTCTCCAGCACCGAAGCGATGAACGATGCCTTCTGGGACGATCTGCTGAAAGTGCGTGGCGAAGTGAACAAGGTTATCGAGCAGGCGCGTGCTGACAAGAAAGTCGGCGGCTCGCTGGAAGCGGCAGTTACCCTGTACGCCGAGCCAGAGCTGGCGGCGAAACTGACGGCGCTGGGCGATGAATTACGATTTGTCCTGTTGACCTCCGGTGCGAAAGTTGCGGATTATGCCCAGGCGTCTGCTGATGCACAGCAGAGCGAACTGCTCAAAGGACTGAAAGTCGCACTGAGCAAAGCCGAAGGTGATAAATGCCCGCGTTGCTGGCATTACACCACTGATGTCGGCCAGGTGGCGGAACACGCAGATATCTGCGGACGCTGTGTCAGCAACGTCGCCGGTGACGGCGAGAAACGTAAGTTTGCCTGATGAGTAAAACTCTCTGTTCAACAGGACTGCGCTGGCTGTGGCTGGTGGTGGTAGTGCTGATTATCGATCTGGGCAGCAAGTTCCTGATCCTCCAGAATTTTGCTCTGGGGGAGACGGTGTCGCTGTTCCCGTCGCTTAACCTGCATTACGCACGTAACTACGGTGCGGCGTTTAGTTTCCTTGCTGACAGCGGTGGCTGGCAGCGCTGGTTCTTTGCAGGTATCGCTATCGGTATCTGTGTGGTGCTATCGCTGCTGATGTACCGTTCGAAGGCAACACAAAAGCTAAATAACATCGCCTATGCGCTGATTATCGGTGGCGCGCTGGGCAACCTGTTTGATCGCCTGTGGCACGGCTTTGTGGTCGATATGATCGACTTCTATGTCGGCGACTGGCACTTCGCGACCTTTAACCTCGCCGACAGCGCAATTTGCATCGGCGCGGCGTTAATCGTGCTGGAAGGCTTCTTGCCGAACGCGGCCGCGAAGAAACAGGCTTAAATGTAAATGCCGGGTGGCGCATGCGCCCCCGGCCTACAGAATGTCTGGCCTGCCGTCTCTTACCGGTGGGTCAAAACAAGCGAGCAATTTGCATGTCTAAATCCGTACAGAGCAACAGCGCGGTTCTCGTTCATTTCACGCTGAAACTGGATGATGGCTCCACGGCTGAATCCACCCGCAATAACGGCAAACCCGCCCTGTTTCGTCTCGGCGACACCTCCCTGTCTGAAGGTCTTGAGCAACAGCTGCTTGGCCTGAAAGAAGGCGAGAAAAAGGCATTTTCGCTGGAGCCGGATGCCGCGTTTGGCGTGCCAAGCCCGGACCTTGTTCAGTACTTCTCGCGCCGCGAGTTTATGGATGCAGGTGAGCCGGAAATCGGGGCGATCATGCTCTTTACCGCTATGGATGGCAGCGAAATGCCTGGCGTGATCCGCGAAATCAATGGTGACTCCATCACCGTTGACTTCAACCATCCGCTTGCCGGGCGCACCGTCCATTTTGATATTGAAGTGCTGGAGATCGATCCGGTACTGGAGGCCTGAAATGCAGATCCTGTTGGCTAACCCGCGCGGCTTTTGCGCCGGTGTAGACCGCGCTATCAGCATTGTTGAAAACGCGCTCGAGATTTACGGCGCGCCGATTTATGTGCGTCACGAAGTGGTGCATAACCGTTATGTCGTCGACAGCCTGCGCGAGCGTGGCGCGATCTTCATTGAGCAGATCAGCGAAGTGCCTGACGGCGCGATCCTGATTTTCTCCGCACACGGGGTTTCTCAAGCGGTGCGTAACGAAGCGAAAAGCCGCGATCTGACCGTGTTCGACGCCACCTGCCCATTAGTGACCAAAGTGCATATGGAAGTGGCGCGCGCCAGCCGTCGTGGTGAAGAGTCGATCCTGATTGGCCATGCCGGCCACCCGGAAGTCGAAGGTACCATGGGCCAGTACAGCAACCCGGAAGGGGGGATGTACCTGGTGGAGTCGCCGGAAGATGTGTTTACGCTGAACGTCAAAAATGAAACGCGTCTCTCGTTTATGACCCAGACGACGCTCTCCGTTGACGATACGTCGGACGTGATTGACGCCCTGCGTCAGCGCTTCCCGAAAATCGTCGGCCCGCGTAAGGACGACATTTGCTACGCCACCACCAATCGCCAGGAAGCGGTGCGTGCTCTGGCTGAACAGGCGGACGTGGTGCTGGTTGTCGGTTCGAAAAACTCCTCTAACTCCAACCGTCTGGCTGAACTTGCGCAGCGAATGGGGAAAGCGGCCTATCTGATTGATGATTCCAGCGATATCCAGGAAGCGTGGGTGAAAAACATGGCCTGTGTCGGGGTAACCGCCGGCGCCTCGGCACCTGATATCCTGGTGCAGAACGTGATTTCCCGTCTGCAGGAACTGGGCGGCGGCGAAGCGGTCCCGCTGGAAGGACGCGAAGAGAATATTGTTTTCGAGGTCCCGAAAGAGCTGCGTATCGACGCACGCGAAGTCGAGTAAGTTTCCTCGCGCATGACCCGAATGCCGGCCACGTCAGTGGCCGGCATTTTTATTGCTGATTAACTGTGATTCACCTGACACATTGCGCCTTTGATGCGCAGGTTAATCGTTTAAATTGTTATGCTGGGCGGGTTGTTCTCCTCGGGCCGGAGAAGACGATGACTTCAGATATTATCCTGCCGCCTCTGGTGGCCTGGGCCAGTGGTACACTTGCCCGCGGCGCACTTATTCTTAAATCCACACGCCTTGCCGATCTCAATGGTTTGTTTGCCGATCGAGACGCCTGGGCACAATGCGATCCGCATCAGACGGTGTATGACGTCGAAATGCTGGAATCGCCTGCACAGGAAGGGGCGTTGTTTGTCGGCGTTACCCATTTACATGCAGGTAAAATCGGCCGGGAATTCTTTATGACCCGCGGCCATTTTCATCAACGTCGTGAACAGGGCGAAGTCTATTTTGGACTGCGGGGAAGTGGCCTGCTTTTACTCCAGACGACATCCGGCGAAACCCGTCTGGAGTGCGTGATGCCGGGATCCGTCCATATTATTGCGCCTTTTACCGCCCACCGTTTAATCAATACCGGTGAGACCACGCTCTCTTCACTCGCGGTCTGGCCCGCCGTCGCCGGACACGACTATGCCGCGTTACCCCACGGTTTTGCCGTGCGGGTATTGGCCACTGACGGTGGCTGGGAGGTTCAGAATGGATAACTTTGGGCTCGACATGACCATCACCCGACACCCGCTGGGGTTCAGCTACGGTGAGGACGTCACTGGCCCGATGCCAGAGATCCGTACGCTTAATGAGATTCGCGCGTCGTTACGGGACCCTGACTGCTCAGGGCCGGAAGACGTTTATGCTATTGCGATGGATGTCGCCCGTCTGGCAGACCGGCAGGAGCTGAAAAAACGCATGCTGCTGTTTGGGGTCGTGACCTACGCGACGGGAACGCTGGGTGAAGAGCCGATCCGCAGCCAGGGGCATGTTCACCGTAAAAGCCGTCACAGCGGATGGTCTCCGCCCGAGCTGTATGAAATCTGGCAGGGGCGCGCCATTATCTATATGCAGGAGTATGTTGCGGACGATCCCGGGCGCTGTTTCGCCGTACTGGCCGGGCCGGGCGAAAAGGTGCTGGTTCCGCCTGGCTGGGGGCATGCCACTATCTCTGCCTCGCCGGATGAACCGCTGACTTTCGGTGCGTGGTGCGACAGGGAATATGGTTTTGAATATGATGCCGTGCGGGCGCGTAAAGGACTGGCCTGGTATCCGCTGCTGCAGGGGAGCCATATCATCTGGCAGCACAACACGCATTATCTGCCGGGGCGGCTACAGATGATCACACCGCGTCGCTACAGCGAATTCGGCCTGACGGATGAGCCTGTCTATACTCAATTTATTGCCGATCCTGCTCGCTTTCAGTTTATCTCTCGCCCGGATAAAGTGGCCGAACTGTGGCATAACTTCCACCCATAAAAAACCGGGGCATTGCCCCGGCTGTCTTATCCGGCAAACAGACCTGATGCGACGCCCAGCGCCGCCAGCGCAAGCAGCACAATCATGGCCCTGACCGGGGAGACGCCACGTTTCGCCATCAGATACCAGGTGCCCAGAACCACCAGAAGCGGTAATAGCTGCGGGAAGATACCGTCAAGCATCTGCTGAACATGGATGTTAACCCCGTCACGGGTGATAAATTCCAGTCCGGTGCCCAGCTTAACGTAGCTTGCCGCCACGCCGCCCATCACAAATACACCCAGCAGAGACAAAGCTTCGCGCAGTCGCGTTGACTTGCTGCTCACCAGCATCTCGACCGACCCTGAGCCCATCTGATAGCCTTTCAGAAACAGAAACCAGGATCCCGGGATAATGATGGCCAGCCAGGCGACGGTGTAGAACAACGGGCCAAGAACATTTCCTCCGGCGGCAAGCGCCATACCGATGCTCAGCAAAATGGGGATCAGCATGCCGGGGATCATTGAGTCACCAATCCCCGCGATTGGTCCCATCAGCCCCACCTTCAGGGTATTGATCGTTTCGCCATCAATGGGCTCGCCGTTGGCTTTTTTCTCTTCCAGCCCAAGCGCCATACCGTTTACGATGGCACCGATCTGCGGCTCCGTGTTGTAAAACGAGGCGTGGCGGCGCAGCATCTCGGTGCGCTGGGCGGCATCCGGGTAGAGTTTTTGGGCGACCGGTAACATGCTCAGACAGAAGCCGAACGATTCCAGACGCTCGAAGCTCATCGAAGAGAGGTTATGCATCATCCACGCTCGCCAGCAGCGGCGCAGATCTTTTCGGGTCAGTTTACGGTCTTCCATCAGAATTCATCCTCATCGTCGGCGGGCCTACCCGGCGTGACAGCCTGCGGCGCTTCCGGCTTGTAGTTGTAATGAATTAACGCCAGCAGGGCGCCCACAATCACCAGCGCCACCATGTTGAGCTTCAGGAACACAATGCATATGAAGCCCACCAGGAAGTAGATCAGCATGCTGTAGCTTTTGATGATCTGCTTAAGCAGGATGGCGATCCCAACGGCCGGTAAGATGCCCCCCAGCACGTTCATGGTCGAAAGCACGATGCCGGGCAGACTGTCCATAAACCCGCTGATGTACTGCGCGCCAAAATAGACGGCGATAAACGTCGGCACAAAGCGCAGAACAAAGTTCATCACCTGCGGCCAGACCGCGCTGTTAAGATAAATTCCGCGCTCATCCCCGAGCTCAAGCGCCACGTCGGCGCGGTGGTTCCAGAACGAGTTCAATACCATCATGGCGTTAAACAGTATCGTTCCGGCAATGCCAATGGTCGCCGCCAGCGCCACGGCCACCTCTGGCCCTTTGCCCGACAGAATCCCCAACGCGATAGCAGGATAAGCGACAAAATTGAGATCGGCAGGCATTGAACCGCCGGGGGTGACCATCGCGATATAAACGGCCTGCACCGCCACACCAATCATGATCCCGGTTTTAACGTCGCCCAGAATCAGGCCCACCAGCATCCCCGAAACCAGCGGGCGGGAGATGAGATACCAGCCTCCCGTCAGGCCAAACAGCCAGGGACTACTGAGTGCACCGAGATAGCAAAGCAGACCGATGAGAGAAGCTTCGAAAATCATCATGCGCTCCTTATTTCAGTTTTTGCCGGGCGTCCTGCCAGCTGTAAAAACTGGCATCGGGCACCAGACGAAACTCGATGGCATGCCCCTGTTCAGTCAGCCAGTCAAAGGCTGCTGCCTCCTCTGGCGTTACGGACTGATTAGGGCCAATGGTGATGGTGTTGGCGCGGGCACTCATTGGCCCGACGTTAATTTTGCCATTGCCGCTCTTCAGGCTTATGCCAGCCTGTTCAAGACGTTGCAAGGTGACAGGCGATTTGCCAATCACGAAGTAACGCTTATCGCTGGCAATCACTTTCGGCAGCTTTTCGATGGCGGTCAGGGTATCGAACAGCCACACTCTGGTATCTGACACCGCGCCTTTCATTACCGACGAGAGCAGCGGATCGGCCGCGACGGCATCGTCAATTGCCACGATGCCATCACAGGGCAGCTCTTTGGCCCAGCGTGTGACGAGCTGCCCGTGGATCACCCGGTCGTCAATACGTACAAACGAAATGCTCATATAAGCTCCTTAGAAATCGTCGTTCTGGGCGGATTCCACCCGTTTTGCCTGAACCAGGGTGGGCTGCGTTAATGCGATGAGCTGCGCGGCGGCGGCATGGACATCCCGGGCCATCAGGATGTCGTCGGTGAGCAAGAGCATGGGGAAGTTGACTCCTGCCACCACGGCGACCGGCGGGTGCGTCTGGGGATTAAACGCGTATTCGCAGGCCACATTCCAGGGCGTTCCGCTCTGCATATCGCACAGGACGACGATGCCGTCTGCGCCCGCATCTGCGCGGTGGTATGCCGCAGCGAAATCACGGCGAAACCCCGCTATGCCAGCCTGTGCGTTCAGACATACCGCCTGTCGATGAGGAAGATCGCCATACACCATTTTTCCGCTTTCCAGCAGGGCGGTGGCCAGCGGGCCGTGTGTCGCCACAATAATGTGAATCATGGTTAACCTCTTACCCAGGCTTTAATGGTGGCAATGGATTTACCGCAGCTCGGCCCTGACGGAGAAATACGGTATTCGCCTGCGTCAGCGGGGACGATAAACGTTTCTGCGTAGTGCACGACGAACGGGGCGAATGCGCCGCCGGGGCTGTCTACCGTCGCCTCTTCACCTTCAACAAGATTAAGGACATTCACGCCTCCGTGGGGGGAGTGCGTCACCGGTTCACTGAACCAGTGGCGACGCGTTTCGATGAATTCACGTTCGTGAAGCCCGGTCCGCTCTTCGCGCCAGCCGGTGCCTTCGCCGAGGGGTTCACACTGATTCACAAGATGCTGTTCGACCCACTGCGTATCGCGTTGCCAGTCGATCACCTTTTCGCCATGCGCCAGATGAACCGGGCGGGGCTGCCCATCCATCCCCAGCCGTCCCCAGTCCCAGAGCTTGAAGGTGAAAATGTAAGGCGTGGCGCTGATCTCAAGTACCACGGTTCCTGCTCCAGAACAGTGAACCGTACCGGCGGGGATCAAAAAATGATCGTGCTTGTTCGCCGCAAGATGATTGACGAAGCGGGCGTCGTCGAACGGCTTTTCACCGCGGCTGGCCCGTCTGAGGTCGTCCAGCATCTCTTCGGGCCGGGTACCCGTTCGGGTACCCAGATACACCTGAGCCCCTGGCTCTGCCTCAAGGATGTAATAGCTCTCATCCTGGGTGTAATGCATACCAAAATGCTGCTGTATGTACTCCGTGGTCGGATGCACCTGAAAACTCAGGTTCTGCCCGCCGAGGGTATCAAGCAGGTCAAAGCGGATGGGAAATTCCGCGCCAAAACGGGCATGCACTTTTTCACCCAGCAGCGCCCGGGGATGCAGCAGCACCAAATCCTGAGAGGGGATCTCGATCCGCACCGCGCCGTAACGAAGCAACAGGCTGTTTTCCTCGGGCACGCAGTCAAAACACCATGCGTAGTTAGGCGCAGAGGGATCGAGATCGAATTTCTGTTTCATCCATTGTCCGCCCCAGACGCCGGGGTCGAAAAAGGGCACTACACGAAAAGGACGTTGGGTGGTGTGTTGCAACCCGGCGCGCAGTGCATCGCCGCCGACCATGGCCGGATTATCCGCCTGGGTGGTATCCAGGAGATAATCAGTACGCCGTAGCAGCGGGGTTTTGTGACGATCGAATACGCGCCATTCAATGAAAAAGGCGCGTTTGTAGCGACGCAGAATATCCTCGTGTTGGTTCGCCGCGCCCCAGTTAGCCAGTTCACCGCTGCGCATGCGCTGCTGGATCTCCCAGCGCGGTAAATCGGCGTAGACCAGAATATCGCCTGCATTAACCAGCGCGGCACCCGGCCCGTAAATAACGATTATCCCTTCGCGGCACCGTTCGACCTGCGCCTGCAACGCCTCGCGTTTCACCGGGTCGATGAATTCCTCGAGCTGGTGGCAGGAGAGCACGCCGAAGACGCGGTCGTCAGTGAGATGTCGGGCCAGCAACCGGCTTAAAGCGTGTTCGTCGAGACGCATCCGTTCGGCATTGAGCGTCAGCGTGGCCCCCAATGCTGGCAGCAGTTTTGTCTCCAGTTCCTCCAGCCTGACGCCGGGGTAGCAGTCAATGACCAGCACGGTGCGTGTATATTGACCCGCTCTGCGGGTAAGCTCGCGCACAATCGCGTCCCAGCCCTGCCAGGCACAATCGTCATACCCCTCTACTGCGACTTCCGGGAATTTATCGTAAGTTGCCATCTTTTCTCTCCGTCTTCGTTGCTTAAGGTTATTCGATTAACCTTGTTTGGGAAGGATGATTAACGCGATTAACCCGCCAGTTCTGGCGATAAGTGGCGAAAAGGCGGCCATTATGTGAAGAGGCTCACGCGCAAAAGTGCAAAATTGAGGTTATTCGATTAATCTGATGTGAACGACAAGGAGCGATCATGACGGGTATCACGCTGGCTGATGTGGCAAAACGCGCCGGGGTTTCAACCGCCACCGTATCAATGGTGCTGTGTAATAAAGGGCGGATCTCGCAACGGACCCGGGAGCGCGTACTTCAGGCGCTGGATGAATCGGGCTATGTTTACAATCAGACGGCAGCCAACCTGCGAAACCGCAGCAGTAATCAGGTGGGGCTCCTGTTGCATGACATCACGAACCCTTTTTATGGCGAAATGACGGCAGGTCTAAGCCATGAGATGGAACGCCACGACCTTCTGCTGTTTCTGGCAAACAGCGAAGAGTCGTCCGAGCGACAGCAAAAGTTTGTGGATTCGCTGATGCGTAACAACGTCTGTGGCATGGTGCTGTGTGCCGCGCGAGAAACCCCGCAGGCCTTTTTCGATGGTCTTAAGCGACGCAATATTCCGGCAATTATGGTCGTGCGACCGCTAAACGATCCGGACTTTGATTTTGTGGGAACCGATAACTTCCTTGGCACCCAAATGGCGACAGAGCATCTACTGAGGATGGGGCATCGTCAGATTGCCTTTATCGGCGGTAGCCTGAATTCGGGGTCTCGCGCTCAGCGTATCGGCGGATTTACCAGTAAATTACTGGAGTATGGTGTGACGCCGAATCCCGAATGGATCGTCACCTCACAGGCAAGCCAGAGTGATGGCGCACGCGTGGCGGAAGCGTTGTTGATGAACCATCCGCAGATTACCGCGGCAGTGTGTTACCAGGACATTGTTGCCCTTGGCGTTATGCAGTGTTTACGCAAAATGGGACGCGAGCCGGGACGTCATTTTGCCCTGGTGGGCTTTGACGATATTACCGAGGCCGGGCTGGTACAGCCTGCACTGACTACCGTCTCCGTTGCCGCGAAGGAGATAGGGCGTAAGGCCGGCGAGCTGCTTTTCAGCCGGATACAGGGGAACCGGGAGCCGGCGAAACGCATTATTTTACCGCCCGCGCTGGTGGTCCGTGAATCATGCGGTTTTCGCTGAAGATTATGCCTTTTGCTGATATTTCTTCCTGTTTATCATTAAATTCTAATTATCGTCGTTTTCAGTTGGCAGCATCTGCAAAGGCTGGTTAATCTGAAAACGGTTTACATCATTTTAACGTAAGAGAATAACTATGCATGATGCACAGATCCGTGTCGCCATTGCGGGCGCGGGTGGACGTATGGGTCGCCAGCTGATTCAGGCGGCACTACAGATGGATGGCGTGGCACTGGGCGCGGCGCTGGAGCGTGACGGCTCATCGTTGCTTGGCGCTGACGCGGGTGAGCTGGCGGGCGCGGGTAAGACAGGCGTTACCGTGCAGAGCAGCCTGGAGGCGGTAAAAGATGACTTTGATGTGTTCATCGATTTTACCCGTCCGGAAGGCACGCTCACGCATCTGGCATTTTGCCGTCAGCACGGTAAAGGAATGGTGATCGGCACCACCGGTTTTGATGATGCCGGGAAGCAGGCCATTCAGGATGCCTCACACGAGATTGCGATTGTCTTCGCCGCAAACTTTAGCGTGGGGGTGAACGTCATGCTGAAGCTGCTGGAGAAGGCAGCGAAGGTCATGGGCAGTTATACCGACATTGAGATTGTTGAAGCGCACCATCGTTATAAAGTCGACGCGCCATCCGGTACGGCGCTGGCGATGGGGGAAGCGATTGCTCATGCACTGGATAAAGATTTGAAAGACTGCGCGGTCTACGCCCGTGAAGGGCACACCGGTGAACGTGTTCCCGGCACGATTGGTTTTGCTACCGTCCGCGCGGGCGATATCGTCGGCGAACATACGGCGATGTTCGCCGATATTGGGGAACGCGTCGAGATTACGCATAAGGCATCCAGCCGGATGACGTTTGCAAATGGCGCTGTACGCTCCGCCTTGTGGTTAAAAGGCAAGGGAAATGGTCTTTTTGATATGCGAGATGTGCTCGATCTCAACAATTTGTAACCGTTATTACCCATCGTGATGTGGTTATTGCAGTCGTAATGCTTTGATTGCATAGGGCAATATTTTATTGCCCTTTTATTTTATGTGTTTCATAGTAATTTTATTAATTTATACACTAAAGTTCATCTATTCCACGTGTTTTGTGTTATCTGAATGTAAATTTTGACCGTCTGGTCCACTTTTTGATGCCACGAAGCAGTCTTTTCCATTAAACTTGCCGCGCAAGCGTTTCCCGCAGTGATTTACCTGATCTTTTTGCCGCTTAAGCTCTCCTGCCTCTCTCAGGCTCGCAAAAGAATATGACAAATCTCCGTTTTAAGTTGACTTTTAGCCACCAAATCCCCAGAATGCCGCCGTTTGCCAAAAATCCGCTGGCAACACATTTGCATTGATTTATGACGCGGTTATGAATTAATATGCAAATAAAGTGAGTGAATATTCTCTGGAGGGTGTTTTGATTAAGTCAGCGCTATTGGTTCTGGAAGACGGAACCCAGTTTATCGGTCGGGCCATAGGGGCAACGGGTTCGGCGGTTGGGGAAGTCGTTTTCAATACTTCAATGACCGGTTATCAAGAAATCCTCACTGATCCTTCCTATTCTCGCCAAATCGTTACTCTTACTTATCCTCATATCGGCAATGTCGGCACCAATGCTGCTGACGAAGAATCCTCTCAGGTACATGCGCAAGGCCTGGTCATTCGCGACCTGCCGCTGATTGCCAGCAACTACCGCAATACCGAGGACCTCTCTTCCTACCTGAAGCGCCATAACATCGTGGCGATTGCTGATATTGATACCCGTAAGCTGACGCGTCTGCTGCGCGAGAAGGGTGCACAAAACGGTTGTATCATCGCAGGAGATAACCTCGATGCAGCCCTGGCGCTGGAAAAAGCGAAAGCTTTCCCGGGTCTGAACGGCATGGACCTGGCGAAAGAAGTGACCACAGCAGAAGCCTACAGCTGGACGCAGGGAAGCTGGACGCTGGCGGGAGACCTGCCGGAAGCGAAAAAAGAGAGCGACCTGCCATTCCACGTGGTGGCGTACGATTTTGGTGCCAAGCGCAACATCCTGCGTATGCTGGTCGACCGCGGCTGCCGCCTGACGGTCGTCCCGGCGAAAACCTCTGCTGAAGAGGTACTGAAGATGAATCCGGACGGTATCTTCCTGTCCAACGGTCCTGGCGACCCGGCACCGTGCGATTACGCTATCGACGCCATCAAATCCTTCCTGGAAACCGATATCCCGGTATTCGGCATCTGCCTGGGTCATCAGCTGCTGGCGCTGGCGAGCGGTGCTAACACAGTGAAGATGAAGTTCGGTCACCACGGTGGGAACCACCCGGTGAAAGATATCGATAACAACACGGTAATGATTACGGCACAGAACCACGGCTTCGCAGTGGATGAGGCGTCAATGCCTGCTAACCTGCGCGTGACCCACAAGTCTCTTTTCGATGGCACCCTGCAGGGGATTCATCGTACCGATAAGCCAGCGTTCAGCTTCCAGGGCCACCCTGAAGCCAGCCCGGGCCCGCACGATGCCGCGCCGCTGTTCGATCACTTCATCGAACTTATTGAGCAATACCGTAAGACCGCTAAATAATCAGGAGCCGAGAAGACCATGCCAAAACGTACAGACATAAAAAGCATCCTGATCCTTGGCGCTGGCCCGATTGTGATCGGCCAGGCCTGCGAATTCGACTACTCCGGTGCCCAGGCGTGTAAAGCCCTGCGCGAAGAGGGTTACCGCGTTATTCTGGTGAACTCTAACCCGGCCACCATCATGACCGACCCGGAAATGGCTGATGCAACCTACATCGAGCCGATTCACTGGGAAGTGGTACGCAAAATCATCGAAAAAGAGCGTCCAGACGCGGTTCTGCCTACCATGGGCGGCCAGACGGCGCTGAACTGCGCGCTGGAGCTGGAGCGTCAGGGCGTGCTGGAAGAGTTCGGCGTGACCATGATTGGTGCGACAGCCGATGCCATTGATAAAGCTGAAGATCGCCGTCGCTTCGACGTGGCGATGAAGAAAATCGGCCTCGACACCGCGCGTTCCGGTATTGCACATACCATGGAAGAAGCGCTGGCCGTGGCGGCTGACGTTGGTTATCCGTGCATCATCCGTCCATCCTTCACCATGGGTGGCACCGGCGGCGGTATCGCCTACAACCGCGAAGAGTTCGAAGAGATTTGTGAACGCGGTCTGGATCTCTCCCCCACCAAAGAGCTGCTGATTGATGAATCGCTGATTGGCTGGAAAGAGTACGAGATGGAAGTGGTGCGTGATAAAAACGACAACTGCATCATCGTCTGCTCCATCGAAAACTTCGATGCGATGGGTATCCACACCGGCGACTCCATCACCGTAGCGCCAGCCCAGACGCTGACCGACAAAGAGTATCAAATCATGCGTAACGCCTCGATGGCGGTACTGCGTGAAATCGGCGTAGAAACGGGTGGCTCTAACGTTCAGTTTGCCGTGAACCCGAAAAACGGTCGCCTGATTGTTATCGAAATGAACCCGCGTGTTTCTCGCTCCTCCGCGCTGGCCTCGAAAGCCACCGGCTTCCCGATTGCGAAAGTGGCCGCGAAACTGGCGGTGGGATATACCCTCGATGAGCTGATGAACGACATCACCGGTGGCCGCACTCCAGCGTCCTTCGAGCCGTCCATCGACTACGTTGTGACCAAGATCCCTCGCTTTAACTTCGAGAAGTTCGCCGGCGCAAACGACCGTCTGACCACGCAGATGAAATCTGTTGGCGAAGTGATGGCGATTGGGCGTACTCAGCAGGAATCCCTGCAGAAAGCGCTGCGTGGCCTGGAAGTGGGGGCCACGGGTTTTGACCCGAAAGTGAGTCTGGAAGACCCTGAAGCGCTGACCAAAATTCGCCGCGAGCTGAAGGACGCAGGCGCAGAGCGTATCTGGTACATCGCCGATGCGTTCCGTGCGGGCCTCTCTGTTGATGGCGTGTTCAACCTGACCAACATCGACCGCTGGTTCCTGGTGCAGATTGAAGAGCTGGTACGTCTGGAAGAAAGAGTCGCGGACCTGGGTATCAATGGCCTGGACGCTGACTTCCTGCGCGTACTGAAGCGTAAAGGCTTCGCCGATGCGCGTCTGGCCAAACTGGCGGGCGTACGTGAAGCGGAAATCCGCAAGCTGCGTGACCAGTATGACCTGCACCCGGTCTACAAACGCGTGGATACCTGTGCAGCGGAGTTCGCGACCGACACCGCTTACATGTACTCCACGTATGAAGATGAGTGTGAAGCGAATCCGTCCGTCGACCGCGACAAGATTATGGTGCTGGGCGGCGGTCCTAACCGTATCGGCCAGGGCATCGAGTTTGACTACTGCTGCGTTCACGCCTCCCTGGCACTGCGCGAAGACGGTTACGAGACCATCATGGTCAACTGTAACCCGGAAACCGTGTCGACCGACTACGATACCTCCGACCGCCTCTACTTTGAGCCGGTAACGCTTGAAGATGTGCTGGAAATCGTGCGTATCGAGAAGCCTAAAGGCGTAATCGTGCAATACGGTGGCCAGACCCCACTGAAACTGGCGCGCGCGCTGGAAGCCGCTGGTGTGCCGGTAATCGGTACCAGCCCGGATGCAATCGACCGTGCAGAAGACCGTGAGCGTTTCCAGCAGGCGGTTGACCGTCTGAAGCTGAAACAGCCGGCCAATGCCACCGTCACCGCTATCGAGATGGCTGTTGAGAAGGCGAAAGAGATTGGCTACCCGCTGGTGGTACGTCCTTCGTACGTGCTGGGCGGCCGCGCGATGGAAATCGTCTACGACGAAGCTGATCTGCGTCGTTACTTCCAGACGGCAGTGAGCGTGTCCAACGATGCGCCGGTTCTGCTCGACCGCTTCCTCGACGATGCCGTTGAAGTGGATGTGGATGCCATCTGTGACGGCGAAATGGTGCTGATTGGCGGTATCATGGAGCACATCGAACAGGCAGGCGTTCACTCCGGTGACTCCGCATGTTCCCTGCCAGCGTACACCCTGAGCCAGGAAATTCAGGACGTGATGCGCCAGCAGGTGCAGAAGCTGGCCTTCGAACTGCAGGTTCGCGGTCTGATGAACGTCCAGTTCGCTGTCAAAGACAACGAAGTCTACCTGATTGAAGTGAACCCGCGTGCAGCACGTACCGTACCGTTCGTCTCTAAAGCTACCGGTGTTCCGCTGGCGAAAGTGGCGGCGCGCGTGATGGCGGGCCAGACGCTGGCACAGCAGGGCGTGACGAAAGAAATTATCCCACCGTACTACTCGGTGAAAGAAGTGGTACTGCCGTTCAACAAATTCCCGGGCGTCGACCCGCTGTTAGGGCCAGAAATGCGTTCTACCGGGGAAGTGATGGGCGTGGGCCGCACCTTCGCAGAAGCGTTTGCGAAGGCGCAGTTAGGCAGTAACTCCACCATGAAAAAATCTGGCCGTGCGCTGCTCTCTGTTCGCGAAGGCGATAAAGAGCGCGTGGTTGACCTGGCGGCTAAGCTGCTGAAACAGGGCTTCGAGCTGGATGCAACCCACGGCACGGCCATTGTGCTGGGTGAAGCGGGCATTAATCCGCGTCTGGTGAACAAGGTGCATGAAGGTCGTCCGCACATTCAGGATCGCATCAAGAATGGCGAATACACCTACATCATTAACACCACCGCAGGTCGTCAGGCGATTGAAGACTCCAAGCTGATTCGCCGCAGCGCGCTGCAGTACAAAGTGCATTACGACACCACCCTGAACGGTGGTTTCGCCACCGCGATGGCACTGAACGCCGATGCCACCGAGAAGGTGATTTCCGTTCAGGAAATGCACGCCCAGATTAACAAGTAAGCCAACATGCCCGGCAGTATTCGCTGCCGGGTATTATTCCTACCTTCAGAACCTTCTGGTTTTCCAACCGCATTCAGTCAGTTAGCCTAAAATGGTTAGGTCGATAACGAAATTCAACTGAGAGCAGGGGAAAACACCATGCAAAATAAACTACTGATCGCGTCCGTTCTGGCTGCCACCGCCATGTTTACCATTGCGGGCTGTTCATCCAATCAGGCAGTAAAAACCACGGATGGCCGTACGATAGTGACTGACGGTAAGCCGCAGGTCGATGATGACACCGGTCTGGTTTCCTATAAAAACGCCGAAACGGGTCAAACTGAACAGATCAACCGTGACCAGGTGAAATCCATGGGCGAACTGGATAACTAGTTCAGATTTCTGACGTTAGCCCGTCAATAATATTCACTATTAGCCTGTTGAATTACTGACTACACTCTTTTGGTAAAAGAAGGCAGTAAAACAACAGGCTAATTAATGATTCTGATAATTTACGCACATCCGTATCCGCATCACTCGCATGCAAATAAACGGATGCTTGAGCAGGTAAGGACGCTTGATAACGTAGAGATACGTTCCCTCTATCAACTTTATCCCGATTTTAATATCGATATCGCCGCCGAACAGGAGGCGCTCTCTCGTGCCGATTTAATTATCTGGCAGCATCCGATGCAATGGTACAGCACCCCTCCGCTCCTCAAACTGTGGATCGATAAAGTCTTTTCCCACGGCTGGGCGTATGGCCACAACGGTCACGCGCTTAAAGGCAAAAGCCTGATGTGGGCCGTGACCACCGGCGGGGGAGAAAGCCACTTCGATATTGGTGCTTTCCCGGGCTTTGAGGTGCTGTCACAGCCGCTGCAGGCGACGGCGCTCTATTGTGGGCTGAACTGGCTCCCTCCTTTTGCGATGCACTGTACGTTCGTTTGCGATGATGAGACGTTGCAGGCGCAGGCACGCCATTATAAACAACGGTTACTTGAGTGGCAGGAGGCGAACAATGGATAGCCATACGCTGATACAGGCGCTGATTTACCTCGGCGCGGCTGCGCTGATTGTACCCGTGGCGGTACGTCTGGGGCTGGGTTCGGTGCTGGGTTACCTCATTGCCGGCTGTGTCATTGGACCGTGGGGCTTCCGTCTGGTGACCGATGCCGAGGCGATTCTCCATTTCGCTGAGATCGGCGTCGTGCTGATGCTGTTTGTAATTGGCCTGGAGCTGGATCCCCGGCGGTTATGGAAACTGCGCGCTTCGGTATTTGGTGGGGGAGCGTTGCAGATGGTGGCCTGTGGTTTGCTGCTGGGCGGGTTCTGTATCCTGCTGGGCATGGACTGGAAAGTCGCGACTCTCATCGGCCTGACGCTGGCACTCTCCTCTACGGCCATTGCCATGCAGGCAATGAACGAGCGCAACCTGACGGTCTCTCAGATGGGGCGCAGCGCGTTTTCGGTGCTGCTGTTCCAGGATATTGCCGCCATCCCGCTGGTGGCGATGATCCCGCTGCTGGCCGCAAGCGGTGCCTCAACGACCATGGGAGCTTTTGCGCTTTCCGCGCTGAAAGTGGTTGGTGCCCTGGCGCTGGTTATTCTGCTTGGCCGCTACGTGACCCGTCCGTTGCTGCGCTTTGTCGCTCGCTCCGGCCTGCGTGAAGTTTTCAGTGCCGTTGCGCTGTTCCTGGTGTTTGGCTTTGGTTTGCTGCTCGAGGAAGCCGGCCTATCGATGGCTATGGGGGCGTTCCTGGCAGGGGTGCTGCTGGCCAGTTCTGAATATCGCCATGCGCTGGAAAGTGATATCGAGCCGTTTAAGGGATTATTGCTGGGGCTGTTTTTCATCGGCGTGGGGATGTCTATCGACTTTGGCACACTGGTAACGCATCCGCTTCGGATCCTCATCCTGCTGGTCGGTTTCCTGGTCATTAAGATGGGCATGTTGTGGCTGATAGCGCGTCCATTAACGGTGCCCAACAAGCAGCGTCGTTGGTTTGCCGTACTGCTGGGGCAGGGGAGTGAGTTTGCATTCGTGGTCTTTGGCGCGGCGCAGATGGCCAACGTACTGGATGCTGAGTGGGCGAAAGCGCTGACGCTTGCCGTCGCACTGTCGATGGCCGCAACGCCTGTTCTGCTGGTGGTGCTGGCGCGTCTGGAAAAAACGGGGAGCGAGCAAGAACGCGAAGCCGACGAGATCGACGAGGAGCAGCCACGGGTGATCATCGCCGGGTTTGGTCGCTTCGGGCAGATCGTGGGCCGTTTGCTGTTGTCGAGCGGGGTCAAAATGGTGATCCTCGACCACGATCCCGACCATGTTGAGACCCTGCGGAAATTCGACATGAAAGTGTTTTACGGGGATGCAACGCGTGTCGATCTGCTGGAGTCCGCCGGGGCGGCGAAAGCCGAAGTGTTGATTAACGCAATCGACGATCCGGAGACCAGCATGCAGATGGTGGAGCTGGTCAAGGAACACTTCCCCGAGCTGACCATTATCTCTCGCGCCCGCGATGTGGATCACTACATCCGGCTGCGTCAGGCAGGTGTGGAGGCGCCAGAGCGTGAAACGTTCGAAGGTGCGCTCAAGTCTGGCCGGATGGCGCTGGAAAATCTGGGGCTAGGTGCCTATGAAGCCCGTGAACGTGCGGACCTGTTCCGCCGCTTTAACACCGAGATGGTGGAAGAGATGGTGGCGATGGCGGGCAGCACAGCCACCGAGCGTGCAGCGGTGTTTAAACGCACCAGCGCGATGCTGACGGAAATCATTAACGAGGACCGCAATCACCTGTCGCTTATCCAGCGTCACGGCTGGCAGGGCACGGAAGAGGGCAAGCATACCGGCGATCCGGGGGACGAACCGGAGAGTAAACCTTCCGCGTGAAGTGGAGTTGCCAGCAATATTAAAAAATTTCTCTATCTTTACTCAGCCGCCAGTCGACGAAAGATTAAGCTTTCCGTATAGTGGCGGCAATTTTTTGCATCCGGGAAATTTTCAATGATCAGTCTGATTGCAGCGCTGGCGGTGGACCGTGTTATCGGTATGGAAAATGCCATGCCGTGGAACCTGCCTGCCGATCTCGCATGGTTTAAACGTACTACGTTAAACAAGCCGGTAGTGATGGGCCGCCTGACCTGGGAGTCGATTGGTCGTCCATTACCGGGCCGTAAAAATATCGTTATCAGTAGCCAGCCTGGCACTGACGATCGCGTCGAATGGGTGAAGTCCGTAGACGAGGCCATTGCCGCATGCGGTAATGCCGAGGAGATCATGGTGATTGGCGGTGGGCGTGTGTACGAACAGTTCCTGCCGAAAGCACAGAAGCTGTATCTGACCCATATTGATGCGGAAGTGGAAGGGGATACGCATTTCCCGGACTACGATCCTGATGAGTGGGAATCTGTCTTCAGTGAATTCCACGACGCGGATGCGCAGAACTCCCACAGCTACTGCTTCGAAATTCTGGAACGTCGCTAAGTGAATGTCCCTCTCCCGTCCGGGGGAGGGAAATCCTCATCAGGAAGCAACGGCCTCGTCTTCCCCTAAGTCCAGCTGTCGGTTGGATGGCTGAACAAAATACGTTTTATCTTCCCAGCGCAAGCAGGTTAACTCTCCACCCCAGCAGCAGCCGGTATCGAGACCGTAGATCCCCTCCGGTGTGCCTTTTCCTTCAAGCGACGCCCAGTGGCCAAACACCACGTTATAGGCGTTGGTCACCGGACCGGGAATGGCAAACCACGGTTTAAGAGGCGCAGGGGCGCTTTCCGGTGTCTCTTTGCAATACATATCCAGCTGCCCGTTCGGGAAGCAAAAACGCATGCGGGTGAAAGCGTTCGTAATAAAGCGCAGGCGGGCCAGACCGCTAAGATCTTCGCTCCAGTGATTCGGCATATCGCCGTACATCGCGTCGAGGAAGAAAGGATACGAGTCGCTTGCCAGCACCGCTTCAACGTCACGCGCACAGGTTTTCGCCGTCTCAAGATCCCACTGAGGGGTGATCCCGGCATGCGCCATGACCAGTTTTTTCTCTTCATCGATCTGCAGCAGCGGCTGGCGGCGTAGCCAGTTGATGAGAACATCCGCGTCCGGGGCTTCCAGCAAAGGCGAGAGACGATCTTTGGGTTTGTTGCGACTGATCCCGGCAAAGACGGCCAGCAAATGCAGATCGTGGTTGCCCAGTACCATGCGCACGCTGTCGCCCAGTGATTTGACGAAGCGTAGAACGTCCAGCGAGCCAGGGCCACGCGCCACTAAATCGCCCGTCAGCCAGAGCGTATCTTGTCCAGGCGTAAAGTCGACCTGTTTTAACAATGCGATCAGTTCATCGTAGCAACCGTGAACGTCGCCAATCAGATATGTAGACATTAGATTAATGAATGAGTGTTGTAACGGCGAGACGGAACACAGGAATAGCAACGCGGAACACATTGCCATCGACGTCGACCATTTCGTAATGGCCCTGCATGGTGCCCAGCGGCGTTTCGATCACGGCACCGCTGGTATATTGATACTCTTCGCCAGGGTCGATGTGGGGCTGTTCACCAACCACACCTTCACCCTGAACTTCGATTTCGCGGCCGTTGCCGTTGGTGATAAGCCAGTAGCGCCCAAGCAGTTGCACAGGCATCCGCCCCAGATTGCGAATGGTCACGGTGTAAGCGAAGACAAAACGTTCTTCATCCGGTGAGGACTGGGATTCAACATAAACGCTTTGTACATGGACACATACGCGGGGCGAATCAATCATGGCTTAACTCTCCTTCGGCGGCGCATTTTCGCTGATGTAATTAGCCAGCTTGCAGTACTGTTCTACGGAAATATTTTCTGCACGCATTGCCGGGTCAATACCCAACTCAGTCAGCACTTCAACGGTAAACAGATTGCCCAGGCTGTTACGGATCGTTTTACGGCGCTGGTTAAAGGCTTCCGTAGTAATGCGGCTCAGCACGCGCAGGTCTTTCACCGGGTACGGCATTATTTTATGCGGTACAAGACGCACTACCGCAGAGTCCACTTTTGGTGGCGGCGTAAAGGCGGTTGGCGGTACTTCGAGCACCGGGATCACGTTGCAGAAATATTGCGCCATCACGCTCAAACGACCATACGCTTTACTGTTCGGCCCTGCAACCAGACGGTTAACCACCTCTTTTTGCAACATGAAGTGCATGTCGGCAATGGCATCAGTATAGCTAAACAGGTGGAACATTAGCGGTGTGGAGATGTTGTACGGCAGGTTACCGAACACGCGCAGCGGTTGGCCCATTTTTTCCGACAGCTCACCAAAGTTCATGGTCATGGCATCCTGCTGATAAATCGTCAGCTTTGGCCCCAGGAACGGGTGAGTTTGCAGGCGTGCGGCGAGATCGCGGTCGAGTTCGATAACGGTCAGTTCGTCCAGGCGTTCGCCTACGGGTTCAGTCAGAGCGGCAAGACCCGGGCCGATTTCGACCATAGCCTGACCTTTCTGCGGATTAATGGCAGACACGATACTGTCGATCACGAACTGATCGTTGAGGAAGTTTTGCCCGAAGCGTTTTCGGGCTAAGTGGCCCTGATGGACTCGATTAGTCATTGAGTATTAACAATCATTTTGATGGCGAGATTAAGCGCCGTAATAAAACTGCCGACATCCGCTTTCCCCTGGCCTGCCAGATCCAGCGCAGTACCGTGGTCAACGGACGTTCGAATAAAAGGTAAACCGAGGGTGATATTCACCCCGCGGCCAAAGCCCTGGTATTTTAGCACGGGCAGGCCTTGATCGTGGTACATCGCGAGCACGGCGTCCGCATTATCCAGGTATTTTGGCTGGAAAAGGGTATCGGCAGGCAACGGTCCGCTTAAGTTCATCCCTTTTGCTCGCATTTCTTCAAGCACCGGAATAATGGTGTCGATCTCTTCGGTACCCATATGTCCGCCTTCACCGGCGTGCGGGTTCAGCCCGCAGACCAGCACATGCGGCTGTTTGATGCCGAATTTGGTTTGCAGGTCGTGATGCAGGATCCCGATGATCTCCCGTAAAAGAGACGGAGTAATGGCATCCGGAATGGCCCTGATGGGCATATGGGTCGTCACGAGGGCAACGCGCATTGCTTCTGTCGCCAGCATCATAACCACTTTCGGGCTGTGCGAGCGCTCTTCAAAGAACTCCGTGTGCCCGGTAAACGGTATCCCCGCCTCGTTGATAACGCCTTTGTGCACGGGACCGGTGATCAGGGCGGCAAATTCGCCCTTCAGGCAACCGTCGCAGGCACGCGCCAGCGTCTCTACAACATAGTGGCCGTTTTCGGTACTGAGCTGACCCGGGATGACGGGAGTACGAAGTGGAACAGGAAGAAGCGTAAGCGTGCCGGCTTGCTGTGGTGCAGGCTGATGGCCTTCAACGTAGGGGATGAGCGTTAAAGGCAGACCGAGCAGCGTTGCCCGGTCTTGTAACAGTGTTGCATCAGCGCAGACAACCAGTTCCACCGGCCAGCTGCGCTGGGCGAGCTGGACAACGAGGTCAGGCCCAATCCCGGCAGGTTCGCCGGGAGTGATCACAACACGATGCTGTTTCATTAGTTGCTCAGTACTTTCACATAAGCGCTGGCGCGTTGTTCCTGCATCCAGGTTGCTGCTTCTTCAGAGAACTTACGGTTAAACAGCATGCGGTAGGCTCTGTCTTTCTGCGCCGCGTCCGTTTTATCAACATTGCGGGTATCCAACAGTTCGATCAGATGCCAGCCGAAGGAGGAGTGCACCGGGGCGCTCATCTGGCCTTTGTTCAGCTTCATCAGTGCGTCACGGAACGCAGGATCGTAGATATCCGCGGCCGCCCAGCCCAGATCGCCGCCCTGATTAGCAGAGCCGGGATCCTGAGAGAACTCTTTCGCGGCATTCGCAAACGAGGTTTTTCCGCTCTTGATGTCTGCAGCAATCTGTTGCAGTTTCACGCGCGCCTGATCGTCAGTCATGATAGGTGACGGCTTGAGGAGAATATGGCGAGCGTGAACTTCGGTAACCGAAATGTTCTGACTCTGACCGCGCAGATCGTTCACTTTCAGGATGTGGAAGCCCACGCCTGAACGGATGGGACCCACGATGTCACCTTTCTTCGCCGTGCTCAGCGCCTGAGCAAAGATGGAAGGCAGCTCCTGGATACGTCCCCAGCCCATCTGGCCGCCTTTCAGCGCCTGTTGGTCAGCGGAGTAAGTGATGGCCAGTTTGCCAAAGTCACCGCCGTTACGTGCCTGCTCGACAATCGAACGCGCCTGGCTTTCAGCTTCCGCAGCCTGGTCGGAGGTTGGGTTCTCTGGCAGCGGGATCAGAATGTGGCTCAGGTTTAGTTCGGTGCTGGCGTCGTTCTGGTTACCCACCTGTTTTGCCAGCGCGTCCACTTCCTGAGGCAGGATCGTGACGCGGCGGCGGACTTCATTGTTACGTACTTCCGAAATCAGCATCTCTTTACGGATCTGATTACGATACGTTGCATAGCTGATGCCATCATAGGCCAGACGGCTGCGCATCTGGTCCAGGCTCATGTTGTTCTGCTTCGCGATGTTAGCAATGGCCTGATCGAGCTGCTCGTCAGTGACCTTCACACCCATTTTCTGACCCATTTGCAGGACAATCTGATCCATGATCAGACGTTCCAGGATCTGATGGCGCAGGGTTGCGTCATCCGGAAGTTGCTGACCTGCTTCACCCGAATTGAGCTTCACAGATTTCATCAAACCGTCAACGTCGCTTTCGAGCACGACGCCGTTGTTAACCACAGCGGCGACCTTATCAACAACCTGGGGGGCCGCGAAGCTGGTATTCGCAACCATAGCGACACCGAGCAGCAGCGTTTTCCAGTTCTTCATACTTTTTCCATTTCAATTAACCGCAAAGCGGATTACGTTGCAAATTAAGCACATTACAAGGAACTGCGGTACGGCAGAATGTTCGAGCGCAGCATCTGCTGCGTGCCCAGGCCGTAGTTGGAGCTCAGGCCGCGCAGTTCGACATTAAAGCCAATCACGTTATCGTATTTGCCCTGTTCATTCTTGGTATCCCAGCCGTTAAGCTTACGTTCGTAACCGACACGCAGCGCGTAGCAGCAGGAGTTATATTGCAGACCAACCATCTGGTCAGCAGGTTTACTGGTGTTGGTGTCAAAGTAGTAAGCACCGACGATTGACCAGCGATCGGCGATTGGCCAGCTCGCTGCGCCACCCACCTGCGAGATGCCGTCTTTGTACTGATCCGTATTCGCATAGTTTGGCAACGTGGCCTGAATATATTCCGGGCTGGCGTAACGATAGGTCAACTGCAGCATACGGTCTTCATCACGACGGTATTCAATCGCCGCACTGCTTGTCGCAACGTTGTTGAGACGCGTATCGTACTGCACACCCCCGCGTAAACCCCAGCGATCGGTCATACGCCAGTAGGTATCACCCGCCCACACCAGAGAACCCGTTTTGTTGTCTTTTTCCCAGTTAATGTCGTCATCACCGGTCCGGGACTCGGTGAAATAGTAGATTTGACCAACAGAAACGTTAAAACGTTCAACGGCGGCATCATCATAAACGCGCGTTGTGACGCCGGTCGTTAACTGGTTTGCTGACGCAATACGGTCGAGGCCACCGTAGGTACGGTCGCGGAACAGACCGCTGTAGTCAGACTGCAGGAATGAGGAGTCATAGTTCTGAATGTTGCTCTGATCGCGATACGGGACGTACAGATACTGCATACGTGGCTCAAGCGTCTGGGTATAACCCTCCGCCAGAAGACCCATATCGCGTTCGAAGATCAGTTTGCCGTCCATTTTGAACTGCGGCAGGACGCGGTTCACGGATTCTTCGAGATTGGTGCCGTAACGGTTGTTATACCAGTCGAGATTCTTCTGCTGGTAATGGGTGGCCATCAGTTTGGCCTCGGTATTCAGGCTCGACCAGTCATTTGACACCGGCAAATTGATGGTTGGCTCGAGGTGAACACGCGTGGATTCCGGCATATCCGAGTTGGTGTTAACGAAGTGCACGGCCTGGGCGTACACGTGGGTGTCAAACGGGCCAACATCGTTCTGGTACCAGTTAACGTCCAGCTGCGGTTCTGCACCATAAGTGCTTCTCGTCTGGGTATCAAAGACCTGGAATTGCTTGGTAGAGACCGTGGCGTTGAAGTTCTCAATAGCGTATCCCACGCTGAATTTCTGCGTGGCGTAGCCATCGGTACTGGACCCGTATTTGGAGTCAAAGTCGTTGAAATAGTAAGGGTCGCTGACTTTGGTGTAGTCGACGTTAAACCGCCAGACCTGGTCCATCACCCCGGCATGTTTCCAGTAGAACAACCAGCGGTGTTTATCACCTTCTGTTGGATGTTCATCCTGGAAGACTTTATCCGACGGCAGATAATCCAGTTCCATCAGGCCAGTACCCGCCTGCGTCAGGTAGCGGAACTCGTTTTCCCACATAACGTTGCCGCGCTTATGGATATAGTGCGGCGTGATCGTGGCGTCCATGTTGGGCGCGATGTTCCAGTAATACGGCAGATAGAACTCAAAGTAGTTCGTGGTGCTGTATTTGGCATTCGGGATCAGGAAACCTGAGCGGCGTTTGTCACCCACAGGAAGCTGCAGGTAAGGGCTGTAGAAAACGGGTACCGGACCGAGCTTGAAGCGGGCGTTCCAGATCTCGGCAACCTGCTCTTCACGGTCATGGATGACTTCACTTCCGACCACGCTCCAGGTATTAGACCCGGGCAGACAGGACGTGAAGGAGCCGTTTTCCAGAATCGTATAGCGGTTTTCACCGCGCTGTTTCATCAGGTCCGCATCACCGCGCCCCTGGCGACCTACCATCTGGTAATCACCTTCCCAGACGTTAGTGTCTTTGGTATTCAGGTTTGACCAGGCTTTCGGACCTTTCAGGATGACCTGATTGTCGTCATAGTGCACATTACCCAGCGCATCCACCGTTCGTACCGGCTCGGCCGCACCTTCCGGCTGCTTCTGGTGTAATTGCACTTCATCTGCCTGCAGACGGCTGTTGCCCTGGTTAATATCCACATTGCCAGTAAATGTCGCATTGTCAGGATATGTGCCTTTAGAGCTATCGGCAGTAATGGTTACCGGCAAGCTATTCGTATCGCCCTTTACCAGTGGACGATTATAACTTGGGACGCCAAGCATACACTGCGAGGCGAGATCGGCCGCCAGTCCCTGTTGGCTGTACAGGGCGGTGCCAATCATTGTGGCCAGGAGGGTGGGGATACGTTTTTTCATACGTTGTATTTTATTGTTCCGTCATCAGTGGCTACGGCTTACAAACGCTCAGAGACTATCTTACTCATCAGCGCAGTACCAGCGTTAATCCTGCCCGTTTGCGCGCCAGAGTGTTAGGCTCGCTATCGAATGACGAGTATGATAAAGCAAATTATAGGCGATGTCCTTCAATTGACCGTGGCTTGAACACTGTGATGATGACGTTGCGTCGGCCAGGAACATGACTAACCGGGGAGTATATGCAGTATTGGGGTAAAATAATCGGCGTTGCGTTCGCCATCATCATGGGTGCCGGGTTCTGGGGGATCGTACTGGGGCTTATTATCGGCCATATGTTTGATAAGGCTCGCAGCCGCAAAATGGCCTGGTTTGCCAATCAGCGTGAGCGTCAGTCCCTCTTTTTCTCCACCACGTTTGAGGTGATGGGGCACTTAACCAAATCAAAAGGGCGTGTGACGGAAGCCGATATTCAGATAGCCAGCGTCTTTATGGACCGCATGAATCTGCATGGTGACTCCCGTCTCGCGGCACAAAATGCGTTTCGCATCGGTAAAGCGGATAACTATCCGCTGCGCGATAAAATGCGTCAGTTCCGCAGCATCTGCTTCGGCCGTTTTGATTTAATTCGGATGTTTCTGGAGATCCAAATCCAGGCGGCGTTTGCCGATGGTTCACTTCATCCTAATGAACGCGATGTTTTATACGTTATTGCGGAAGAACTGGGCATCTCCCGTATGCAGTTCGACCAGTTCCTGCGCATGATGCAGGGCGGTGCGCAGTTTGGCGGCGGCTATCACCAGCAGTCCTCTGGCGGTGCCTGGCAGCAGGCGCAGCGGGGGCCGACGCTGGAGGATGCCTGTAACGTGCTGGGGGTGAAGCCATCGGACGATGTAACCACCATCAAGCGTGCCTATCGTAAGCTGATGAGTGAGCACCACCCGGACAAACTGGTCGCGAAAGGCTTACCGCCGGAGATGATGGAGATGGCGAAGCAAAAAGCGCAGGAAATTCAGAAAGCGTACGAGTTGATTAAAGAGAAGAAAAGTTTCAAATAAAAAAAGGCCCGACACTGTCGGGCCTTTTTTTTCAGAAGTCGACTGGGGCTTTAAACGTCATTGCATTGCCAAAAACCGGATGGGTGATGGTCAGCGTCTGCGCATGCAGCTGCAGGCGTGGCGCCAGCGCCAGTGCATCGGGCGGCGCGTAAAATCTGTCCCCCAGAATCGGGTGCCCCAGCGCAAGCATATGGACACGCAACTGGTGCGAGCGCCCGGTAATCGGTTTAAGCAGTACGCGCGCAGTGTTATCTGGCGCGTACTCCAGCACTTCATACTCGGTTTGTGCTGCTTTGCCGGTTTCGTAACAGACCTTTTGTTTTGGTCGGTTTGGCCAGTCGCAGATCAGCGGTAAATCCACCAGACCTTCCGCCGGCTGAGGATGCCCCCAGACACGTGCGACATACTGCTTTTTCGGCTCGCGATCGCGGAACTGGCGTTTCAGCTCGCGTTCCGCCGCTTTATTCAGCGCCACTACAATCACACCGCTGGTGGCCATGTCCAGACGATGGACAGACTCCGCCTGAGGATAATCACGCTGAATACGCGTCATCACACTGTCTTTGTGCTCATCCAGACGCCCTGGCACGGACAACAAGCCGCTGGGCTTGTTGACCACCATAATGTGCTCATCCTGATAAAGCACCACCAGCCAGGGATCCTGAGGTGGATTGTAAGGCTCCATCACCATCTTGCGCTCCGTTTACTGATGCGTCACAACGATAAGACGCAGGGCATCCAGACGCCAGCCAGCCTGATTAAGGCTTTCCAGCACCTGCTGACGGTTGCTCTCGATCGCCGCCAGTTCGTCATCGCGGATGTTTGGGTTTACCGCTTTCAACGCTTCCAGACGGGAGAGTTCCGCGGACAGTTTGTCGTCGGCTTCTTGACGTGCGGCATCAATCAGCGCCCGGGCCGCTTTTTCGATCTGCGTTTCACCCAGCTGCAGAATAGCGTGCACATCCTGCTGTACCGCGTTGACCAGCTTACTGCCGGTATGGCGGTTCACCGCGCTCAGCTGGCGGTTAAAGCTCTCGAATTCAACCTGAGCGGCGAGGTTCGTGCCGTTTTTGTCCAGCAGCAGACGCACAGGCGTTGACGGCAGGAAGCGGTTGAGCTGCAGCTGTTTCGGCGCCTGCGCTTCGACAACGTAAATCAGTTCCAGCAACAGAGTACCCACTGGCAGCGCTTTGTTTTTCAACAACGAGATGGTGCTGCTGCCGGTATCGCCTGAGAGGATCAAATCCAGACCGTTGCGGATCAGCGGGTGCTCCCAGGTGATGAACTGCGCATCTTCGCGCGACAGCGCCACATCACGTTCAAAGGTGATGGTGCATCCATCTTCCGGCAGGCCAGGGAAATCCGGGACCAGCATATGGTCGGACGGGGTCAGGACAATCAAATTCTCGCCACGATCGTCCTGGTTTATGCCAACGATGTCGAACAGGTTCATGGAGAAGCTGATCAGGCTGGTGTCATCATCCTGCTCTTCAATGCTTTCAGCGAGCGCCTGGGCTTTTTCACCGCCGTTGGAGTGGATCTCCAGCAGGCGGTCACGGCCCTGTTCCAGCTGTGATTTCAGCGCTTCATGCTTATCACGGCAGGCTTTGATCAGTTCATCAAACCCGTCGGTGTTCTCTGGCGCGGCCAGATAGCCGATCAGATCGGCGTGCACCTGATCGTAAATCGGGCGGCCGGTCGGACAGGTATGCTCAAACGCATCCAGACCTTCGTGGAACCAACGCACCAGTACGGACTGGGCGGTTTTTTCCAGGTAAGGAACGTGGATCTGAATATCATGCGCCTGGCCAATACGATCCAGACGGCCGATACGCTGTTCCAGCAGATCCGGATTGAACGGCAAATCGAACATCACCAGGTTGCTGGCAAACTGGAAGTTACGGCCTTCAGACCCGATTTCGGAGCACAGCAGGACCTGGGCACCGCTGTCCTCTTCTGCAAACCATGCCGCAGCACGGTCACGCTCGACGATGGACATCCCTTCGTGGAACACGGCGGCACGAATACCTTCGCGTTCGCGCAGGACCTGCTCCAGCTGCAGCGCGGTGGCTGCTTTGGCGCAGATCACCAGCACTTTCTGAGAACGGTGCGCGGTCAAATAGCCCATCAGCCACTCAACACGCGGGTCGAAGTTCCACCAGGTGCCGGTATCGCCTTCAAATTCCTGGTAAATCTGTTCCGGGTAGAGCATGTCGCGTGCACGCTCTTCTGCAGTTTTGCGCGCGCCCATAATGCCGGAAACTTTAATGGCCGTTTGGTACTGCGTCGGCAGTGGCAATTTGATGGTATGCAGTTCGCGTTTCGGGAAACCTTTCACCCCGTTACGGGTGTTACGGAACAGGACGCGGCTGGTGCCGTGGCGATCCATCAGCATATCGATCAGTTCTTTACGCGCGGAATCCGCGTTGTCACTGTCGCTGTTGGCCGCCTGCAGCAGAGGCTCAATATCCTGCTCGCCAATCAGATCGCTCAGGGTGTTGAGCTCGTCATTCGAAAGATGTTTACCCGCCAGCAGCAGGGCAACGGCATCGGCGACCGGACGGTAGTTATTCTGCTCTTCAACGAACTGCTCAAAGTCATGGAAGCGGTTTGGATCGAGCAGGCGCAAACGGGCGAAGTGGCTCTCCAGACCTAACTGCTCCGGCGTTGCGGTCAGAAGCAGGACGCCTGGTACGCGCTCGGCAAGCTGTTCGATAGCCATGTATTCCCGGCTTGGTGCATCTTCGCTCCAGACCAGATGGTGCGCTTCATCGACCACCATCAGGTCCCATTCGGCGTCGCACAGATGCTCAAGACGTTGCTTGCTGCGGCGTACGAAATCCAGAGAGCAGATCACCAGCTGTTCCGTTTCAAACGGGTTGTCCGCATCGTGCTGGGCTTCTGCATAGCGCTCGTCATCAAACAGAGCGAAACGCAGGTTAAAGCGGCGCAGCATCTCGACCAGCCATTGATGCTGCAGGGTTTCCGGTACCACAATCAGCACGCGCTCGGCTGCGCCGGAAAGCAGCTGTTGATGCAGGATCATGCCCGCTTCAATGGTTTTCCCCAGGCCCACTTCATCTGCCAGCAGAACGCGAGGTGCGTGACGGCGGCCCACGTCATGGGCGATGTTCAGCTGGTGGGGAATAAGGCTGGTACGCTGACCGCGCAGGCCGCTCCACGGCATACGGTACTGTTCACTCTGGAACTTGCGCGCACGATAGCGCAGGGAGAAGCGATCCATACGGTCGATTTGCCCGGCAAACAGGCGATCCTGCGGCTTACTGAATACCAGTTTGCTGTCGAGCAGCACCTCACGCAGGATGACATTGGCCTCGTCGGTGTCCAGGCGAGTCCCGATGTAGGCGAGCAGTCCATTCTCTTCTTTTACGTCTTCGACCTTTAGCTGCCAGCCGTCGTGGCTGGTCACGGTGTCACCCGGGTTGAACATCACGCGGGTCACAGGGGAATCATTGCGGGCGTACAGGCGGTTTTCACCGGTAGCAGGGAAAAGGAGGGTAACCATTCGTGCATCCACGGCAACCACGGTTCCTAATCCAAGTTCGCTTTCTGTATCGCTGATCCAGCGTTGACCAAGTGTAAAAGGCATATTTGTTCGGCTCTAATCGTAAATTGCAGGCAATAGTTCAACCACCGTCAAAAAAGACAGTCATTGAAAAATGGGTCCGGGAATGGAAAGGGCGCTATGGTACTGGATGGCAGCCATTTCGTCACGTGTCAAAATAGGCCAAGTTGCCCTGTCACTAGTGTAGCAAAGTCGTCGTCGATGAAGGGCAAAATTCCGTCCGCGACCGGCTGAAGCTGACGCGTAAGATAGTGCTCGTAATCCAGAGGCGAGTGCTGGTAATCCACGGGTTCCGGGCCGCTGGTGGTCCAGAGGTATTTGATGGTTCCCCGGTTCTGATACTGCGGGGCACGCCCCCGGCGCATGTTCTCCTCATCTGCCAGGCGCGCGGCGCGGACGTGCGGCGGAACGTTGCGCTGGTATTCCGCCAGCGGGCGGCGCAGGCGCTTGCGGTACACCAGCTGGGCGTCGAGTTCACCGGCCATCAGACTGGCAATTGTTTCACGCACGTAGTCCTGATAAGGCTCGTTGCGAAAGATACGCAGATAAAGCGTTTGCTGAAACTGCTGCGCCAGCGGCGTCCAGTCGGTGCGTACGGTTTCCAGCCCTTTAAAGACCATTCGCTGCTTGTCACCTTCCTGAATAAGACCGGCGTAGCGCTTCTTACTGCCCTGGTCGGTACCGCGAATGGTGGGCATTAAAAAGCGGCTGAAATGGGTTTCAAACTCCAGTTCTAACGCGCTGCTTAACCGCTCTTTTTGCAAACTTTCCTGCCACCAGGCGTTCACAAAAGCCACCAGTGATTTGCCGATTCGCGCGGCATCCTCTTCTGAATGCGCGCCCTTAAGCCAGACAAAGGTGGAATCCGTATCGCCATAAATAACGTCATAACCCTGGGATTCAATCAACGCTTTGGTCTGGCGCATGATGTCGTGCCCGCGCATGGTGATAGATGACGCCAGTCGTGGGTCGAAGAAGCGGCAGGCGCTGGTCCCCAGAACCCCGTAAAACGCGTTCATGATAATTTTCAGCGCCTGAGAAAGGGGCTTGTTGCCATGACGCTTAGCCTCGTCGCGACCGTGCCAGATGTTTCCCACGATTTCCGGCAGACAGTGCTTTTCCCGTGAGAAGCGGGCCCCGAGAAAACCTTCTGTGCTGTGCAAATCGTCAGGCTGCGCCATCCCTTCCACCAGCCCGACGGGATCGATCAGGAAGGTGCGAATAATGGACGGATAGAGGCTTTTGTAGTCCAGCACCAGCACGGAGTCATACAACCCGGGCCGGGAATCCATCACGTAACCGCCTGGGCTTGCCTGTGGCGGCACGTCACCGAGGTTAGGGGCGACATAGCCCGCCCGGTGCATACGCGGGAAATAGAGGTGGCTAAAGGCGGCCACGGAGCCACCGTGCCGGTCAGCGGCGAGGCCGTTCACCGTCGCGCGCTCGAGCAGGAAGGGCATGATCTCCGTTTTGTGGAAAATCTGCGTCACCAGTTCACAATCTTTCAGGTTGTAGGTGGCGAGCGCCGGTTTGTCTTCGTTAAAGCGCCGGTCGATTTCATCCATTCTGTCCCACGGATTGTCGATGGATTTCCCTTCGCCGAGCAGCTCCTGCGCCACCGCTTCCAGAGAGAAAGAGGAAAAATTCCAGAAGGCAGATTTGAGCGCCTCAATGCCGTCGATAATCAGGCGGCCATTGGCCTGCGCGAAAAACACACCGTTTTTAAAACCGTGCTCGCGCCATTCCAGCTCGCTGTTTCCGCGCCCCAGCATCAGGGGGATGCGGTAACGTTCAGCATGTTTTTGCAGCACGCGCAGATCGAACTGCACCACGTTCCAGCCGATCAACACATCGGGATCGCGATCGGCAAACCACTGGTTAAGCTTTTCCAGAAGCTGTGGCCGGCTGTTGACATACTCCAGTCGGAAATCCAGCGCGGACGCGTTGCCATTCGGGGGGCCAAGCATATAAACAACCCGATCCCCGCAGCCTTCAAGGCCGATACAGTACAGCTCACCGTGGCGAGTGGTTTCGATATCCAGCGAGACCCATTTCAACGGCGGCCGGTAGGTAGGGTTGGGTTTGAGACGGGCGTTAATAAGGCTGCCGTTTTGCGCGGTGCCGTCGACCCAGACGGGGGCAGTAATAAACCGCTCCATCAAAAAACGTTCTGGCGGGCGGATATCAGCTTCGTACAGCGTCACGCCAGCGTCGCGCAGCAGTTTTTCATAACGCATCAGCTGGCGATGGGCGCGGCAGTAAAGGCCATGTACGGGCTGACGGTGGAAATCTTTCAGTTCAAGCGGCGTCAGGCGCCAGCCATTTTCACCGCGCAGCAGTTGCTTTACTTTCTCAACGTGATCGTTCGGGATAAAAGCCACGGACTCCTGCGGCGGCAGGGTCACGTGCAGCGGGCCGTTGTCCGTCGCCAGCCAGAATGCCACCTCGGTGCCCTGAGGAGTATCCCGCCAGTGTCGGGTAAGTAAAAAACCTTCTTGCGCCTGCGCCACGCCGCTATCCCATAAAACAAAACCAGGCTTGATTATAGCCTGGTTGAATATTTTATGCTGGGTATATATACAGTTTACTGCCCGTAATAGGCTTTTGCGCCATGTTTACGCAGGTAGTGTTTATCCAGCAGGGTTGGCTGCATATCCGGAAGCTGCGGTGCCAGCTGGCGGCAGAAGATGCCCATATACGCGACCTCTTCCAGCACAATCGCGTTATGTACCGCATCTTCGGCGTTTTTGCCCCAGGCAAAAGGTCCATGGGAGTGCACCAGCACGCCGGGCATTTGCGCAGCGTCGATACCCTGTTTTTCAAACGTTTCGACGATAACGTTGCCGGTTTCCCACTCATACTCGCCGTTGATCTCTTCATCAGTCATCAAACGGGTGCAGGGAATGGTGCCGTAAAAGTAGTCTGCGTGCGTGGTTCCGGTAGCCGGAATGGACTGGCCAGCCTGCGCCCAGATGGTCGCATGACGCGAATGGGTATGCACAATACCGCCAATGGTGGGGAAGGCCTGGTAGAGCAGGCGATGCGTTGGCGTGTCGGAGGAGGGTTTTTTCTTTCCTTCCACCACTTCGCCCGTGGCGATGCTGACGACAACCATATCTTCCGCGGTCATTACCGTGTAATCCACCCCTGACGGCTTTATCACGAAGACGCCGTGTTCGCGGTCAACGGCGCTGACGTTGCCCCAGGTCAGCGTCACCAGATTGTGTTTGGGCAGCGCCAGGTTGGCTTCAAGTACCTGACGTTTGAGATCTTCTAACATGCAATCCTCCAGGAAAAGAGGCCCGCCCTGCGGCAGGCCAAAGGTTCCCCTGTTAACGTTTTGAACCGTAATAGACTTCGTTCCAGCGCAGCGCGTCTTTGAACGCGGGCAGGCGGGTATCGTTATCAATGACGGTCAGTTCGATGTCGTGCAGTTCGGCGAACTGACGCATGTCGTTCAGATCCAGCGCATGGCTGAAGACGGTGTGGTGCGCGCCACCGGCCAGGATCCAGGCTTCCGAGGCGGTTGGCAGGTCAGGCTGCGCTTTCCACAGGGCGTTGGCGACCGGCAGTTTTGGCAGAGAATGCGGGGTTTCAACTGCATCCACACAGTTCACCAGCAGGCGGAAACGGTCGCCAAGGTCAATCAGGCTGGCGTTGATGGCAGGACCGGTACGGGTGTTGAAGATCAGACGTGCCGGGTCGGCTTTTCCGCCAATGCCAAGGTACTGCACGTCGAGGATCGGTTTCTCTTCAACGGCAATGGAAGGACACACTTCCAGCATATGCGAGCCCAGTACCAGGTCGTTGCCGTTTTCGAAGTGGTAGGTGTAGTCCTCCATAAAGGAGGTGCCGCCCTGCAGACCGGTTGACATCACTTTCATAATGCGAAGCAGAGCGGCAGTTTTCCAGTCGCCTTCGCCGGCAAAGCCGTAGCCCTGCTGCATCAGACGTTGTACCGCCAGGCCGGGCAGTTGTTTCAGGCCGTGGAGGTCTTCAAAGGTGGTGGTAAAAGCATGGAAGCCACCCTGTTCCAGGAAGCGTTTCATGCCCAGTTCGATACGTGCTGCATCCAGCACGTTCTGGCGTTTGTCACCGTGAATTTGTGCCGCAGGGGTCAGACGGTAGCTGCTTTCGTATTCGTCGACCAGCGCGCTTACGTCGCCATCGCTGATTTCATTCACCACCTGCACCAGGTCGCCCACGGCCCAGGTATTCACCGAGAAACCAAATTTAATTTGTGCGGCAACTTTATCGCCGTCGGTGACCGCCACTTCACGCATGTTGTCGCCGAAGCGCACCACTTTCAGGTGGCGAGTATCTTGTCGGGACACCGCCTGGCGCATCCAGGAGCCGATACGTTTTTGCGCATGCTGATCCTGCCAGTGGCCGGTGACGACCGCATGCTGCTGGCGCATACGTGCGCCGATAAAGCCGAACTCGCGGCCGCCGTGCGCGGTCTGGTTCAGGTTCATAAAGTCCATATCAATGCTGTCCCACGGCAGGGACGCGTTGAACTGGGTATGGAACTGCATCAGTGGTTTATTGAGGATGGCCAGACCGTTGATCCACATTTTGGCCGGTGAGAAGGTGTGCAGCCACACCACCATGCCGGCGCATTTATCGTCGTAGTTCGCGTCGCGGCAGATGTTCGTGATCTCATCCGGGGTCGTGCCGAGCGGTTTGAGCACCAGTTTGCACGGCAGTTTAGCCTCTGCATTGAGCGCGTTGACCACGTGCTCAGCATGTTTCGTCACCTGTTGCAGCGCTTCCGGCCCGTACAGATGTTGGCTGCCAATGACAAACCACACTTCATAATTATTAAAAATGGTCATTATTGTGTCCTTAATGTGTCAGGGTTGCCGTAGTGTCCGCGGTGTGTTTGGCCGGGGCGGCGACAGGGAGATAGTGAAGTTCGGCGCTTTTTGCCCATTGCTGATAGCGCTGATAAAGCTGTTCAAAACGCTGCGCCTGCTGAGCACGCGGCTGGAGGGTATTTTCGACAGCGCTCGCCATGTGCTGCTGCGCGGTCGGGATATCGGCATGAACGCCTGCCGCAACGGCCGCGAAGATCGCTGCACCGAGGGCACAACACTGATCGGAGGCGACAATCTGCAGCGGACGGTTCAGCACGTCACAACAGGCCTGCATGATTACCGGGTTTTTACGGGCGATGCCGCCCAGTGCCATCACGTTGTTGACGTCGATGCCCTGCTCGGTGAAGCACTCCATAATGGCGCGCGCCCCAAAGGCAGTTGCGGCAATCAGGCCGCCAAACAGCGCTGGTGCGTCGGTGGCGAGGTTAAGATCGGTGATCACCCCTTTCAGGCGCTGGTTGGCAAATGGCGTACGGCGACCGTTGAACCAGTCGAGCACCACCGGCAGGTGATCGAGAGAAGGATTCTTTGCCCACGCGGCGGTGAGCTGCTGCAAAAGCTGCTTTTTACTTTCGGCAATCTGGGTCTTCAGCTCAGGATGTGCCGCCGCCAGCTGATCCAGCGGCCAGCCCAGCACGCGGCCAAACCAGGCGTAGATATCGCCAAAGGCGGACTGACCCGCTTCCAGACCGATAAACTCCGGTACGACGCTGCCGTCAACCTGGCCGCAGATGCCTTTTACCGCCCGATCGCCTACGCTGGCTTTATCCGCGGTGAGAATGTCGCAGGTGGAGGTGCCGATAACCTTCACCAGCGTGTTTGGCTGGGCACCGGCGCCCACCGCGCCCATGTGGCAGTCAAACGCCCCGCCGGAGATGGCCACGTTTTGCGGCAGACCCAGGCGCGTCGCCCACTCTTCACAAAGCGTACCCACCGGAATATCGGCGGTGAAGGTGTCGGTGAACAGCGGGTATTGCAGACTCGTGTTGATGACGGGATCGAGTTCATCGAAGAACGCCGCCGGTGGCAGGCCACCCCAGCTTTCATGCCACAGGGATTTGTGTCCGGCGCTGCAGCGTCCGCGGCGGATATCCTGCGGACGCGTGGTACCGGAGAGCAGGGCTGGTACCCAGTCGCACAGTTCAATCCAGGATACCGCGGCCTGCGCAACGGATGCGTCCGCGCGGGTTACGTGAAGGATCTTTGCCCAGAACCATTCACTGGAGTAAATACCGCCGATGTAGCGCGAGTAGTCCGTTTTACCGGGCTGGTGACACAAGCGGGTAATGGCCTCGGCCTCTTCAACGGCGGTGTGATCTTTCCACAGCACGAACATGGCGTTCGGGTTATCAGCAAACTCCGGACGCAGCGCCAGAACATGGCCTTCGGCATCCACAGGGGCAGGCGTTGAGCCGGTACTGTCGACGCCAATCCCGACGATCTCTGCCCGCTGGGCGTCGGTCAGTTCAGCCAGCACGGTTTTGATTGCCGCTTCCATCGACTCAATGTAGTCACGTGGATGGTGACGGAACTGGTTATTTGGCGCATCGCAGTAGCGCCCCTCTTGCCAGCGCGGGTACCACTCAACGCTGGTTGCTATTTCCTGGCCGCTTGTACAGTCCACTGCCAGAGCGCGAACCGAGTCGCTGCCAAAATCGAGGCCAATCGCAATTGCCATGGTGTTGCTCCATCAAAAAACAGGTATGAGAGAACATTAGAGACTGGAGGCGAAAATCGTCAGGCAGGATCCGCTAATCTTATGGACTAAATTGCTGTTGCAATAGAAAGTGTGACGCCGTGCAAATAATCAATGTGGACATTTCTGCCGCACTTATAGACACTTTTGTTACTGCTGATCTGCCCCCGTGGGCGGATAAATCAGGGGGAAAGGCTGAAACATGGCGGACGTAAAAGAGGCGTGATGCTTTTTGGATCTTTTCGCGGGCCATTTTTATACTGCTTTTATCGATATGGACAATTGGTTTCCTTCAGGACCCTTGGGAGAACTGAATCTATGGCCGAAACGCAAAACGATCCCTTATTACCGGGCTACTCGTTTAATGCTCACCTGGTGGCGGGGCTGACCCCTATCGAGGCTGAGGGATATCTCGATTTTTACGTCGACCGACCGCTCGGGATGAAAGGGTATATTCTGAACCTGACGGTGCGTGGGGAAGGGATTATCAAAAATAACGATCAGCAGTTTGTCTGCCGTCCGGGCGATATGCTGCTGTTTCCGCCGGGAGAGATCCACCACTACGGTCGTCACCCGGAGGCCAAAGAGTGGTATCACCAGTGGGTCTACTTCCGTCCGCGCGCCTACTGGCAGGAGTGGCTCTCGTGGCCGGCTATTTTTGCGCACACCGGTTTTTATCGCCCGGACGAGGTTCATCTGGCTCAGTTCCGCGAACTCTTTGCCCAAATTATTGAAGCGGGGCAGGCGGGTGGCCGGTATGCCGAACTGCTGGCGATTAACCTGCTTGAACAGGTGCTGTTGCGCCGGATGGAGGCGATAAACGCGTCACTTAATCCTCCGCTGGACAACCGCGTGCGCGACGCCTGCCAGTACATCAGCGACCATCTGGCCGACAGCCAGTTCGATATCGCCAGCGTCGCCCAGCATGTGTGTCTCTCACCGTCGCGGCTGTCACATCTGTTCCGTCAGCAGCTGGGCGTTAGCGTTCTGAGCTGGCGTGAGGACCAGCGTATCAGCCAGGCGAAGCTCCTGCTCAGCACCACCCGCATGCCCATTGCCACCGTGGGGCGCAATGTGGGCTTTGAAGATCAGCTCTATTTCTCCCGGGTATTTAAAAAATGCACCGGTGCCAGCCCCAGTGAATTCCGGGCAGGATGTGAATAAACGGTAAAAAAAGATAAACAAGCAGGTGAACTGTGGAAGCAACCTGTAAACTATTCAGACAATTGTTGTCTTGACGCGGTGCAGGGCGCTAAGCAGAATCCCTGATTCGTTTTCTGACCGGAATAGTTATGCAGGCATTGCTGGAACATTTTATCACCCAGTCCGTTATGTATTCGCTTATCGCCGTTGCGCTGGTGGCGTTTCTGGAATCGCTTGCACTTGTTGGGTTGATCCTCCCCGGCACGGTGATGATGGCGGGGCTGGGCGCGTTGATTGGCAGCGGTGAAGTGAATTTCTGGCAGGCGTGGATGGCGGGGATTATTGGCTGTTTACTTGGCGACTGGATCTCCTTCTGGCTGGGCTGGCGCTTTAAGAAACCGCTGCACCGCTGGTCGTTCATGAAAAAGAACAAAGCCTTGCTGGATAAAACCGAACACGCGCTGCATCAACACAGCATGTTCACGATCCTCGTGGGTCGCTTTGTTGGACCAACGCGTCCGCTGGTGCCGATGGTCGCGGGGATGCTGGATCTGCCGGTTGCGAAATTCGTGGTGCCGAACATCATCGGCTGTGTTTTCTGGCCGCCGTTCTACTTTCTGCCGGGGATCTTGGCTGGGGCCACCGTTGATATTCCTGACGGAATGCAAAGCGGTGAGTTTAAGTGGTTGTTGCTGGCTACGGCCCTGCTGTTGTGGATCGCTGCCTGGTTGTGCTGGCGACTGTGGCGCAGCGCGAAAGCGAATGTTGATCGCCTGACGCGTTATCTGCCACGCTCGCGCCTGTTGTGGCTCGCGCCGTTAATGCTGGGGGTTGCCGTGGTGGCGCTGGTCGCCCTGATTCGCCACCCGCTGATGCCGGTGTACGGTGAAATCCTCTTGAAGGTGGTGAGCCGTTAATCTGTTTCCCTCTCCCGTGGGAGAGGGTCAGCCCGCACTAATGCCCAACAATGAAGACGCCCCTGCGTGACCGCTGAGCAGTTCCTCAGTGCCGCCATCCCAGGCAATTCGCCCTTCTGCAATGACCACCGATCGTGGCGCAATCCGCGCGGCATCCTCAATGCTGTGCGAAACCATCAGCATTGTCAGTTGCTGACGCTGGCACACGTCCTGCACCAGGGTAAGCATCTCCTGGCGCAAGGCAGGATCGAGTGCAGAGAAGGGCTCATCCAGAAGCAGTATGGGCTGCTCGCGCACCAGGCAGCGCGCCAGCGCCACCCGCTGACGCTGCCCGCCGGAGAGGGCTTCAGGGAGGCGGTCAATAAACGCGGTAATGCCCATCTGAGCGGCAATCAGCTCCAGCTTCTGGCGCTGACCGTCGTTGAGTTTCAGGCCAGGATCCATACCCAGGGCGATGTTTTGCCGCACCGTCAGATGCATGAACAGATTGTTTTCCTGGAACAGCATCGACACCGGACGTCGGGCGGGTGGCGTGCGCGTATGGTCGCGGTTTTCAATCACTATCGACCCGCTCGCCGGTTGCAGAAAACCGGCAATCAGATTGAGCAAAGTACTCTTTCCGGCCCCGCTCGGACCCAGAACCGCAATCATCTCTCCCTGACGAACCGAAAGGGAGAAGCGCATTGGCAGATGCTGGTAGAGCCAGGTTACATCAGTCAGTTTTAACATTACGCCCCGGAAGTTTTTCGATAACGGTAAATAAGGCAAAGCAGAGCATCAGTAACAGCAGCGCCGTGACGGCTCCCTCCTGGCTACGATAGGAGCCAATTTGCTGGTACAGCCAGTACGGCAGGGTGCGGAAATCTTCATTACCGAAGAGCGCCACGACACCAAAATCACCAATTGAGAGCACACAGGCGAAGGCCAGGGCCTGGGCCAGCGGGCGTTTCAGCGCACGCAGTTCGATAATCTTTAGCCGCTGCCAGCCCTGCAGACCGAGCGACTGGCACAGCAGCGCGTAGCGGCTGTTGATGTCTCGCATCGGATTTTCCAGCACTTTCAGCGCGTAGGGGATCGCCATCAGGGCATTGGTAAAAATCACGATGCCGTCGGCGTTTTCCGGCAGGCCAATGGTACTGTTGAACAGTAAAAAGAACCCCGTCGCGAGTACAATGCCGGGCATCGCCAGGATCAGCATGCCTGTCAGCTCCAGGGCGTGCCCGGCTTTACTGGCCTGACGCGCGTAAAGCTCGCGGCTGCTCCATAAAAGCATCATGGTCAGCATGACACACAGCAGCCCGGCGGCCAGCGCGATCCGTAACGAGGTCCACGTTGCCTGCCAGAGAACGGGCTGCTGCAACACGGTAACGAGATTCAGGTTCAGGCCATCGACGATGACGGCCATCAGCGGCGGAAGCAGAAGCAGCAGCGCCAGCGTGATAAGCAGCAGGTCAGCGATCCGGCTATGCATGCTGTCCTGCGGGTCGCGCCAGCCGGTTATCTGATTACTGCCCGGCGGGATGGCTTTGCTCAGACGCTGGCTCAGCAGCACAAGGCACAGGCAGCAAACCATCTGCACCATCGCCAGCAGCGCGGCGCGGCCGGGGTCATAGTCGTAACTGAGCGCCTGGTAAATCGCCAGTTCGATGGTGGTGGCCTGCGGGCCGCCGCCGAGTGAAAGCACGGTGGCAAAACTGGCGAAACAGAGCATAAAGATCAGAGCCGCAATCGGCGGGATCTGACGACGCAGCCACGGCCATTCGACCAGGCGGAAGAAGGATACGCCGCGCATGCCCAACTGGGCGGCAAGCTGGCGCTGTTCACCGGGGATGTTTTCCAGTGCCTGTAAAAAGAGTCTGGTCGCCATCGGCATATTGAAAAAGATGTGCGCCAGCAGAATGCCCTTCAGTCCGTAGGGCGAGAAGCGCCACTCCAGACCCAGCAGGCCGAATAGTGAAGCCAGCCACCCCTGACGACCATAGACGCTCAGGATGCCAAACACGGCCACCAGGACTGGCAGGATCAGCGTCATGGCGCACAGGCGCAGCAGGGCCTGCCTGCCGGGGAAACGGCGGCGATAAAGCGCGCGTGCCAGGAAAATGGCGGGGATAACCGACAGCAGCGCAGAGAGAAAGGCCTGCCAGAAAGAGAAACGGATAACGTGCCAGAGATAGCTGTCGTGCCAGAGCGCGAACAGGTCGCTCTCTGGCGCGTTAAACCACAAGGCAAGGAATGCGCCCAGACTGACCGCCACCATCAATACGGCGGCGAGCAGCCCAGGAATTAACCAGCCGGGAATTAACGGCTGACGGCGCGTTGCCATTCACTTACCCATGCTGCTCGCTGCGCGGCAACCTGCTGAGGCGTAAACTCCAGCGAGGTTTGCGGTTTGGTCAGTTTCTCAAAGCCCGCTGGCAACGCCACGCTGGTCACGGGGTACATCCAGTTACCCGCTGGAATCGCGTTCTGGAATGCCGGGGAGACCATAAATTTCAGGAACTTCTCGGCCAGTTCGGGCTGTTTGCTGGATGCCGTGCGGGCTGCCACTTCGACCTGCAGATAGTGCCCTTCAGCAAAACTGGCGGCGGCGTAATTGTCTTTCTTCTCGGCGATGATGTGGTAAGCCGGGGAGGTGGTGTAGCTCAGAACCAGATCACTTTCCCCTTTCAGGAACAGACCGTAGGCTTCGCTCCAGCCTTTTGTCACGGTGACGGTTTTGGCGGCCAGCTTCTGCCACGCTTGCGGAGCGCCATCGCCGTAGACTTTCTGCATCCACAGCAGCAGCCCCAGGCCTGGCGTACTGGTGCGAGGATCTTCATAAATAACGCGCCATTTCTGCTCGCTTTCGACCAGTTCCTTCAGGCTTTTCGGCGGGTTTTTAAGCTTGTTTTTGTCGTAAACAAACGCGAAGTAACCGTAATCGAACGGCACAAAGGTGTCGTTCTGCCAGCCGCCCGGGATGCTGACGGCATCGGTGGCGACGCCGCTTTTGGCAAACAGTCTGGTTTTCGAGGCGGCCTCCAGCAGGTTGTTATCCAGCCCAAGCACCACATCGGCTTTACTGTTTTTGCCTTCCATGCGCAGGCGGTTAAGCAGCGAGACGCCATCTTCCAGCGCCACGAACTTCAGTTCGCACTGACAGTCAGCTTCAAAGGCTTTTTTCACCACCGGACCCGGACCCCAGTCGGCTGAGAAGGAGTCGTAGGTGTAGACCGTCAGGACGGGCTTCGCGACGGCAGGCAGCGCAAACAGCGCCAGAAGGGGGAGAACTTTTTTTAACACTTTGCACCTCAAGGTTGAGTGGCAAAGGATTTTGAGTGACAGCCTCAAATCCCTTCGCCGGCGTTATCCGGATCAGGTTCGACGGGTATTATCTCAGCGCACATCAGTGATGCAGCACCCCGTTGAGAACGGCGCTATTGTAATGATTTGGCAAATATTACGAAAGTGTTATGGCTCCGGCGGCGAAAACCAGGCGGATTTAAAATCAAACCAGCCCAGCGTATTCATTCTGACACCGCGCATACTACGCTGCCCCTGGATCATCAGCCAGTGGTGGATCAACGGCACGATCGCTTGTTCAGCCAGCAACTGCTGGCACCATGAGGCCAGGTTCATGTCGCCGGCGCGCCAGAGGGCCGCGTCCTGCTGCCAGTCCCGGTCTATGCAATGCTGGATAAGCGGGACCTCATACAGGTGAGAGAAGAGCGAGAAATCAAGCGGCAGGGTAAAGTTTGCGCTGTTGAGCCAGATGTCGCTGACGATCTCTCCCTGATGCCATTCATCGTAATCCACCTCTTTGACATCCAGCCTCACCCCAACGGCGGCCAGCAGTCGGGTCATGATTCTGGCGATAAAGCGGTGTTCAACGTGCTCGCGATAGTAGGTCAGGGTGATGGACTCCAGCCCGGCGGGCTTGTCGCAGTATGTCGGGCGGGCGTGATGCCAGCGAGGAAGCAGACCATACGCCGGGAACCAGTAGGTCTGGTACTGCTCCTCCGCATGATAAATCAGGCTGGAGGGCGACAACACGTGGCTTATCCATTTGCGCACCTCATGGTTTGCCCCGCGATGGGTACGGCTGTCGAACAGCAGGTAGTAGCACCCTTCTTCGAGCCGGCTCTCCACGGCCTTTTCGCCCGTGGTGGGCCCTTCCAGCGTCAGCCCGGCGCTCAGCTCTTCATTGAGATCTGGTAATACCCACACGTTCACTTCATCGATCAGCGCCCGGTAGCCAAAATAGTCATCAAAAGCGCGGATTTTCAGCTGGTTGTTGTTATTGCGCGATACAGAGTAGGGGCCGGTGCCAATCGGCAGGCTGGCAAAATTATTCATCGATTCCCATTCACCGGGCAAAATCATCGACGGTACATAGCCCAGCAGCCACGGAAGCCATTTGTCCGGCTGAGACAGTTCAACATCCAGTGTCCATGCCGTAGGGGAGTGAACGCGTGAAATATGGGAATAGAGCGGGAGCGTGCAGGCGCGCTCTAAAGAGGCAATCACATCGACCATCTCCAGCTCGCGGCCGTGGTGGAAATGAATACCAGGACGTAGAAAGAAGCGCCAGTGAAGAGGAGAAAGTTGCTGCCAGTGGTGCGCAATATCCGCTTCCAGTTCCCCATTTTCCTCATTTATGCGCGTCAGGCCGCTGAATATTTGTCGGGCCATATGGGTTTCAGAGCGGCGTAACGCCGTGCCGGGTAACAGGTTTTTCATTGGTCGATAGTAGAGCACCCGCAGAATGTGGCGACCCTGACGAAAGCTGCGCCCGAGATGCGACACCAGCATCTGACGTACTGCCGCTTTGTCCCCCACCAGCTGCACCAGCTGGTCGATGCGGTCCTGTTCCAGCAGGTCTTCCGCTCGCTGCTGCTGCAACGCCAGCCCGGTATACAGGAAGGTCAGGCGCGAGCGTTTTCCGCGACCCGCCTCGGCCTCCCAGTTGAGCCAGCCCTGCTGCTGCATGGTATTAAGCAGCGTGCGCATGTGCCGGCGCGAACAGCTGAGCAGGTCCGCCAGCTCGTTCAGCGTGGTCTCCTGCGATCGCCCCTCGCAGCATTGCCAGAGGCGGATAAATTGTTGTTGCAGACGACCAGATGGCATAAAAGGGGAACTCCTGACAAAAAATCAGCAATTTATTAATCCCTATATTAGGCCAATAATTCTTCCCGATGAAGTGAGGAGGTAAATTATGAAGAGGTCTACCGCACGTCAGTTTTATCAGCGTTATTTTTCAGCGACGCAGGGAGCGTCCTGGCTGGCCCGCCAGTGTGCAGAGCAACGGTTGAAAATCCTGGAAGATCTGATGCAGTGGGACGTTACGAAACCGACCTCTTCTTGCTAACTCGCCTCGATCATGTGTGACTGAGTATTGGTGCTTATCACCCGCCAGCAAAATGTTTTTGCTGGCTTTTTTCGTTTACTATTCACCCACTTTCGATTCGCTTTCACAAGGACTTGCGCATGCTCTGGTTGATGACGATGGGGCGACGCCTGAACGGCGTGTATGCCGCTTTTATGCTGGTGGCCTTTATGATGGGCGTGGCGGGGGCATTGCAGGCTCCGACGCTGAGTCTGTTTCTCAGCCGTGAGGTGGGGGCGCAGCCGTTTTGGGTGGGGCTGTTTTATACCGTGAACGCCATCGCCGGGATCCTGGTCAGTCTGGCACTGGCAAAACGATCGGACAATCGGGGCGATCGTCGCAAACTGATCCTCTTTTGCTGCGCCATGGCCGTGGGTAACGCGCTGCTGTTTGCCTTCAATCGCCATTACCTGACGCTGATTACCTGCGGCGTGCTTCTGGCGTCGCTCGCCAATACCGCCATGCCGCAGCTGTTCGCGCTGGCCCGTGAATACGCGGATAACTCGGCGCGGGAAGTGGTGATGTTCAGCTCGGTCATGCGTGCGCAGCTCTCTCTGGCCTGGGTAATCGGCCCGCCGCTGGCGTTTATGCTGGCGCTGAACTATGGCTTTACCACCATGTTTTCCATCGCTGCCGGCATTTTTGTCATCAGCCTGATACTGATTGCCTTTGCGCTACCCTCATTGGCGCGAGTGGAGCAGACGACGGATAAACCCATCACCCAGGTGAGCGGCTGGCAGGATAAAAACGTCCGCATGCTGTTTATCGCGTCCATGCTGATGTGGACCTGCAACACCATGTACATCATTGATATGCCGCTGTGGATCAGCAGCGATCTGGGGTTGCCGGACAAGCTTGCGGGGATCCTGATGGGGACGGCTGCCGGCCTGGAAATTCCGGCGATGATCCTGGCGGGTTATTACGTTAAGCGTTTTGGAAAGCGCCGCATGATGATCGTCGCCGTGGCGGCGGGAGTGCTTTTTTATCTGGGGCTGATCGTCTTCCATTCGCGCGAAGCACTGCTTGCGCTGCAGCTGTTTAATGCCGTGTTTATTGGCATCGTGGCCGGGATTGGGATGCTCTGGTTCCAGGACTTAATGCCGGGAAGGGCAGGCTCTGCCACTACGCTCTTTACCAACAGCATTTCAACGGGCGTTATTCTGGCAGGGGTGATTCAGGGGGCGTTGTCGCAAACCTACGGCCACGCGTCAGTGTACTGGATGATTGCGGCCATTTCCGTGGTGACGCTGGTGCTAACCTGCCGGGTAAAAGATGTCTGATTCTGGAAGGCGGCTTCACGCAATAAAACGATTTTCTGACAGGGTCTGAGAAGGCGCATAGCGCGCGTGGCGTCAGCCGAGGCTGTTTGCCTCAGGCTGACGCAAGAGGCAAACAGTGGTGAGTCCCACATCAATTAACACTGAGGGTGTACTGCACCCATTATGTTGGACGATGTTGATCTTCACCGGGATGGTACGCAGCCTATCCCATAAACGCAGGCTGTTTTTGCTCATAGGCGGAGATAGCATCTTCGTGCTGAAGCGTCAGGCCAATACTGTCCAGGCCATTCAGCATGCAGTGACGACGAAAGGCGTCAATGCTGAAGCTGTAGGATTTATCACCCGCTTTCACCACTTCCGCTTCCAGATCCACTTCAAACGAAATCCCAGGATTTGCCTTCACCAGGGCGAACAATTCGTCCACCTGCGCATCGCTCAGCGTCACCGGCAGCAGCTGGTTATTGAAGCTGTTGCCGTAGAAGATATCGGCAAAGCTTGGGGCGATAACCACTTTAAACCCGTAGTCGGTGAGCGCCCAGGGTGCATGTTCACGGGAAGAGCCGCAGCCAAAGTTTTCACGCGCCAGCAGAATCGATGCGCCTTTAAATTCCGGGAAGTTCAGCACGAACTCGGGATTGGGCACTTCGCCTTTGTCGTCCAGGAAGCGCCAGTCGTTAAACAGATGCGCGCCAAACCCGGTACGGGTCACCTTCTGCAAAAACTGCTTTGGAATGATGGCGTCAGTGTCGACGTTAGCGGCGTCCAGTGGGACAACCCGGCCCGTATGTTGGGTAAATTTCTCTGCCATGATTGTCTCCTTATTTCAGGCTGCGAATATCGGCGAAATGACCGGTCACTGCCGCAGCGGCGGCCATTGCCGGGCTGACCAGGTGAGTACGCCCACCTCGGCCCTGACGGCCTTCAAAGTTACGGTTACTGGTGGAGGCACAACGCTCGCCAGGATTCAGGCGGTCATTGTTCATGGCCAGGCACATGGAGCAGCCAGGCAGGCGCCATTCGAAGCCCGCTTCGATAAAGATCTTATCCAGGCCTTCGGCTTCCGCCTGGGCTTTCACCGGGCCAGAGCCCGGCACAACCAGCGCCTGAACGCCCGGTGCCACTTTGCGGCCTTTGGCAATCTCGGCCGCCGCGCGTAAATCTTCGATACGGGAGTTGGTGCAGGAGCCGATAAACACTTTATCAATGGTCACGTCAGTCAACGGAATGCCTGGCTTCAGACCCATATAGGCCAGCGCTTTTTCCGCACTGGCGCGCTCGACCGGATCGCTGAAAGAGGCCGGGTCAGGAATATTATCGTTAACGGAAATCACCTGGCCCGGGTTGGTTCCCCAGGTGACCTGTGGCGCAATGTCTTCCGCCTGCAGCGTAACCACGGTGTCAAACGTCGCACCATCGTCGGTTTTCAGGGTTTTCCAGTACGCAACTGCCTCAATAAAATCCTGGTCTTTCGGCGCGTGCAGACGGCCCTTCACATAGCTGAAGGTTGTTTCGTCTGGCGCAACCAGACCCGCTTTTGCCCCCATCTCAATGGCCATGTTGCAGAGCGTCATACGGCCCTCCATGCTCAGTGCCTGGATGGCTTCACCGCAGAATTCAACCACGTGACCGGTGCCGCCTGCGCTGCCGGTTTTACCGATGATGGCCAGCACGATGTCTTTGGCGGTAATGCCCGGGGCCGCTTTGCCTTTCACTTCAATCTTCATGGTTTTGGCGCGGCCCTGTTTCAGGGTCTGCGTCGCCAGAACATGTTCAACTTCAGAAGTACCAATACCGAACGCCAGGGCCCCAAACGCGCCGTGGGTGGCCGTGTGGGAGTCACCGCAGACAATGGTCATGCCTGGCAGGGTGATGCCCTGTTCTGGCCCCATCACGTGGACGATACCCTGATACGGGTGGTTCAGATCGTAGAGCTCGACGCCAAATTCATTGCAGTTTTTGATCAGCTCCTGCATCTGGATACGCGCCATTTCACCCGACGCATTGATATCTTTGGTTTGCGTGGAGACGTTGTGATCCATTGTCGCGAAGGTTTTACCTGGCTGGCGCACCGGGCGCTTATGCGCACGCAGTCCGTCGAATGCCTGAGGGGAGGTAACCTCGTGCACCAGATGGCGATCGATATACAACAGTGGGGTTTCGTTTGGTGCCTCGTAAACTACGTGCGCATCAAACAATTTTTCATATAACGTTTTCGCCATGATTACACCCCTTCAGCGACATAGCGGGCAATAATGTCGCCCATTTCATCGGTACTGACTGCCGCCGTGCCGCGTGCTAAATCACCGGTACGGACACCTTCTTCTAACGCACGGTTAATGGCGTTTTCAATTGCAGTTGCTGCATCACCGGCATCAAGACTGTAGCGCAACAGCAAGGCCAGGGAGAGGATCTGCGCAATCGGGTTGGCAATGTTTTTGCCAGCGATATCGGGCGCGGAGCCGCCAGCAGGTTCGTACAGGCCAAATCCCTCTTCATTGAGGCTGGCTGATGGCAACATCCCCATAGAGCCTGTGATCATTGCGCACTCGTCCGAGAGAATATCGCCGAACAGGTTGGAACACAGCAGAACGTCAAACTGCGACGGATCTTTAATCAGCTGCATGGTCGCGTTGTCGATGTACATATGGGACAGTTCGACATCCGGATACTGTTTCGCGACTTCACTGACGATTTCACGCCACAAAATAGAAGACTGCAGAACGTTCGCTTTATCGATAGACGTCACTTTATGACGACGTTTGCGCGCCGACTCAAAGGCGATATGGGCGATACGTTCAATTTCAAAACGGTGATAGACCTCAGTATCAAAGGCTTTTTCATGCTGACCGCTGCCTTCGCGCCCTTTAGGCTGCCCGAAGTAGATCCCGCCGGTCAGTTCACGCACGCACAGGATGTCAAAGCCGTTAGCCGCGATATCTGCACGCAGCGGACAGAACGTTTCCAGCCCCTGGTACAGCTTCGCCGGACGCAGGTTGCTGAACAATTTAAAATGTTTACGCAGTGGCAGCAGCGCGCCGCGCTCAGGCTGCCCGGCGGGCGGCAGGTGTTCCCATTTAGGGCCACCCACGGAGCCAAACAGCACTGCATCCGCATTTTCACACCCTTCAACGGTCGCTTTTGGCAGCGGAGTACCGTGATTATCGATGGCGATACCGCCCACATCATAGTGGCTGGTGGAGATTTTCATCGCAAAACGCGAACGAACGGCTTCCAGTACTTTCAGCGCCTGTGCCATCACTTCCGGGCCAATACCGTCACCCGGTAACACAGCAATATGGTAATTCTTCGACATTACACGGTTTCCTTGTTGTTCTCTTTATTCTGAGCTTTGCGTTGCAACTCTTTTTCAACTTCAGCGGCGCGCCAGATGTTGTTCAGCACGTGGACCATCGCCTTCGCGGAGGATTCAACAATATCCGTCGCCAGGCCCACACCGTGGAAACGACGGCCATTGTGGGTGACCACGATATCAACCTGACCCAGGGCATTCTCACCGTGGCCCTTGGCCGTCAGGTCATATTTCACCAGCTCTACGTCGTACTCGGTGACGCGGTTAATTGCGCGGTAAATGGCATCAACCGGGCCATTGCCGTTTGCCGCTTCGGCCTTAATGTCTTCGCCACAGGCCAGTTTGACCGAGGCAGTCGCAATGTCGCTGGAGCCTGACTGCACACTGAAGTAATCGAGGCGGAAGTGCTCAGGCTCTTCCTGCTGTTTATTGATGAAGGCCAGCGCTTCCAGGTCATAGTCGAATACCTGACCTTTTTTATCGGCCAGCTTCAGGAAGGCGTCGTACAGCTGATCCATGTTGTAATCGCTGTCCTTATAACCCATCTCTTCCATACGGTGTTTCACCGCCGCACGACCGGAACGGGAGGTCAGGTTCAACTGAACCTGGTTCAGGCCGATGGATTCCGGGGTCATGATTTCGTAGTTTTCACGGTTTTTCAGTACGCCATCCTGATGAATACCGGAGGAGTGCGCAAAGGCGCCGGTACCCACAATCGCCTTGTTAGCCGGGATGGGCATGTTGCAGATCTGGCTGACGGTCTGGCTGGTACGCCAGATTTCGTTGTGATTGATGCGGGTATGCACATTCATGATGTCTTTGCGCACTTTGATCGCCATGATCACTTCTTCCAGTGAACAGTTACCTGCACGTTCACCGATGCCGTTCATCGCGCCTTCTACCTGACGTGCACCGGCGTGCACCGCCGCGATGGCGTTGCCAACGGCCAGCCCCAGATCATCGTGGGTATGTACGGAGATAATCGCTTGATCAATGTTTGGTACGCGTTCATACAGACCGGTAATGATGTTGGAGAACTCAAACGGCATGGTGTAGCCGACAGTGTCCGGGATGTTGATGGTTTTAGCGCCCGCATTGATGGCAGCTTCCACCACGCGCGCCAAATCTTCAATCGGCGTACGGCCAGCATCTTCACAGGAGAATTCAACGTCATCCGTGTAGTTACGGGCACGTTTGACCATGTAGACCGCGCGCTCAATGACCTCATCCAGCGTGCTGCGCAGCTTGGTGGCAATGTGCATAGGAGAGGTAGCAATAAAGGTATGAATACGGAATGCTTCGGCAACCTTCAACGACTCGGCTGCAACATCGATATCTTTTTCCACACAGCGTGCCAGGCCACAGACGCGGCTGTTTTTAATGGTACGCGCAATGGTCTGCACGGATTCGAAGTCACCCGGAGAAGAGACAGGGAAACCGACCTCCATCACGTCGACACCCATACGTTCGAGAGCCAGCGCGATCTGCAGTTTCTCTTTCACACTCAGGCTTGCCTGTAATGCCTGTTCACCGTCACGTAAAGTTGTATCGAAAATAATGACTTGCTGGCTCATGGGTTAGGTCCTTGTCAGTCTTAGGGCGCCTTGCTACGAGCATAAAAAAACCCGCGCAGTGGCGCGGGTTTTTAGTCTTACTGGTGACGATTCAACGCTGAATTTCGCCCGCCAGTCTACCGCGCACAGTGGATGCGTTTAGTAGTAGTAGACCGGTGAAACGAATGGTGCGAATCATGAATCGTGCTCCGTTAAATTCAATATGCTTTTAGTGGTACTGGATACGACTGTGCATGTCAACCCCTGCAGGCAAAAACGCACCCGACTGGCCTGGTTGACAGGATATGTGCTTTAGCTAATTGTGCTGGGTTTTGCCTTTCCGACCCTACAAATTGTCTAATTTTGGACTGAGAAAAAGGTTGCAGAAATAATTGAATATAATTGTGATGAATAAATTAAAAGTTCGCTACCCAATTGTATGGGACGCAAATGGGTTTGATATCATTAAGTTATAAATGCGGTGAATGTTTTTTATCACTTCGGATGTCTAATGGTTATTACAGATTGTTAACTTATTTAATCGGGGTTGCAATAACAGTTTAATAATACTTAAGACATCATTAACTCGCTGGCGATTGTATATTGGTCTAGTTTATGGTTTCATTCAAATCCTAAAGTGAAGCATATCATTTGCAGTGGTGTTTATTTTATCGTTTGTCAGTGGCGAAAAGTCATTTTCGCTAAACTGTTCTTTATATTTTCCGAATTTAAAATAATTCTCTTTCGCTGATCGTATATGCATGGTAAATCATATTCTTCGGAATTATTACAGTACGTTGGCAAAGGGAGTGTAGCGTGACAGTGGAGTCAGAAGTGCCAGAAATTAATATTAAACAACCTCAAACTACTGATGGGATTAAACCGCAGTTACGTACGGTGGACCTTAATCTGCTCACGGTATTTGATGCTGTCATGCAGGAGCAGAATATCACCCGGGCGGCCCATACGTTGGGGATGTCTCAGCCCGCGGTCAGTAATGCTGTCGCCAGACTTAAGGTTATGTTTAACGACGAGTTATTCGTTCGTTACGGGAGGGGAATACAGCCTACCGCACGGGCATTCCAGTTATTCGGCTCTATCCGTCAGGCGTTGCAGCTGGTTCAGAACGAGCTGCCAGGGTCAGGCTTTGAACCTTTAAGCAGTGAGCGTGTATTCAATCTTTGTGTTTGCAGTCCGTTAGATAATTATTTGACGTCGATTATTTATAATAAAGTTGAAGAGATCGCTCCCAATATCCATCTGGTTTTTAAATCATCCTTAAATCAAAACACAGAGCATCAGTTACGCTACCAGGAGACCGAGTTCGTTCTGGGATATGAAGAATTTCGACGTCCTGAATTTTCTTGCGTTCCGCTGTTTAAAGATGAAATGGTGTTGGTCGCCAGTAAAAAACACCCCCGACTCAATTCTCCGCTTCGGGAAAGTGACGTTTATAGCGAGCAGCATGCTGTTGTTGCGCTCGACAGATATGCTTCCTTTAGCCTGCCGTGGTATGACACGGCGGATAAACAGGCAAGCGTTGCTTATCAGGGAATGGCAATGGTCAGCGTATTGAACGTGGTCTCGCAGACACATCTGGTGGCTATTGCACCACGCTGGCTGGCTGAAGAGTTTTCCGGTCAACTACAACTGCAAATGTTGCCGTTGCCGCTCAAGCTGAATAGCCGTACCTGCTATCTCTCCTGGCATGAAGCCGCCGGTCGGGATAAAGGGCACCAGTGGATGGAAGAGTTGCTGATCAGTATTTGCCGTCGATAAGCGCATCAGGATAAATTGCATCTTAGCGTGTGATTTATCCTGGTTTTTTCTCTGTTATTGTTATTTTATTCTGTTGTGAATTTTTTCTTATTGCTCTCTGGCTCGCAAAAATAGATGATTTCCTGAATCGACGCGCTTTTCAGCGATGATTAATCATCTCGTCCTCTAATACCAGATGAATTGACCATATCCTTCCTTAATACCTGTTTTTTCTGCTTTGCGAACCGTTTAGCTCACCCGGTCTGCTAATTGCCTGCCTCATAACGAGCGGTTAAGGTAACGATCACTCTGCAAAATATAAGATTGGTTTAACCCAGTCGTAAGACGGTGCGGAAATGAATTCTGCAGCTCGTCTATAACAAAATGCCTGGAGGCAAAGCATGGAGATGTTGTCTGGCGCGGAAATGGTCGTCCGATCGTTAATCGATCAGGGCGTGAAGCAAGTGTTCGGTTATCCCGGAGGCGCAGTCCTGGATATTTATGATGCGCTTCATACGGTAGGCGGCATTGACCATGTTTTAGTACGCCACGAGCAGGCGGCGGTGCATATGGCTGACGGGCTGGCCCGCGCGACAGGTGAAGTAGGCGTGGTATTAGTGACGTCCGGTCCCGGCGCGACAAACGCCATCACCGGCATTGCCACGGCGTATATGGACTCTATCCCGCTGGTTATTCTTTCCGGCCAGGTGGCGACGTCACTGATCGGCTACGACGCGTTCCAGGAGTGCGATATGGTGGGAATTTCACGTCCCGTGGTGAAGCACAGCTTCCTGGTTAAGCAAACTGAAGATATCCCGGGGATATTGAAAAAAGCCTTCTGGCTGGCAGCAAGCGGGCGTCCCGGCCCGGTGGTGGTCGATCTGCCGAAAGATATCTTGAACCCGGCGAACAAGCTTCCTTATGTCTGGCCGGAGTCGGTGAGCATGCGCTCATACAACCCAACGACGCAGGGCCACAAGGGGCAGATCAAACGTGCCTTGCAAACGCTGCTGGCCGCCAAAAAACCGGTAGTCTATGTCGGTGGCGGGGCAATCAATTCTGCCTGTGAAGGGCAGCTTCGGGAGCTTATCGAGAAACTCAATCTTCCCGTTGCGTCGTCGCTGATGGGGCTGGGTGCTTTCCCGGCAACTCACCGTCAGGCTCTGGGTATGCTGGGTATGCACGGTACCTATGAAGCCAACATGACGATGCACCATTCCGATGTGATCTTTGCCGTCGGCGTGCGCTTTGACGATCGCACCACCAACAATCTGGCGAAATACTGCCCGAACGCCACCGTGCTTCATATTGATATCGATCCCACCTCTATTTCGAAAACGGTGTCTGCGGATGTGCCGATCGTCGGTGATGCCCGCCAGGTGCTGGAGCAAATGCTGGATCTGCTGGCACAGGAGCCGCCTTCCCAGCCGCTGGATGAGATCCGTGACTGGTGGCAGCAGATCGAACAATGGCGCGCGCGTCAGTGCCTGAAGTATGACACGCAAAGCGACAGCATTAAGCCGCAGGCGGTGATCGAAACTATCTGGCGGCTGACGAAAGGCGAGGCATACGTGACGTCTGACGTGGGTCAGCATCAGATGTTTGCCGCCCTTTATTATCCGTTTGATAAACCGCGCCACTGGATTAACTCCGGAGGGTTAGGAACGATGGGCTTTGGCTTGCCTGCCGCATTGGGCGTCAAGCTGGCTCTGCCTGACGAAACCGTCGTCTGCGTGACGGGAGACGGCAGTATTCAGATGAACATCCAGGAGCTGTCGACGGCCCTTCAGTATGAGCTGCCGGTACTGGTGCTGAACCTGAATAACGGTTATCTCGGGATGGTGAAGCAGTGGCAGGACATGATCTACTCTGGTCGTCACTCTCAGTCCTACATGACGTCACTGCCTGACTTTGTTCGTCTGGCTGAAGCCTACGGCCATATTGGGATGCGAGTGACCGATCCGGCAGAGCTCGAAACGAAGCTCGGTGAAGCGCTTGAGCACGTTAAAAATAACCGCCTCGTTTTTATGGATGTCATTGTTGATGGCACCGAGCACGTATACCCGATGCATATTCGCGGTGGTGGTATGGATGAAATGTGGTTAAGCAAAACGGAGAGAACCTGATATGCGCCGGATATTATCTGTTTTACTGGAAAACGAGTCTGGCGCACTGTCGCGCGTCATTGGCCTTTTTGCACAGCGCGGCTATAACATTGAAAGCCTGACCGTTGCGCCGACTGACGATCCGACGCTGTCGCGCATGACCATCCAGACCGTCGGCGATGCCAAAGTGCTTGAGCAGATCGAGAAACAGCTGCATAAGCTGGTCGATGTTCTGCGCGTCAGCGAGCTGGGGCAGGGTGCCTACGTTGAGCGAGAGGTCATGCTGGTGAAAATCCAGGCCAGCGGTTACGGGCGCGAGGAAGTGAAACGTAACACGGATATCTTCCGTGGGCAGATTATAGACGTCACGCCTTCTATATATACGGTTCAGCTGGCCGGAACGAGTGACAAGCTGGATGCCTTCCTGGCATCTGTGCGGGATGTGGCAAAAATTGTTGAGGTTGCGAGATCGGGCGTTGTTGGCCTGTCACGCGGCGATAAGATCATGCGTTAGTTGTCTAAAAGGTTCGCCTCTTTCTGCCCGGTCACCAAAGCCGGGCTTTTTTTTGTGTAATCAGCCGACAACAGAGATAAAAGCGGTTGCCGCGAAGGCTATTCTGCGTTTAGATGTTAAAAGATTTAACCATAACCTTGCCAAGGCCATGGACTCTTTTCATTTTTTAAGGGGCAATTGTGAAACTGGATGAAATCGCCCGGCTAGCCGGCGTGTCACGAACAACGGCCAGCTATGTGATTAACGGTAAAGCAAAGCAGTACCGTGTCAGCGATAAGACCGTTGAAAAAGTTATGGCGGTGGTTCGTGAACATAACTACCATCCGAATGCTGTCGCAGCTGGCCTGCGTGCCGGACGCACCCGCTCTATTGGCCTGGTGATCCCGGATCTGGAAAACACCAGCTATACCCGTATCGCCAACTATCTTGAACGTCAGGCGCGCCAGCGTGGCTATCAGTTGCTGATTGCCTGCTCGGAAGACCAGCCCGACAACGAGATGCGCTGTATTGAGCATCTGCTCCAGCGTCAGGTCGATGCCATCATCGTCTCCACCTCTTTACCGCCTGAACACCCATTCTATCAACGCTGGGCGAACGACCCATTCCCGATTGTGGCGCTGGATCGTGCGCTCGACAGGGAGCATTTCACGAGCGTCGTCGGTGCCGATCAGGATGATGCCGAGATGCTGGCGGCAGAGCTGAGAACCTTCCCGGCTGAAACGGTGCTGTATCTGGGGGCGCTGCCTGAACTGTCAGTCAGCTTCCTGCGTGAACAGGGGTTCAGAACCGCCTGGAAAGACGATCCCCGTGAGGTGCACTACCTCTATGCCAACAGCTATGAACGTGAAGCGGCCGCACAGCTTTTCGAGAAATGGCTGGAAACGCACCCGATGCCGCAGGCGTTATTCACCACCTCATTTGCTCTGCTGCAGGGGGTGATGGATGTGACCTTACGCCGTGAGGGTAAGCTGCCTTCCGACCTGGCCATCGCGACCTTCGGTGATAACGAGCTGCTCGACTTCCTCCAGTGCCCGGTTCTGGCGGTGGCTCAACGCCATCGTGATGTGGCTGAACGCGTGCTGGAAATTGTGCTGGCAAGTCTGGACGAGCCGCGTAAACCGAAGCCGGGTCTGACGCGTATTAAACGTAATCTTTACCATCGCGGAATTTTGAGCCGCCATAAATGAAATGACGGGGCGGAGAAATCTGCCCCCTTTTGACGAAATAATTCGCCGGGATAATTCCCGTAGAGAAATTAGGATAATTCTTGCGAATTTACCTTCTGCTATTTTTCTTAATTCATTTTGGCGTTTAATGGTTCCTTTAAAGGACGTTTAAACGATTTTAAATGCCTGTCTTTGTATTATTTTGTTACAAACCCTCTTCCGGCGATGAATATTCAGACGTTTTTCCTTCTGCTGTGCCAGCTTGCACGGCAACCGCCGCGTTTAGCGAGCCCTGGGGTGAATCTGGCGCTGTTATCCCCTGAGAATCTGTCATAAAATGCTGCCCGCGTCGCAAACTGACACTTTATATTTATCTGCGATGATATTGAGTGAGCCTTAACGCTAGTGTGCATATTCGGTTTTTTTCTTACAAATATTCATAACGTTAATTTTGCCTCGCCAGTTGTGCAGTTATTAACCAGGACTGTTTATCTCTGTAAATAGAGGCCTTTCGGGCCTGTATAGGGAGAGTCCTGGCTTGACAAGCTTTTCCCTCGCTCCGTAAACTCCTTTAGGTGGGAATTTGTGGGTTAAAGTGGTGAGGAGGGGTGAGACTGGCATGTTCCGTGGAGCTACGTTAGTCAATCTCGACAGCAAAGGGCGTTTATCGGTACCAACCCGATACCGCGACCAGCTGATTGAGAACGCTACGGGTCAAATGGTTTGCACCATTGACATCAACTCCCCCTGCCTGCTGCTTTACCCCTTACCTGAATGGGAAATTATTGAGCAAAAGCTGTCGCGACTGTCGAGCATGAACCCGCAGGAACGCCGCGTGCAGCGGTTGTTATTGGGACATGCCAGTGAATGTCAGATGGATAGCGCAGGCCGGTTACTGATTGCCCCTGTGTTACGGCAACATGCCGGTCTGACCAAAGAAGTGATGCTGGTCGGGCAGTTCAACAAGTTTGAACTGTGGGATGAAACGACCTGGTATCAACAGGTCAAGGAAGATATCGACGCTGAGCAGTCTGATTCCGCGACATTATCGGAACGGCTGCAGGACTTGTCTCTATAAATATGATGGAAAATTACAAACATAAAACGGTGCTGCTGGATGAGGCCGTTAACGGCCTGAATATTCGTCCGGACGGCATCTACATTGATGGCACTTTTGGTCGCGGTGGCCACTCGCGCTTAATCCTCTCCCAGCTTGGAGCGGAAGGGCGTCTGCTGGCAATCGATCGCGATCCGCAGGCGATTGCCGTTGCGCAAACCATCGATGACCCACGCTTTTCCATCGTGCATGGACCTTTCTCTGCGCTCGCTGATTATGTTGCCGAGCGCGGCCTGACGGGCAAGATCGACGGAATCCTTCTCGATCTTGGCGTCTCTTCACCCCAGCTTGATGATGCTGAACGCGGCTTCTCCTTTATGCGCGATGGTCCACTGGACATGCGCATGGATCCTACTCGCGGTCAGTCTGCCGCCGAGTGGTTACAGACCGCGGACGAAGCGGATATTGCCTGGGTGATCAAAACCTTCGGCGAGGAGCGTTTTGGCAAGCGTATCGCGCGCGCCATCGTTGAGCGTAACCGCATCGAGCCGATGACCCGCACGAAAGAGCTGGCCGAGGTGATCGCGGCAGCGACGCCGGTGAAGGATAAGCACAAACATCCCGCGACCCGTACCTTCCAGGCGGTTCGCATCTGGGTAAACAGTGAACTGGAGGAAATAGAGCTGGCGCTAAAAAGCTCGCTCGACGTGCTGGCCCCGGGTGGGCGGTTATCCATCATCAGCTTCCATTCGCTGGAAGACCGCATTGTGAAGCGCTTTATGCGTGAACAAAGCCGCGGTCCACAGGTTCCAGCGGGGCTGCCGATGACGGAAGAACAACTCAGGAAGCTGGGTGGCCGTCAGTTGCGAGCATTAGGCAAGTTGATGCCGGGCGAAGAAGAAGTGGCACAGAATCCACGCGCCCGTAGTTCAGTGCTGCGTGTTGCAGAGAGGACGAACGCATGATCGGCAGAGTGACAGAGACCCTAAGCAAAGTTAAGGATTCGTTAGGAAGCAACGAGCGCCATGCCTTGCCTGGCGTGATCGGCGACGATCTTTTGCGGTTTGGGAAACTGCCACTCTGTCTGTTCATTTGCATCATTGTCACGGCCGTCACGGTGGTCACGACTGCCCACCACACACGCTTATTAACTGCGCAACGCGAGCAGATGGTACTGGAACGCGATGCGCTGGATATTGAATGGCGAAACCTGATCCTTGAAGAAAATGCGCTCGGCGATCACAGCCGGGTTGAACGGATCGCAACGGAAAAGCTGCAATTGCAGCATGTTGATCCTTCTCAGGAAAATATTGTAGTACAAAAATAAGGGAAAACGCGACGCATGAGAGCAGCGGCAAAAACGCTTAAACCAAAACGTCAGGAAGAACAGGCCAACTTTATCAGTTGGCGTTTTGCGTTGCTTTGCGGCTGCATTTTACTGGCGCTGGGTTTCCTGCTGGGACGCGTGGCATGGTTGCAAATCATCGCCCCTGACATGCTGGTTCGACAGGGCGACATGCGTTCCCTTCGCGTTCAGGAAGTGTCGACGTCCCGCGGGATGATCACCGACCGCTCAGGCCGTCCACTGGCCGTGAGCGTACCGGTTAAAGCCATCTGGGCCGATCCGAAAGAACTGCACGATGCGGGTGGCATTACGCTTGATAACCGCTGGAAGGCGCTCTCGGATGCCCTGAAAATGCCGCTGGATCAGCTCGCTTCCCGCGTCAACGCCAATCCAAAAGGGCGTTTTATCTATCTGGCGCGTCAGGTCAACCCTGACATGGCGGACTACATTCGTAAGCTGAAGCTGCCGGGTATTCACCTTCGTGAAGAATCCCGCCGCTACTATCCTTCCGGCGAAGTAACCGCTCACCTCATTGGCTTTACCAACGTTGATAGCCAGGGGATTGAGGGCGTTGAAAAAAGCTTCGATAAATGGCTCACCGGCCAGCCTGGCGAGCGAATTGTTCGTAAAGACCGCTACGGCCGCGTTATCGAAGATATCTCTTCCACGGACAGTCAGGCGGCACACAACCTGGCGCTGAGTATTGATGAGCGTCTGCAGGCATTGGTCTACCGTGAGCTGAACAACGCCGTCGCCTTCAACAAGGCGGAATCCGGCAGCGCCGTCCTGGTGGACGTCAGTACGGGCGAAGTGCTGGCGATGGCCAACAGCCCGTCCTATAACCCGAACAACTTTACCGGCACCGCAAAAGATGCGATGCGTAACCGGGCGATTACCGACGTGTTCGAACCGGGCTCCACGGTGAAACCGATGGTGGTCATGACGGCGCTCCAGCGTGGCATCGTCAATGAAAACACGGTTCTGAACACGATCCCTTACCGTATTAACGGCCACGAGATTAAAGACGTGGCGCGCTACAGCGAATTGACCCTGACCGGGGTTTTACAGAAGTCGAGTAACGTTGGCGTTTCAAAGCTGGCGTTAGCGATGCCGTCCTCAGCGTTAGTAGAGACTTACTCACGTTTTGGGCTTGGAAAGGCGACCAATTTGGGGTTGGTCGGAGAACGCAGTGGCTTATATCCTCAAAAACAACGGTGGTCTGACATAGAGAGGGCCACCTTCTCTTTCGGCTACGGGCTAATGGTAACGCCGTTACAGTTAGCGCGAGTCTACGCAACGATTGGCAGCTATGGCGTCTATCGTCCGCTGTCCATTACCAAAGTTGATCCACCGGTTCCAGGTGAGCGTATCTTCCCGGAATCCATCGTGCGTACCGTCGTTCATATGATGGAAAGCGTGGCGCTGCCTGGCGGCGGCGGCGTGAAGGCAGCGATCAAAGGCTATCGCATCGCCATCAAAACCGGTACCGCGAAAAAAGTGGGGCCAGACGGCCGTTACATCAACAAATACATTGCCTATACCGCAGGCGTTGCGCCTGCCAGTAATCCGCGTTTTGCGCTGGTGGTCGTCATTAACGATCCACAGGCGGGTAAATACTACGGCGGCGCCGTTTCCGCGCCTGTGTTCGGGGCCATCATGGGCGGCGTGTTGCGCACCATGAACATCGAACCGGATGCGCTGGCAACGGGCGAGAAAAGTGAATTTGTAATTAATCAAGGCGAGGGTACAGGTGGCAGATCGTAATTTGCGCGACCTTCTCGCTCCGTGGGTGCCTAATGCACCGGAGCGAGCACTGCGAGAGATGGTACTGGACAGCCGTGCGGCTGCTTCTGGCGATCTTTTTGTGGCGGTGGTCGGTCATCAGGCGGACGGGCGTCGTTATATCCCGCAGGCGATTGCGCAAGGTGTTGCTGCCATTATTGCTGAGGCTAAAGATGAGGCAACCGACGGTGAAATCCGTGAAATGCACGGGGTGCCGGTCATCTATCTCAGTCAGTTAAACGAGCGTCTCTCTGCGCTGGCCGGACGTTTCTATCACGAACCGTCCGATCGGCTGCGTCTGGTGGGCGTGACAGGTACAAACGGCAAAACCACGACCACGCAGCTCATGGCGCAGTGGGCGCAGCTGCTGGGTGAAACCGGTGCGGTCATGGGAACTGTCGGTAACGGTCTGTTGGGCAAAGTGAGCCCGACCGAAAACACCACCGGCTCCGCAGTCGACGTACAGCACGTGCTGGCCGGCCTGGCAGGGCAGGGGGCAACCTTTGCCGCGATGGAAGTCTCTTCCCACGGTCTGGTGCAGCACCGCGTGGCGGCGCTGAAGTTTGCCGCCTCAGTATTCACTAACCTGAGCCGCGATCACCTTGATTATCATGGTGATATGGAGCATTACGAAGCGGCGAAATGGCTGCTCTACTCCACCCACCATAGCGGACAGGCCATCATCAACGCTGACGACGAAGTCGGTCGCCGCTGGCTGGCGAAGCTGCCGGATGCGGTTGCGGTGTCGATGGAAGACCATATCAACCCGAACTGCCACGGCCGCTGGCTGAAGGCGGTTGCGGTGGATTATCACGACAGTGGCGCCACCATTCGTTTTACCTCCTCATGGGGTGACGGTGAAATTGAAAGCCGCCTGATGGGCGCGTTTAACGTCAGCAACCTGCTGCTGGCGCTGGCGACGCTGCTGGCGCTGGGTTATCCGATGAACGCGCTGCTGGAAACGGCTGAGCGTCTGCAGCCGGTATGTGGCCGTATGGAAGTGTTCAGCGCACCGGGCAAACCGACCGTGGTGGTCGATTATGCCCACACGCCGGACGCACTGGAAAAAGCGCTGGAAGCGGCGCGTCTGCACTGCACCGGTAAGCTCTGGTGTGTGTTTGGCTGCGGTGGCGACCGTGATAAGGGCAAACGTCCACTGATGGGTGCCATTGCTGAACAGTTCGCGGATATTCCGGTTGTGACCGATGACAACCCGCGTACTGAAGAGCCGCGCGCCATTATTAACGACATTCTGTCGGGCATGCTGGATGCAGGCCGCGCCCGCGTGGTGGAAGGCCGTGCGGAAGCCGTGACCAACGCCATCATGCAGGCTCAGGAAAACGACGTTGTGCTGCTGGCCGGGAAAGGCCATGAGGATTATCAGATTGTTGGCAACCGTCGTCTCGATTATTCGGACCGCGTCACGGCCGCGCGTCTGCTGGGAGTCGTGGCATGATTAGCATCACCTTAAGTCAGGCCGCTGCGGTACTGCAGGGCGAGCTGCTGGGTCACGATCTGACCATCGAGGCCGTGACGACCGATACCCGCAAAGTGACCCCGGGTTGTCTGTTTGTGGCGCTGAAGGGCGAACGTTTTGACGCGCATGATTTTGCACAACAGGCCAGGGAGAATGGTGCAGGGGCGCTGCTGGTAAGCCGTAAACTCGCGGTCGATCTGCCGCAGATCGTGGTGAAAGATACCCGTCTGGCATTCGGCGAGCTGGCGGCCTGGGTTCGTCAGCAGGTGCCGACGCGCGTCGTCGCGCTGACCGGTTCATCAGGCAAAACCTCTGTGAAAGAGATGACTGCGGCCATCCTGAGCCAGTGCGGAAATACGCTTTATACAGCAGGCAACCTTAACAATGATATCGGCGTGCCGATGACATTACTTCGCCTGACCAAAGAGCATGAATTTGCCGTGATCGAGTTAGGGGCAAACCACCAGGGCGAAATCGCCTGGACCGTGAGACTGACGCGCCCGGAAGCAGCGCTGGTGAATAACCTGGCCGCTGCACATCTGGAAGGTTTTGGTTCGCTGGAAGGCGTGGCGAAAGCTAAAGGCGAGATCTATACCGGCCTGCCGGAAGACGGTATCGCCATTATGAATGCCGACAACAATGACTGGCTGAACTGGCAACAGATCATTGGTTCCCGCAAGACCTGGCGTTTCTCGCCGAACGCGGCCAACAGTGATTTTACCGCGACCAATATTCATGTGACTTCGCATGGCACGGAATTCACCCTTAATACCCCAACCGGGGGCATTGAGGTGCTTCTGCCATTGCCGGGTCGTCATAATATCGCCAATGCGCTCGCGGCAGCGGCGCTGTCGATGGCGGTTGGTGCGTCGCATCAGGCGATTAAAACCGGTCTGGCAAATTTAAAAGCCGTGCCTGGGCGTCTGTTCCCGGTCCAGCTTGCGGAAAACAAACTCCTTCTGGATGACTCCTATAACGCGAACGTCGGCTCAATGACCGCGGCGGTGCAGGTGTTGTCTGAGATGCCAGGTTATCGCGTGCTGGTGGTGGGCGATATGGCTGAGCTGGGTGATGAAAGCGAAGCCTGCCATGTCCAGGTGGGGGACGCGGCGAAAGCGGCAGGTATTGATTGCGTGCTGAGCGCCGGAAAACTGAGCCAGGCGATTAGCCATGCCAGCGGTGTTGGCGAGCACTTTGCCGATAAAGCCGCGCTGATTGAACGCCTTAAGGCATTGATGACAGAAAAACAAATTGTGACTGTGTTAGTGAAAGGTTCACGTAGTGCCGCCATGGAAGAGGTTGTGCACGCATTACAGGAGAACGGGACATGTTAGTTTGGCTGGCCGAACATTTGGTCAAATATTATTCAGGCTTTAACGTCTTTTCCTATCTGACGTTTCGCGCCATTGTCAGCCTGCTGACTGCGCTGTTCATCTCTTTGTGGATGGGCCCGCGCATGATTGCCCGTCTGCAAAAACTCTCCTTCGGTCAGGTTGTGCGTAACGACGGTCCGGAGTCGCACTTCAGCAAGCGGGGTACACCGACCATGGGCGGGATCATGATCCTGACCGCGATCGTTGTTTCCGTACTGCTGTGGGCTTATCCCTCTAACCCGTACGTCTGGTGCGTACTTACCGTGCTGGTGGGTTACGGCATCATTGGGTTTGTTGATGATTACCGCAAGGTCGTGCGTAAAGACACCAAAGGTCTGATCGCCCGCTGGAAATACTTCTGGATGTCGGTGATTGCGCTGGGTGTGGCCTTCGCGCTGTATCTGGCAGGAAAAGACACACCCGCCACCGAGCTGGTGGTGCCGTTCTTTAAAGATGTGATGCCGCAACTGGGGCTGTTCTACATTCTGCTGGCCTACTTCGTCATCGTGGGCACCGGTAACGCCGTAAACCTGACCGACGGTCTGGATGGCCTGGCGATTATGCCAACCGTCTTCGTCGCCGCCGGTTTTGCGCTGGTGGCGTGGGCCACCGGTAACATGAACTTTGCTAACTATTTGCACATTCCATACCTGCGACACGCAGGCGAACTGGTTATCGTCTGTACGGCGATTGTCGGGGCGGGACTGGGCTTCCTGTGGTTCAACACCTACCCGGCGCAGGTCTTTATGGGTGACGTCGGTTCACTGGCTCTGGGCGGCGCGCTGGGCATTATTGCCGTACTGCTGCGCCAGGAGTTCCTGCTGGTGATTATGGGTGGGGTATTTGTGGTTGAAACCCTTTCAGTGATTTTGCAGGTCGGGTCCTTCAAGCTGCGCGGTCAGCGCATCTTCCGTATGGCACCGATTCACCATCACTATGAACTGAAAGGCTGGCCGGAACCGCGCGTGATTGTGCGCTTCTGGATTATTTCGCTGATGCTGGTGCTGATTGGCCTGGCAACGCTGAAGGTACGTTAATCATGGCAGATTACCAGGGCAAAAAAGTCGTTATCATCGGGTTGGGGCTGACAGGCCTCTCCTGCGTGGACTTTTTCCTCGCGCGCGGCGTGACGCCGCGCGTAATGGATACGCGTGTTTCTCCGCCGGGTCTGGATAAACTGCCGGAACAGGTTGAACGCCACCTTGGTGGTCTGAATGATGACTGGCTGCTGGCAGCCGATCTGATTGTCGCCAGCCCCGGTATGGCGCTGGCGCATCCTTCACTCAGCGCCGCGGCCGATGCGGGCGTTGAGATTGTCGGTGATATTGAGTTGTTCTGCCGTGAAGCGCAGGCACCCGTTATCGCGATTACCGGCTCTAACGGTAAAAGCACCGTCACCACCCTTGTGGGTGAGATGGCGAAAGCGGCGGGCATGAACGTGGGCGTGGGAGGCAATATTGGCCTGCCTGCGCTGATGTTGCTGGATAAGGGCTGTGAATTGTACGTCCTCGAGCTTTCCAGCTTCCAGCTGGAAACGACTTCCAGCCTTCGTGCGGCCGCGGCGACGATCCTTAACGTTACTGAAGATCATATGGATCGCTATCCGTTTGGTCTGCAGCAGTACCGCGCCGCCAAACTGCGCATTTATGAAAATGCGAAGGTCTGCGTCGTCAACGCGGATGACGCCCTGACCATGCCGGTGCGCGGGGCGGACGATCGCTGCATTAGCTTTGGCATCACCATGGGTGACTATCATCTTAACCGTCAGCTGGGCGAAACCTGGCTGCGCGTGAAGGGTGAGAAAGTACTGAACGTGAAAGAGATGAAGCTTACCGGCCAGCATAACTACACCAATGCTCTGGCGGCGCTGGCGCTGGCGGATGCCGTAGGGCTGCCGCGTTCGTCCAGCCTGCAAGCATTGACCACCTTTACCGGCCTGGCGCACCGTTTCCAGCTGGCGCTGGAGCACAACGGTGTGCGCTGGATTAACGACTCAAAAGCCACCAACGTCGGCAGTACCGAGGCCGCCCTGAACGGCCTGCACGTTGAAGGTACCCTGCATTTACTGCTGGGCGGCGACGGTAAATCGGCGGATTTCTCCACGCTGAAACCGTATCTCGCCGGGAATAATATCCGCTTGTACTGCTTTGGTCGCGACGGCAGTGCGCTGGCTGAGCTGCGTCCTGACATTGCCGAGCAAACCGAGACCATGGAGCAGGCGATGCGGCTGATTGCCCCTCGCGTGAAGCCGGGTGATATGGTGCTGCTCTCTCCGGCCTGCGCCAGTCTCGATCAATTCAAGAATTTCGAACAGCGTGGCGATCTCTTTACCCGTCTGGCGAAGGAGTTAGGCTGATGCGTTTATCTCTCCCCCGCCTGAAAATGCCGCGCCTGCCAGGATTTGGCGTTCTGGCGTGGGTGTTTGCGGCACTCAAAGGCTGGGTGATGGGCTCTCGTCAAAAAGATAACGACAGCCTGGTCATGTACGACCGTACGCTCTTCTGGCTCACGCTGGGGCTGGCGGCGGTTGGTTTTATCATGGTGACCTCAGCGTCAATGCCTGTCGGGCAGCGACTGGCGAACGATCCGTTCCTGTTTGCGAAACGTGATGGCCTGTACATCATCCTGGCGTTCTGTCTGGCGCTGGTGACATTACGTCTGCCGATGGAGTTCTGGCAGCGGCACAGTACCGCGATGCTGATCGCCTCCATCATTATGCTGCTGATCGTACTGGTGGTGGGGAGCTCCGTAAACGGGGCATCGCGCTGGATTGCCTTTGGCCCACTGCGTATTCAGCCCGCGGAATTTACCAAGCTCTCCCTGTTCTGCTACCTGGCTAACTACCTGGTACGTAAAGTGGATGAAGTGCGTAATAACCTGCGCGGCTTCTTAAAACCCATGGGCGTTATTCTGGTGCTGGCGGTCTTACTGCTGGCGCAGCCTGACCTTGGTACCGTGGTCGTGCTGTTTGTCACCACGCTGGCAATGCTGTTCCTGGCCGGGGCGAAGCTGTGGCAGTTCATCGCCATCATCGGAATGGGTATCTCAGCGGTTGTGCTGCTGATCCTCGCCGAGCCTTACCGTATCCGCCGTGTGACCTCATTCTGGAACCCGTGGGAAGACCCGTTTGGCAGCGGTTATCAGCTGACGCAGTCGCTGATGGCTTTTGGTCGCGGTGAAGTCTGGGGTCAGGGCCTGGGCAACTCGGTACAGAAACTGGAGTATTTACCCGAAGCGCACACTGACTTCATCTTCTCCATTATTGGGGAAGAACTGGGTTATATCGGTGTGGTATTAGCGCTATTAATGGTATTCTTCGTCGCTTTCCGCGCCATGTCGATTGGGCGGAAAGCGCTGGAGATCGATCACCGCTTTTCAGGTTTCTTAGCCTGCTCAATAGGTATCTGGTTTAGTTTCCAGGCATTGGTTAACGTCGGGGCCGCAGCGGGTATGCTGCCGACCAAAGGCCTGACGTTGCCGTTGATCAGTTATGGTGGTTCCAGTCTGCTGATTATGTCGACGGCCATCATGATGTTGTTACGCATAGATTATGAAACGCGTCTGGAAAAAGCCCAGGCGTTTACACGAGGTTCACGATGAATCAACCGAAGCGGTTAATGGTGATGGCAGGCGGTACCGGTGGACATGTGTTCCCGGGTCTCGCAGTTGCGCACCATTTAATGGATCAGGGCTGGCAGGTACGCTGGCTGGGAACCGCGGACCGCATGGAAGCCGACCTGGTACCGAAGCATGGTATCGAGATCGACTTTATTCGCATTTCCGGCTTACGCGGAAAAGGCATTACGGCCCAGCTTCTGGCACCGGTGCGTATTTTCAACGCCTGGCGTCAGGCGCGCGCCATCATGAAGCGTTTTAAGCCTGATGTGGTGCTGGGGATGGGCGGCTATGTTTCTGGCCCGGGTGGGCTGGCGGCCTGGTCATTGGGCATCCCCGTGGTGTTGCATGAGCAGAACGGCATTGCCGGTCTGACCAATAAATGGCTGGCGAAAATTGCCACCAAAGTGATGCAGGCTTTCCCGGGAGCCTTCCCGAAGGCGGACGTGGTGGGTAACCCGGTGCGCGTAGACGTGCTGGCGCTGCCATTACCGGATGCGCGCCTGCCTGGTCGTGAAGGGCCGGTCCGTGTGCTGGTCGTTGGCGGTTCTCAGGGCGCACGCATTTTAAACCAGACGATGCCGCAGGTTGCAGCAAAGCTGGGTGATGCGGTGACAATCTGGCACCAAAGCGGAAAAGGTGCTCAGCAGATGGTTGAGCAGGCTTACGCCGATGAAGGCCAGCCGCAGCATAAAGTGACGGAATTTATCGACGACATGGCCGCAGCGTATGCCTGGGCCGATGTCGTGGTCTGCCGCTCTGGCGCATTGACGGTGAGCGAAATTGCCGCCGCCGGGTTGCCGGCTCTGTTTGTGCCGTTCCAGCACAAAGACAGACAGCAGTACTGGAATGCGCTGCCGCTTGAGAAAGCCGGCGCCGCGAAAATATTTGAACAGCCACAATTTACCGCCGATGCGGTCGCCACCACCCTGGCGGGCTGGAACAGAGAGGCCTTACTGGAGATGGCGCAACGCGCACGCGCGACCGCTATTCCTGATGCAACGGAACGGGTGGCAAAAGAAGTGAGCCTGGCAGCCCAGGCTTAACCCTCGCAGCGCGTGTTGCGCTGCACGAATTTTTTAAGTAGTCGATGGCGTTTAGAGAATGAATACACAACAACTGGCAAAACTGCGTTCTATCGTGCCCGAGATGCGTCGCGTCCGGCACATTCACTTTGTTGGCATCGGTGGTGCTGGCATGGGCGGTATTGCCGAAGTGTTAGCTAACGAAGGCTATCAGATCAGCGGGTCTGACCTGGCGCCAAACCCTGTTACGCAGCAGCTGGCGTCGCTTGGGGCGACTATCTATTTCAATCATCGCCCGGAAAACGTGCGCGATGCGAGCGTCGTGGTCGTGTCGAGCGCCATCTCCTCTGATAACCCGGAAATCGTGGCCGCGCACGAAGCACGTATTCCGGTGATCCGCCGTGCGGAAATGCTGGCGGAGTTGATGCGTTTTCGACATGGCATTGCGATTGCCGGAACCCACGGCAAAACCACCACCACGGCGATGGTCTCCAGCATTTATGCGGAAGCGGGCCTCGACCCGACGTTCGTCAATGGTGGTCTGGTAAAAGCGGCAGGCGTACATGCGCGTCTCGGACACAGCCGTTATTTAATTGCCGAAGCGGATGAGAGCGATGCGTCGTTCCTGCATCTGCAGCCGATGGTCGCCATCGTCACCAATATCGAAGCCGACCATATGGATACTTACCAGGGCGACTTCGAGAACTTAAAGCAGACCTTTATTAATTTCCTGCACAACCTGCCGTTCTATGGACGCGCGGTAATGTGTGTAGACGATCCGGTGATTCGCGAGCTGTTGCCGCGCGTCGGACGTCAAATCACGACTTACGGCTTCAGCGAAGACGCTGATGTCCGCGTGGAAGATTACAAACAGCTGGGTGCGCAGGGGCATTTCACCCTGGCGCGTCAGGACAAAGAACTGCTGCATGTCACCCTGAATGCACCAGGGCGTCACAACGCCCTGAATGCCGCAGCGGCAGTGGCCGTGGCGACAGAAGAAGGCATTGATGACGAAGCCATTCTTCGTGCACTGGAAAGCTTCCAGGGAACCGGGCGTCGCTTCGACTTCCTCGGTGAATATCCGCTGGAGGCGGTGAACGGTAAACCCGGTACTGCCATGCTGGTTGATGACTACGGTCACCATCCGACGGAAGTGGACGCGACGATCAAAGCCGCGCGTGCAGGCTGGCCAGAAAAAAATCTGGTCATGATCTTCCAGCCGCACCGTTTCACGCGTACCCGTGATCTGTATGACGATTTCGCCAGCGTCCTGTCACAGGTGGATACGCTCCTGATGCTGGATGTTTATGCAGCGGGCGAAACTCCTATTCCTGGTGCAGACAGCCGTTCTTTATGTCGTACCATCCGCGGACGCGGTAAAGTAGACCCTATTTTGGTTTCCGATCCTGCCCAGGTGGCTGAAATTCTGGCCCCGGTGCTGACCGGCAACGATCTAATTCTGATTCAGGGCGCGGGAAATATCGGCAAAATCGCCCGTACCTTAGCTGAAATCAAACTGAAGCCGCAAACTCAGGAGGATGAGCATCATGGCTGATAAGATTGCTGTCCTGTCTGGCGGCACATCCGCCGAGCGCGAAGTTTCCCTGAATTCAGGTGCCGCGGTACTGGCGGGCCTGCGTGAAGGTGGTGTGGATGCGCACCTGGTCGATCCGAAAGAGACTGACGTAACCCAGTTAAAGGCGATGGGCTTCGATAAAGTCTTTATCGCGTTACATGGCCGTGGTGGCGAAGACGGCACCCTTCAGGGGCTGCTGGAACTCACCGGCATGCCGTACACCGGCAGCGGTGTGATGGCCTCCGCCATTTCTATGGATAAACTGCGCAGCAAACTGCTGTGGCAGGGCGCGGGTTTACCCGTTGCCCCCTGGGTTGCCCTGACGCGTCGCGAATTTGAAATGGGCCTCTCCGATAGCGTTAATGCACGCATTGCTGAGCTGGGCTTACCGGTTATTGTAAAGCCCAGCCGCGAAGGGTCGAGCGTTGGCATGTCCAAAGTTGAGAAAGCTGAGGATTTATCTTCCGCTTTAGCCCTGGCATTTCAACATGATGAAGAAGTTCTGATTGAAAAATGGCTCAGCGGGCCGGAATTTACCGTCGCGATGCTTGGCGAAGAAATTTTACCGTCAATTCGTATCCAACCGGCCGGAACCTTCTATGATTATGAGGCGAAGTATCTCTCTGATGAGACGCAATATTTCTGCCCAAGTGGTCTTGAAGCTGAGCGTGAAACCGATTTACAGTCCCTGGTGGTTAAAGCCTGGCATGTTCTGGGTTGCCGTGGATGGGGCCGCATCGACGTGATGCTCGACAGTGATGGACAATTTTATCTGCTGGAAGCAAATACTTCTCCGGGAATGACCAGCCACAGCCTTGTGCCGATGGCAGCGCGTCAGGCGGGGATGAGCTTCTCGCAATTAGTCGTACGTATTCTGGACCAGGCGGGCTGATATGTCTCAGGCTGCATTGAACACGCGCAACCGCGATGACGAAGAAGAATACTCTTCTTCACGCCGGAGTAATGGAACGCGTCTTGCAGGTATTATTTTCCTGCTCGGGGTGCTGTGCACCGTGTTTATCAGCGGCTGGATGGTTCTGGGCTGGATGGAAGATGCGCAACGGTTGCCGCTTTCGAAGCTGGTGGTCACCGGTGAGCGTCATTACACCCGTAACGATGACATTCGCCAGACAATTCTGGCGCTGGGATCGCCTGGCACCTTTATGACGCAGGACGTCAATATTATCCAGAGTCAGATTGAACGTCTGCCATGGATAAAACAGGCGAGTGTCAGAAAGCAATGGCCTGATGAATTGAAGATTCATCTGGTTGAATATGTGCCCATTGCGCGTTGGAATGATCAGCACATGGTTGACGTAGACGGAAATTCCTTCAGCGTTCCGGCCGATCGTGTCAACAAGCAAAATTTACCGATGTTGTATGGCCCGGAAGGTAGCGAAAACGAAGTGTTACAAGGTTTTCGTGAAATGGGGCAGGTGCTGGCGAAGGACAGGTTTACGCTAAAAGATGCTGCAATGACGGCGCGCCGCTCCTGGCAACTGACGTTAACGAATGGCATTAAGCTCAACCTGGGTCGCGGGGACACAATGAAACGTCTGGCGCGATTTGTAGAACTTTACCCGGTTTTACAGCAGCAGGCACAGACTGACGGCAAACGGATAAGCTACGTTGATTTGCGCTATGACTCAGGCGCAGCAGTCGGTTGGGAACCGGCTCCGGTCGAGGAACCTAATCAGCAACAGAATCAGGCACAGGTACAGGCAGAACAACAATGATCAAGGCGACGGACAGAAAACTGGTAGTTGGACTGGAGATTGGCACCGCGAAGGTTGCCGCTTTAGTAGGGGAAGTTCTGCCCGACGGTATGGTCAATATCATTGGCGTGGGCAGTTGCCCGTCCCGTGGTATGGATAAAGGTGGGGTTAACGATCTTGAGTCGGTGGTGAAGTGCGTACAGCGCGCCATCGATCAGGCTGAATTGATGGCAGATTGCCAGATTTCCTCTGTTTATCTGGCGCTTTCGGGTAAGCACATTAGCTGCCAGAACGAAATCGGCATGGTGCCGATTTCCGAAGAAGAAGTGACGCAGGAAGACGTTGAAAACGTTGTGCATACGGCGAAATCCGTGCGCGTTCGCGATGAGCATCGCGTGCTGCACGTGATCCCGCAGGAGTATGCGATTGACTACCAGGAAGGGATCAAAAACCCGGTCGGTCTCTCCGGCGTACGTATGCAGGCAAAAGTGCACTTGATCACATGTCACAACGATATGGCGAAGAACATTGTAAAAGCCGTTGAACGTTGTGGCCTGAAAGTTGACCAACTCATTTTCGCCGGTCTTGCAGCGAGCTATTCCGTGCTGACCGAAGATGAACGTGAACTGGGTGTCTGTGTGGTCGATATTGGTGGTGGTACAATGGACATGGCCGTGTATACCGGCGGTGCGCTGCGCCACACCAAAGTGATCCCGTATGCCGGGAACGTTGTGACCAGCGATATTGCTTACGCTTTTGGTACGCCCCCGAGTGATGCAGAAGCGATTAAAGTACGCCACGGCTGTGCGCTGGGGTCTATCGTTGGCAAAGATGAGAGCGTTGAAGTGCCGAGCGTGGGCGGACGTCCACCGCGCAGCCTGCAGCGCCAGACGTTGGCAGAGGTCATTGAGCCGCGTTATACCGAGCTGCTTAACCTGGTCAACGAAGAGATTTTGCAGTTACAGGAACAGCTTCGCCAGCAGGGCGTGAAACATCATCTTGCAGCGGGGATTGTATTAACCGGCGGGGCAGCGCAAATTGAAGGTCTTGCGGCCTGCGCTCAGCGCGTGTTCCATACGCAAGTGCGTATCGGTGCTCCGCTGAATATCACCGGTTTAACGGATTATGCTCAGGAGCCGTACTATTCAACGGCCGTGGGCCTGCTCCACTACGGGAAAGAATCTCATCTCAGTGGTGAAGCAGAAGTGGAAAAACGCGTCTCAGTTGGGTCGTGGGTCAAACGACTGAACAACTGGTTGCGAAAAGAGTTTTAATTTTTTTAAGAGACCGGAGAGAATTAGCGGTCTCGGGCGACAGGCACAACGGAGAGAGAAATTATGTTTGAACCTATGGAACTGACCAACGACGCGGTGATTAAAGTCATCGGCGTCGGTGGCGGCGGCGGTAACGCCGTAGAGCATATGGTGCGTGAACGCATTGAAGGTGTTGAGTTCTTTGCAGTTAACACCGATGCACAGGCACTGCGTAAGACGGCTGTAGGCCAGACTATCCAGATCGGCGGTGGCATCACCAAAGGGCTGGGCGCTGGGGCTAACCCGGAAGTCGGTCGTAATGCGGCTGAAGAAGATCGTGAGGCCCTGCGCGCTGCACTGGAAGGTGCGGACATGGTCTTTATCGCAGCGGGTATGGGTGGCGGTACGGGTACCGGCGCAGCACCTGTTGTGGCTGAAGTAGCGAAAGATTTAGGTATCCTGACCGTTGCTGTCGTGACCAAGCCTTTCAACTTTGAAGGCAAGAAGCGTATGGCTTTCGCGGAGCAGGGTATCACTGAACTGTCCAAGCACGTGGACTCGTTGATTACCATCCCGAACGACAAACTGTTGAAAGTTCTGGGTCGCGGTATCTCTCTGCTGGACGCTTTTGGCGCAGCCAACGACGTGCTGAAAGGCGCGGTGCAGGGTATCGCTGAACTGATTACCCGTCCTGGTCTGATGAACGTTGACTTTGCAGACGTTCGTACCGTGATGTCCGAAATGGGCTACGCGATGATGGGCTCTGGCGTGGCAAGCGGTGAAGACCGTGCAGAAGAAGCGGCTGAAATGGCTATCTCTTCTCCACTGCTGGAAGATATCGACCTGTCTGGTGCGCGCGGCGTGCTGGTCAACATTACCGCTGGCTTCGACCTGCGTCTGGATGAGTTTGAAACCGTGGGTAACACTATCCGTGCGTTCGCCTCTGACAACGCTACCGTGGTAATCGGTACTTCCCTTGACCCGGAAATGAACGACGAGCTGCGTGTTACTGTTGTTGCTACCGGTATCGGTATGGACAAGCGTCCTGAGATCACCCTGGTGACCAACAAACAGACTCAGCAGCCGGTTATGGATCGTTACCAGCAGCACGGTATGTCTCCTCTGACTCAGGAGCAGAAACCGGCCGCGAAAGTGGTTAACGACCCCACTCCGCAAACGGCGAAAGAACCAGATTATCTGGATATCCCGGCGTTCCTGCGCAAGCAAGCTGACTAAGAATTGGCTGGAATTTGGGGATTTTCGCTCTTTGTGCTAAACTGGCCCACCGTCAGTGATATACACTTTCGGTTGGATAGTTAATTTGGCGAGATTATACGATGATCAAACAAAGGACACTTAAACGTATCGTTCAGGCGACTGGTGTCGGTTTACATACCGGCAAGAAAGTCACACTGACGTTACGCCCTGCGCCGGCCAATACCGGGGTCATCTATCGTCGCACCGACTTGAATCCACCGGTAGACTTTCCGGCCGATGCCAAATCTGTGCGTGATACTATGCTCTGTACTTGTCTGGTGAACGAGCATGACGTGCGGATTTCTACCGTAGAGCACCTGAACGCCGCCCTGGCGGGTCTGGGTATCGACAACATTATGGTTGAAGTCGATGCGCCAGAAATCCCGATCATGGATGGTAGTGCTGCTCCGTTCGTCTATCTGTTGCTGGATGCCGGCATCGAAGAACTGAACTGCGCGAAAAAATTCGTTCGTATCAAAGAGACCGTTCGCGTCGAAGATGGCGACAAATGGGCTGAATTCAAACCGTACAATGGTTTCTCGTTGGACTTTACCATCGATTTTAACCATCCGGCGATTGATGCCAGCACCCAACGCTATGCGATGAACTTCTCTGCTGATGCGTTTATGCGCCAGATCAGCCGTGCCCGTACGTTTGGCTTCATGCGTGATATCGAATATCTGCAGTCCCGCGGCTTGTGCCTGGGCGGCAGCTTCGATTGTGCCATCGTTGTTGACGATTATCGCGTACTGAACGAAGACGGTCTGCGTTTTGAAGATGAATTCGTTCGTCACAAAATGCTGGATGCTATCGGCGACCTGTTTATGTGTGGTCACAACATCATTGGTGCATTTACCGCGTTTAAATCCGGTCATGCACTGAACAACAAACTGTTGCAGGCAGTCCTGGCAAAACAGGAAGCCTGGGAATATGTGACCTTTGAAGACGAAGCTGAGCTGCCGCTGGCCTTCAAAGCACCAAACACGGTACTGGCGTAACGGTTAAAGCCGTTTCGTAAAAAATCGACTGGTTAACCTGGTACTCTCTCCGACCAGGGAGACCAGTCGTTTTTATTTTTACCCCTCTTCATTTATTTGCCCCAGCGTCACTTCTCGTTTGCCCGGTGCAGAAAATCTGTGCGTTAGCTGCATTCTTGACCGTTTTTCCCCGCAGCAATACGTCATTCCTGCTGCTGTGTATTGGCTTTAGTGGTAATATCTGGGCGCTTAAAAGAATAATTGAATTCAGCCTGTTGAAGGCTGGCTTAATGTGGTGGAGCAAGTGAGCGGAATACTGACGCGCTGGCGACAATTTGGCAGACGTTACTTCTGGCCGCATCTCTTATTAGGGATGGTCGCGGCGAGTTTCGGCTTGCCTGCGCTCAGCAACAGTGCGGAAGCGGCGACGCCGACGAAGACCTCCACAACCAAACACGATCTCAACACGCGGGTTAATTTTACTAACCTGGCGTGGCTTGAAGCCAATCGCCGCCCGAATTTCTCGGTGGATTACTGGCACCAGCATGCGATCCGTACCGTTATTCGTCATCTGTCATTTGCGATGGCTCCGCAGGCACTGCCTGTTGCTGAAGAGACGCTGCCGGTACAGGCGCAGCATCTTGCTCTGCTGGACACGCTTAACGCGCTGCTTACGCAGGACAGTCAGCCACCCGTCATGGTGCGTCAGACCACGCAAATCGCGCACGTTCCTCCTGCGAGCTTCTCCGTTTCGACATGGATTAGCCAGGCCCACGGCATCCGCGCCGGGCCTCAACGCCTCAGCTAAATTAACCTTTTTTCAATACCTTAATTTATCTGCCCAACCTGGGGCGTTTGAGAACTTATTATGCTAATCAAATTGTTAACAAAAGTTTTTGGTAGTCGTAACGATCGTACCCTGCGCCGTATGCGCAAAGCTGTTACCGTCATCAATGGCATGGAGCCGGCGATGGAGAAGCTCTCTGATGACGAGCTGAAAGCGAAAACCGTAGAATTCCGCGCGCGTCTTGAAAAAGGCGAAACGCTGGAAAGCCTGATCCCTGAAGCCTTCGCCGTTGTGCGTGAGGCCAGTAAACGTGTGTTTGGCATGCGTCACTTCGACGTTCAGCTGCTGGGTGGTATGGTGCTTAACGAGCGCTGCATCGCGGAAATGCGTACCGGTGAAGGTAAAACCCTGACCGCAACGCTGCCCGCCTACCTGAACGCACTGACCGGTAAGGGCGTTCACGTCGTTACCGTCAACGACTATCTGGCACAGCGTGATGCTGAAAACAACCGTCCCCTGTTCGAATTCCTGGGCATGACCGTTGGCATCAACATGTCCGGTCTGCCGGCACCCGCCAAACGTGAAGCCTATAACGCGGATATCACCTACGGTACCAACAACGAATACGGCTTCGACTACCTGCGTGACAACATGGCGTTTAGCCCTGAAGAGCGCGTGCAGCGTAAACTGCACTATGCGCTGGTGGATGAGGTGGACTCCATCCTGATCGATGAAGCGCGTACCCCGCTGATCATCTCCGGCCCGGCCGAAGACAGCTCCGAGATGTACCGTAAAGTCGATAAAATCATTCCGCACCTGCTGCGTCAGGAGAAAGAAGATTCCGACACCTTCCAGGGTGAAGGCCACTTCTCTGTCGATGAAAAAGCGCGCCAGGTGAACCTGACCGAACGCGGTCTGGTGAAAATTGAAGAGCTGCTGGTGGCTGAAGGCATCATGGAAGAGGGCGAGTCTCTGTACTCTCCGACGAACATTATGCTGATGCACCACGTTACTGCCGCGCTGCGTGCCCATGCGCTGTTCACCCGCGATGTCGACTACATCGTGAAAGACGGTGAAGTTATCATCGTTGATGAGCACACCGGCCGTACCATGCAGGGACGTCGCTGGTCTGACGGTCTGCACCAGGCCGTTGAGGCCAAAGAAGGCGTTGATATTCAAAATGAAAACCAGACGCTGGCCTCTATTACCTTCCAGAACTACTTCCGTTTGTACGAGAAGCTGGCGGGGATGACCGGTACTGCAGATACCGAAGCATTTGAATTCAGCTCCATCTACAAACTGGATACCGTGGTCGTTCCAACCAACCGTCCAATGATCCGTAAGGATATGCCGGACCTGGTGTACATGACCGAAGCGGAAAAAATTCAGGCGATCATTGAAGATATTCGCGATCGTACCGCTAATGGCCAGCCGGTGCTGGTGGGGACAATCTCCATCGAGAAATCCGAAGTGGTTTCCAATGAGTTGACCAAAGCGGGCATCAAACACAACGTTCTTAACGCGAAATTCCACGCCAAAGAGGCGGATATCGTTGCGCAGGCGGGTTACCCGGCAGCGGTAACAATCGCCACCAACATGGCGGGTCGTGGTACCGACATTATGCTGGGTGGTAGCTGGCAGGCAGAGATTGCCGAGCTGGAAAACCCAACGCCGGAGCAGATTGCTCAGATTAAAGCGGACTGGCAGGTACGCCATGACGCGGTGCTGGCATCCGGTGGTTTGCATATCATTGGTACCGAACGTCACGAATCTCGTCGTATCGATAACCAGCTGCGCGGCCGTGCGGGTCGTCAGGGTGATGCCGGTTCTTCCCGCTTCTACCTGTCTATGGAAGATGCGCTGATGCGTATTTTCGCCTCCGACCGTGTTTCCGGCATGATGCGTAAACTGGGTATGAAACCTGGCGAAGCCATTGAACACCCGTGGGTCACCAAAGCGATTGCTAACGCCCAGCGTAAAGTGGAAAGCCGCAACTTCGATATTCGTAAGCAGCTGCTGGAATATGATGATGTGGCCAACGACCAGCGTCGTGCCATCTATACCCAGCGTAACGAACTGCTGGACGTGTCCGACGTGAGCGACACCATCAACAGCATTCGCGAAGACGTATTCAAAGCGACTATCGACGCGCATATTCCACCGCAGTCTCTGGAAGAAATGTGGGATATCGAAGGTCTGCAGGAACGCCTGAAAAACGACTTCGACCTCGAACTGCCAATCAAAGAGTGGCTGGACAAAGAGCCTGAGCTGCACGAAGAGACCCTGCGTGAACGTATTTTCGAAACCGCGCTGGACGTATACAAGCGTAAGGAAGAAGTCGTTGGCGCTGAGATGATGCGTCACTTCGAAAAAGGCGTGATGCTGCAAACGCTGGACTCCCTGTGGAAAGAGCACCTGGCGGCGATGGACTACCTGCGTCAGGGTATCCACCTGCGTGGTTACGCGCAGAAAGATCCGAAGCAGGAGTACAAGCGTGAATCCTTCGCCATGTTTGCGTCCATGCTGGAGTCACTGAAGTATGAAGTGATCAGCACCCTGAGCAAAGTTCAGGTACGCATGCCGGAAGAAGTGGAAGCAATGGAGCAACAGCGCCGTGAAGAAGCTGAGCGTCTGGCACAGATGCAGCAGCTGAGCCACCAGACTGACGAGAGCGAAGCTGCGGCAGCGATCGCGGCCCAGACTGGCGATCGTAAAGTTGGCCGCAACGATCCGTGCCCGTGTGGTTCCGGTAAAAAATACAAGGCGTGCCACGGTCGTCTGAGCTAAATTCATAACAAAACAAAAAGGCGCAGAAATCTGCGCCTTTTTTATGGAAGCGACAATATGAAAATACTGCAAATTGCCGTCGGGATTATTCGCAACCCGCAAAACCAGTTCTTTATCACCCAGCGCGCCGCCGACGCCCATATGGCGAACAAATGGGAGTTTCCGGGCGGGAAAATCGAGTCAGGCGAAACGCCGGAACAGGCGCTGATCCGTGAGCTTCAGGAAGAAGTGGGGATCACCCCGCTTGGCGCAACGCTGTTTGACAAGCTCGAATACCAGTTTCCCGATCGTCACATTACACTTTGGTTCTGGCTGGTGGAAAACTGGGAGGGGGATCCCTGGGGCAAAGAGGGGCAACCGGGTAACTGGGTTGAACTGCAGGCAAGCGATGCCGACAAATTCCCGCCGGCAAATGAGCCTGTGATTACCCGGTTAGTGCAGGGCGTTTAATTTACTGCTGTTCTTCACTCCAGTCATCGCTGTCCGAAAGAGTGCCTTCACTCGGAATGCGTTTCTCTTCCGCCGCCCATTCGCCCAGGTCAATTAACTGACAGCGTTTACAGCAGAATGGGCGGTATGGGCTCACTTCGCCCCAGACAACACTTTTGCCACAGGTTGGGCAGTTTACGATGGTTACGTCAGACATTGGCACTCCTTAACAACAGGCCAGTTCAAAATCGAGCCGTTCCGGCACGGTGCCATTTTCACTGTCCAGCGGCATAAAGCGAATCGCAAAACGGCTCTTATGCCCGGAAATTTGCGGGTAAAGCTGCACGTCGAGCGAAAGGTTCAGTCGCAGCAGATCGGCATCGTCCCCGTTATCCTGGTAAAAACCGTTCAGGCTGGTCTGCTTGCGGAACGGCGCAGAGTTACGGATAAGATCGAGGATCAGCGATAACGTCCGGTGCATCGGCTCCAGGCTTTCCAGCCAGATATTCACCTGCGCATCACGCTGCGTTTGCGGCATGTGCAGCCACATATGAAGCGTCGGCAGGTCAAAGCTGCAGCATCCACCGGGAATACTCAGGCGCTGGCGTACCAGGGCAATCAAGCGATCTTCACGCAAAAACTGGCCAACGCGAGGGGCAGCCATTAACGTGCTGCTACTGCTTTTTAACTGCTGACGCAGGGAATCGATACGGCTTTGATCAACACCCGGGACTTCCGCCCATGCCTGCAGTTTACGCTGCTGACGCTCGAGTTCTTTCAGTAATTCGGTGCGAACATCTCCACGCTCAATCACATCCAGCAGGTCGCCCACATTGCGGAAGAAGTGCAACGCAGTGGCGTGATCGTTGACAGGCAGATGTTGCGAGAGTTGTTGAATAAGAAATTCGATACGCAGCCAGGTACGCATTTTTTCGTTAAGCGGATGCTCAAAAAGGATGTGAGTCGACATTATGGTTTTTCCTGTGCAACGGCCTGCGCGGCGAAGGTCAAATACTGCGCGTGCAGACGGGCAACATCCGATGCAATGGCATCTGGTGCGCCGTTATTATCAATAACATCATCCGCAACGGCCAGGCGCTGATCGCGCGTGGCCTGAGCGGCAAGAATTTGTTCGGCATGTTCGCGCGAGACGCGATCGCGCGTCATGGTTCGCTGGATTTGCGTTTCGGGGAGGACATCAATGACCAGAACCCGATCGGCTTTCTTCTGCAGCTGATTTTCTACCAGCAACGGAACTACCCACAGCACATACGGTGAGCGGGCGGCGGCAATCTGACGCTGGGTTTCCTGGTGGATAATGGGGTGGAGCAGGGCATTAAGCCAGACCTTTTCCTCAGAATCGGAAAAAATGCATTCGCGAAGCTGCCGGCGATTTAGCGTGCCGTCCGCATTGATGATGGCCGGGCCAAAATGTTCTTCAATGGCCTTTAACGCGGGTGTATTCGGTTCTACCACCTGACGGGCAATGATATCGGCATCGATAATCGCGATACCCAGGCGAGCGAAAGCGTCCGCAACGGTACTTTTGCCACTACCGATGCCGCCGGTTAATGCGACGGTATACCCCATTAAATCAAATCCTGGGAATTATTCATTATTAAAATCAGTTGGTTGAAATTCAAACGTGTGCCAGCCAATGTTTAGCTCTCTTTACCGGCTTTTTACCAGGTAAATTTATAGGATTGTAGCGTAAAAAAAGAGAATTTCGCAGTCTTGCGGAGCAGGTATTAGTGCGTATGATAACGTCACTGGAGTTGTGCTTTTAACATATTTGCCTCTAACCCCAGGAATCCGCACATGCGTATCGAAGAAGATCTGAAGTTAGGTTTCAAAGACGTTCTTATCCGCCCTAAACGCTCTACACTGAAAAGTCGCTCAGACGTTGAACTCGAACGTCAATTCACCTTTAAACATTCCGGTCAGACCTGGTCTGGCGTGCCGATCATCGCTGCCAATATGGATACCGTGGGAACCTTCGAGATGGCAACCGCGCTGGCACAGTTCGACATCCTCACGGCAGTTCACAAACACTACAGCCCTGAAGAGTGGAACGCCTTTGTGGCATCCGCTTCTGCTGAGGTCGTGAAGCATGTGATGGTCTCTACCGGAACCTCAGATACCGATTTCGAAAAGACCAAACAAATCCTCAAGAGTAACCCCGCGCTGAACTTCGTCTGTATTGATGTAGCGAATGGTTATTCCGAACACTTCGTGCAGTTCGTGAGCAAGGCGCGTGAAGCCTGGCCGAACAAAACCATCATTGCGGGTAACGTAGTGACCGGCGAGATGTGTGAGGAGCTGATCCTCTCTGGCGCAGATATCGTCAAAGTGGGCATTGGCCCGGGTTCCGTGTGCACCACGCGTGTGAAAACCGGTGTCGGTTATCCGCAGCTTTCTGCGGTTATTGAATGTGCCGATGCTGCGCACGGCCTGGGCGGCCAGATCATCAGTGACGGTGGTTGTACTACCCCGGGTGATGTCGCGAAAGCTTTCGGCGGCGGAGCAGACTTCGTGATGCTTGGCGGTATGCTGGCAGGTCATGAAGAGAGTGGCGGTACCGTGGTGGAAGAGAACGGCGAGAAATTTATGCTGTTCTACGGTATGAGCTCTGAATCGGCGATGACCCGTCACGTGGGTGGCGTTGCAAAATACCGTGCGGCAGAAGGCAAAACCGTGAAGCTGCCGCTGCGCGGCCCGGTTGAGAATACCGCACGTGACATTCTTGGTGGCCTGCGTTCGGCCTGCACCTATGTGGGGGCATCCCGCCTGAAAGAGTTGACGAAACGCACGACCTTTATCCGCGTTCAGGAACAGGAAAACCGCGTTTTCAATAGCCTGTAATCGCGTAAGCTGGCGCGCATCCGTGTGCCAGCGTTATCCCGCACTCATCGCATCCCCGAGATGGAAGATAGGCAGATACATTGCCACCACCAGCGTGCCGATAATCACACCCGTCACGATCAGCAGCACAGGCTCCAGCACGGCAGCCAGGTTATCTGCTGACTGAAAGGTTTGCTCCGTGTGGTGACGCGCCAGGTTTACCAGTATGATATCGAGCGCACCTGACGTTTCACCGGTTCGTAATAGCTGAATACACAGCGGAGTAAAAACCGCCGCCTTTTGAAAGGATGCCCAAAGGGGATAACCCTTTTCAACGTCTTCCCGGATGGCGCGGAGTATCCCCTGCCAGTACCTGCTCTCAACCGTCTCTTCTGCACTCTCCAGACCCTTTAAAAAAGCGATGCCCGCCTGCTGCGTGAGCGACAGCACGGTAAAAATTTGCCCCAGCTTTTGTCCTTTAGCCAGTGCACCCATGACGGGGATATGCAGCAGTACGTGTTGCCAGCGTGGATCCTGCCGCCAAGCCCAGGCGATGCTCACAGGAAGGAGTAGCCCCGCGAACAGCACGAGGGCATAGGACTGTATAAACGTTGCCATTCCCATGACTATTTGTGTCAGCATCGGGAGCGGGGTATTAAACGTTTTGTAGATGGCGGCGAATTCGGGCAAGACCAGAGTGATCATGGCCAGCACCACGAGTACCGCCAGAGCCAGGATTATCATCGGGTAACGCAGTGCCTTTTTCACTTTCGCACTGAGTTGCTGCTGTGATTTTTGTTGCTGGGCAAGTTCACGGCAGCACGTCTCCAGCTTCCCGGTTAGCTCGCCGGTCTTCACCATCGACACATACAGTGGGCTAAATACCGCGGGCCAGCGCTTCAGCGCCTCAGAAAAAGGGCATCCTTCACTCAGCTCATCGGCAAGGCTTTGCAGGAGTGCCTGCCAGGGCGTTATCGGATGCTGGTCCGCCAGCATCTGCAGGCTGTCAGACAGTGTCAGGCCCGCCTGCAAAAGCGTGGCGAGCTGGCGAAATACCTCGTAGCGGTGATGTGGTCGCCAGCGATACCTCTGCGTGCAGCGGGTGATTGTCAGAGGATGCAGCGCTTTGCGCATCAGCCTGTCGAAAGCCGCATTGCGGTCAGTTGCCCACAGAGCCCCGCTTCGGGGCTCTCCTTCAACGGATAGCGCATGCCAGCGCCAGAGGTGATTAGCAGCCATCGGGCATTCCCAGGATACGCAGCAACTCTTCGAGCGTGGTCAGTCCCTGTTCAACAGCCATACAGCCATGTTCGAAAAGGGATGTCATTCCTGCCTGACGGGCGCTGGCCTCAATCACCTCTGACCCCGCTCCGCTGGCAATGGCCTGCCGGAGTGTCTGGTCAATGACGAGCACTTCAAAAATGGCGACGCGACCGTAAAAACCATGATAACAGCGCTCACAGCCGGTGGGTTGCCAGCGCGGTAGCGGACGGGGCCAAACGGAGCGAGGCAGTTCTGCCCGCTTGTCGGTTTCCTGGCGGCAATGGGGGCATAAACGGCGCACCAGCCGCTGGGCGATGACCAGCGAGAGGGCGGAAGAGATCATCCATCGCGGCACCCCCATCTGCTGCAGGCGGATCAGGGTTTCCGCCGTCGAGTTGGTGTGTAGCGTCGACAACACCAGATGCCCGGTTTGTGCGGCATTAATGGCAATCTCTGCCGTTTCGCCATCACGAATTTCGCCGACCATAATGATGTCAGGATCCTGACGTAGCAGCGCTCTCAGCACCGTCTGGAAGGTGAGGCCCGCACGCGGGTTTATCTGCGTCTGGTTTAATCCTGCAAGCGGGATCTCTATCGGGTCTTCCACGCTGCAGATGTTCACATCCGGCGTGTTTCGAGCCTGCAGCGCGCTATACAGCGTCACGGTTTTACCGCTGCCAGTGGGGCCGGTAACCAGAATCAGCCCCTGCGGCTGGTGGAGCACTTCGCTAAAGCCGGCCAGCTGTTTAGCATTCATCCCCAACGTTTCCGGCTCAAGAGATTGCTGAACCTGATGCAGCAGGCGCAGTACAATTTTTTCACCCCCGCTGCAGGGAAGCGTGGCGATGCGAAATGAGACCGGCTCGTTTGCCAGCTCAATCGTAAACTGACCGTCCTGCGGTAAGCGGCGCTCCGCAATATCGAGGTTACCCAGCACTTTTAACCGGGCGCTGAGCATGGTGGCCAGCGCGGCTGAAAGTGGGGGCTGCGGGCAAAGCACGCCGTCGATGCGCAGGCGAATCTGGCAAGTCTGCTCCATCGGTTCAATATGAATATCAGAAGCGCGTTGGTTTATCGCCTGCTGCAGCGTGTGGTTAAGAATATCCACCGCTGAGTGTGTCGGCGTAACGACGGGCAGATGCGTTTGTGTGGTTAACTGCCGGTGCTTTTCCATGCGCTCGGCGCTCCAGCACTCGATATCAATCCGTTTCTGGGTAGCGAAACGCAGGGCTTCCATCAGTTCAGGGCCGGGGTTTCCCACGACGGCAATGCTAATCATGTCGCTATCGCTGCTCAGCAGAAGGGCATGGTGACGCAGACAAAGTGCGACAAGCTGATCGGTATTCATCATCCGCTCCTCAGTGGGTGTCGAAGCGGAAAACGTCTTCACAGGCCTGCTTGAGCGCGCTGTCGGTACCGATGTTGCAGTCACGCGTCCACCCCGTCATGCCGTTGCCATTATTCCATTGTGGCGTCATGACCACCTCCAGCCCGTTAAGGCTCTCCTGGCCGGTTAAGGTCACGACGCCTTTCGCCACGTTCATGCCTGAAACGTAGCGGGTAGTGGTGGGGGACGGGATGCCATTACTGCCTCCGTCACAGCTCTCCACGCCGCCGTGATCCAGGGCGCAAAGCTCAATGGCGGTGCGGTAGGGAATGAAGGTTTGCAGCATATCGGTCAACGCTGCTTTTCGCAGGTAGTTCTGGTACGCGGGAACGCCGATGGCGCTCAGAATGGCAATAATGCCGATCACCACCATCAGCTCAATGAGTGTGAATCCTTGTTGTCTGTCCATGTCTGCTCCTTACGTTAAGTAGGGCTACTCTGGCAGTGAGACAGCGCAGAAACGAGGGGCAAAAAAAGGAACGTGAAGGGGCTTTCAGGGAATTCGTGACGTGTTGCAGGGTAGGGCAATGGTTTTGCGAGCGGGAGTGAATTTCCCCTCTCCGCAACGAGAGGGGAGGGTCATTATTTGAAGCGCATCGAGAGGTCGAGGGCGCGAACGTGCTTGGTCAGCGCCCCAACGGAGATAAAATCAACGCCGGTCTCGGCGAATTCACGGATCGTATCAAACGTCACGTTGCCGGATACTTCAAGCTGGGCTTTGCCGTTGGTCAGTTTTACCGCCTCGCGCATCTGCTCGGTTTCGAAGTTATCAAGCATGATGATATCGGCGCCGGCCTTGATAGCCTGCTCCAGCTCCTCCAGGTTTTCGACTTCCACTTCGACGGGCACATCCGGATGCAGCCAGAAGGCTTTTTCGACCGCCTGACGCACGGATCCCGAGGCAATGATATGGTTCTCTTTAATCAGGAACGCGTCAGACAACCCCAGACGATGGTTTGCACCGCCGCCACAGAGCACCGCGTATTTCAACGCAGTGCGCAGACCCGGTAGCGTTTTGCGGGTATCCAGCAACTGCGTGCGGGTACCCGCCAGCAGGTCAACGTAGCGACGTACTTCGCTTGCCACACCGGACAACGTCTGCACGAAGTTCAGCGCGGTTCGTTCGCCGGTCAGCAGTACACGGGAAGGTCCATCAAGTTCGAACAGCGGCTGATTTGCCGTAATCGCATCACCGTCGTCGACATGCCAGGTGATCTGCACCTCATCGCCTGCCAGTTGGGTAAAGACCTCTTCAACCCAACGCTTACCGCAAAAAATACCCTCTTCGCGCGTAATAATGACCGCATGTGAGCGAGTCTCTTTTGGCAATAATTGTGCGGTAATATCCCTGTCGGCGCTGACGTCACCGCCCAGATCTTCTTTCAGGGCATGGGCAACGCTTGCCGGAATATCCATATTAATACGTTCCAGAAGCGCTTCACGTCGGTTGTCGGGGTTGTAACGGCGAGGCGGCATGATAAAACTCCAAATTGGTAACGAATCATAATATTGAAACATGCTACTCTGAACCGAGTAACAGCACCATACATAAGGAGTTCCAGCATGTTGTTAGAAAACGGATGGCTGGTGGATGCGCGGCATGTGCCCTCGCCGCACCACGACTGCCGCCCGGAGGATGAAAAGCCCACACTGCTGGTTGTTCATAATATCAGTCTCCCGCCGGGTGAGTTTGGCGGCCCGTGGATCGACGCATTATTCACGGGGAACCTGGATCCTGATGCCCATCCTTTCTTTGCTGAGATTGCGCATCTGCGCGTGTCGGCTCACTGTCTGATCCGTCGCGACGGCGAAGTGGTTCAGTACGTCCCTTTTGATAAGCGTGCCTGGCATGCCGGCGTGTCGATGTACCAGGGACGCGACCGCTGCAATGATTTTTCCATCGGGATTGAGCTGGAAGGCACTGACACCACCCCCTACACCGATTCACAGTATCAACAGTTGGTGGCTGTAACCCAAACGCTGATCGGGCTCTATCCCGCGATAGCCGGGAATATTACGGGACACAGCGATATTGCTCCGGCGAGAAAAACCGATCCCGGCCCGGCTTTTGACTGGCCCCGGTTTCGCGCCTTGCTTACCGCGTCGTCAGAATAAGGAGATAACATGACGTTGTTTACCATGCTGCTGGTTATCATCGCTGAACGCCTGTTCAAACTCGGTGAGCACTGGCATCTGGATCACCGGCTGGAGGTGCTTTTCCGCCGGATTAAACATTTTTCCATGCTGCGCACGCTGCTGATGACCGCTGGCGTGATGGTTATAACATTTTTACTGCTGCGTTCGCTTTACGGCCTCTTTTTCAACGTGCCGCTGCTGGTGGTGTGGATCCTGCTCGGCGTGCTCTGTATTGGCGCGGGCAAGGTGCGTATGCACTACCACGCCTATCTGAAAGCCGCATCCCGTGACGATGCCCATGCGCGGGGCGCCATGGCGAGCGAGCTGACGATGATCCACGGCGTGCCGCCGGATTGCGATGAGCGTGAATTTTTGCGCGAACTGCAAAATGCGCTGCTGTGGATCAACTTCCGTTACTACCTGGCACCGCTGTTCTGGTTTGTGGTGGGCGGCCCGTGGGGGCCGGTACTGCTGATGGGCTATGCGTTTCTGCGCGCCTGGCAGACCTGGCTTGCCCGTTACCTTACCCCGCATGAACGTTTATTGTCGGGAATCGATGCCATTCTGCATGTGCTGGACTGGCTCCCGGTACGTCTGGTGGGCGTCGTTTATGCGTTAATTGGCCACGGTGAAAAAGCGCTGCCGGCATGGTTTGCTTCGCTTGCCGACCGCCACACGTCTCAGTATCAGGTGTTAACACGTCTGGCGCAGTTCTCGCTGGCGCGTGAGCCGCATACCGACAAGATTGAAACGCCGAAAGCGGCTGTCTCCATGGCGAAGAAAACGTCGTTTGTGGTGGTCGTGGTCGTGGCGTTGCTGACCATTTACGGCACGCTGGTCTAAGCCAGCGCGCCGTACCGGTCAGAGCGTATCAGCAGGCGGGATGCCAAAGTCAGGCATCCCATTTTCGTCCCAGCGCACGTGTTTCAGACGCGTGTGACGATTCGGGTCATAGAGCGGATCGCCTTCAATCTCGGTGTAGTTTCGCGCGTGGTAGACCAGCACGTCTTCTCCCTCCGGCGTTTGCGTAAAGCTGTTATGCCCGGGCCCAAACTGACGATTCTCGACGCTGGTTCGGAAAACCGGACGCGACGCTTTATGCCAGTTCGCCGGATTTTGCGGATCGGCATTCATGTCTATCCACAGTAACCCCATGCAATAGTTCTCATCCGTGGCGCTGGCGGAGTAGCTGATAAACAGCTTATCTTCGTGAAACAGCACTGCCGGACCTTCGTTGACCCAAAATCCGCGGCATTCCCAGTCATACTCCGGTTTACTGAGCATCACCGGCTCGCCTTTAAGCGTCCACGGATTCGCCATTTCGCACAGATAGAGGTTGGAGTTTCCGGCGATATCCGGGGCTTTTTGTGCCCACAAATACCAGCGTTTTCCCTGATGGACGAACGTGGTGGCGTCCAGTGCGAAGGTGTCGAACGGGGTGGTAATCTGGCCTTTCTCGATCCACGTCCCGGTGAGGGGATCGTGGTCCGCACACTCCAGCGCAAACATACGGTGCTGGAACATCCCGAGGCTGTCCAGCGCCTGGGTATGGGTGGCGGCAAAATAGATATACCACTTACCGTCAATGTGGTGCAGTTCCGGTGCCCAGATCAGCTGGCTCATCGGCCCGGTCTCCGGTTTACGCCAGACCACGACCTCTTCGGCATCGCGTAGTCCTTCCAGCGAGTCGGCGCGGCGGATCTCGAGCCTGTCGTACTGCGGCACGGAGGCGATAAAGTAGTACAGCCCCTCGTGGTGCAGAATATAGGGGTCGGCACGTTGTTCAATAAACGGGTTTGGCCAGGTGTGCATTCGGCTTTCCTTATTTCGTCTCAGCGGCTTTGAGTTCCTGATAATTATTCAGCTCGCGATAATTGTTGCGACGCTTCTCGAGGTCTTCCTGGATCTGCTTCATCGTTTCGCGGTCAACCTTCAGCAGGCGTACCACGCCTGCGGTAATGAGATACCCGACGCCCGGAATCACGGTAAACAGCAATACAATGCCGTTGATGGCATCCGGACTTTGCGCTTTCGCCCCCGCGTCATAACCGTACCAGGAGAGCAGGAAACCAACCATCGCACCGGCAATCGCCAGCCCCAGTTTGAGGAAGAAGATGTTACCGGAGAAGCTGATCCCGGTGATGCGCTTACCGGTTTTCCACTCACCGTAGTCATCGACGTCGGCCATCAGCGACCAGTGCAGCGGAGACGGGATCTGGTGCAGGATGTTCAGCAGGAAGTAGAGCACCACAATGGTGACCGTGGCTTTCGGATCGAAGAAATAGAAGGCGCAGGAGAAAATCGCCAGCACGATGTTGGTCCAGAAGAACACTTTCAGCTTACACCAGCGGTCGGTGAGGACTTTCGCCAGCATACTGCCGAGCATCATGCCAACCACGCCCAGGCTGATAAACAGCGTGGCGAAATGAGTACTCTGGCCCATAACCCAGGTCACGTAGTACATCGTGGCCGCCATGCGGATAAAGCCCGGGCACACGTTGCACAGGGTTAGCAGCAGAATGCGCACCCACTGGTCGTTCTTCCACACGTCTTTCAGGTCGTTTTTCAGCTCGTCATGAGTCTGTACCGCCGGGCGTACACGCTCGCGAACGGTATAGAAGCAGAACAGAAACATACCGGTACCAATCAGCGCCAGCACGGTCATTGCCATCTGGTAGCCTTTGGCTTTGTTGTCGCCACCAAACCAGTCGGCCATCGGTAACAGCGTCAGCGACAGCAGCAGCGTGGCGATACCTACCAGCACAAAGCGATAGGATTGGCAGGCAACACGTTCCTGCGGATCGTTGGTAATCACGCCGCCTAACGAGCAATAAGGAATGTTGATTGCCGTATAGGTTAAAGAGAGCAGGAAATAGGTGACGAAGGCATAGATAACTTTGCTGTTGTAGCTCCACTCTGGTGTGGTGAACATCAGGATGCTGAACAGCGCATAGGGAAAGGCTATCCACAGCAGCCATGGACGAAACCGGCCATATTTACTGCGGGTACGGTCGGCGATGGCCCCCATAATCGGATCCGTTACGGCATCAATTACGCGGACAGACAGCAGCAGTACGCCGACCAGTGCAGGCGCCAGACCAAAAATATCGGTATAAAAATAATTAACAAACAACATGATGGCGCCAAAGATGATGTTGCAACCTGCATCGCCCATCCCATAGCCGATCTTTTCTTTTACTGACAGTTTTGCGTTATCCATAGACTGCTCTCCGGGTTACGGTATGGAGAGAATTATTTGCTGGCAAACGAATATATGCGTTGCAGTATCAGGGCGGTGATATGGATAAATGCGCTGTTGGCGTGAAACTGTGAGGGAGGTAACAACACGCGGTACCTGCAAAACGCAGATACCGCGGGGGAGACTTAGTGAGCTTTCAGGGCGTTGCGGCTTTTCTGGCTAAACAGATAGCCGATACCAAGAACGGCAACCCAGACTGGGATCAGGTACACCGAGATTGCCATACCCGGGGTCAGCAGCATGATGACCAGCACTCCCGCCATAAACAGCAGGCAGATCCAGTTGCCCAGCGGATAGAGCAGGGCAGGGAAGCGAGTCTTCACGCCCTGCTGATGCTTGGCACGGCGGAACTTGATGTGTGCCAGGCTGATCATCGCCCAGTTGATAACCAGGGCAGAGACCACCAGCGCCATCAGCAGGCCAAACGCCGATTCCGGTGCCAGATAGTTAATCAGGACACACAGCGCCGTTACGATCGCCGAAACGATGATGGTGTTCACCGGAACGCCACGCTTATCGACGTTGAGCAGCATCTTCGGCGCGTTACCCTGCTGGGCCAGGCCGAACAGCATACGGCTGTTGCAGTATACGCAGCTGTTATAGACCGACAGCGCCGCCGTCAGCACCACGATGTTGAGCGCATTCGCCACGACGGTATCGCCCAGCTCGTGGAAAATCAGGACAAACGGGCTGGTGTCTGCAGTAACGCGCGTCCACGGCAGCAGAGAGAGCAGAACGGCCAGTGAGCCCACATAGAAAATCAGAATACGGTAGATAACCTGGTTGGTCGCTTTCGGGATGCTCTGTTCCGGGTTGTCAGCTTCAGCTGCGGTGATGCCGACCAGCTCCAGACCACCAAAGGAGAACATAATGATTGCCATCATCATCACGAGGCCCGTCATGCCGTGAGGCAGGAAGCCGCCCTGTTCCCAGAGGTTGCGTACCGTGGCCTGCGGGCCACCGTTGCCGCTAAATAGCAGCCAGCCGCCAAAGATGATCATCGCCACGACGGCAACCACTTTGATGATGGCAAACCAGAACTCCATCTCACCGAAGACTTTAACGTTGGTGAGGTTGATGGCGTTAATAATGACGAAGAAGGCCGCAGCAGAAGCCCAGGTGGGGATCTCCGGGTACCAGAATTGAATGTATTTCCCGACGGCGGTCAGTTCAGCCATGGCAACCAGAACGTACAACACCCAGTAGTTCCAGCCTGACGCGAAACCGGCGAAACTGCCCCAGTACTTATAGGCAAAGTGGCTGAAAGAGCCCGCAACCGGCTCTTCAACGACCATTTCACCTAACTGGCGCATAATCAGAAAAGCGATAAAACCGGCAATGGCGTAACCCAAAATAATGCCGGGACCGGCAGACTGGATAACGGATGCACTTCCCAGAAACAGTCCAGTGCCAATAGCACCGCCCAGTGCGATTAGCTGTATATGGCGGTTCTTCAGACCGCGCTTTAGCTGATCGCCGTGCTGTTGAGCTTCCATTTGAAACCTCGTGTGTGGTTGTTATGTTCACGCGACGCGTGTGTAATTATGAATATCCGTTTTCTGTATTTATTTCTTTACAGTCAATGAGACCGAAAAAAGCGGAGATGTCTTCCGTAAGCGCCAGAATAGTGGTAAGCGCCAGCGATTGCACCTGCTTTATGACGGGGCGATGACGAGTTGAATAAAAAGAAAGCATTTGTAAATCACCCCGCTAACCCTTCTTACCCCAACCTATAGAATAGAAATGCTCCGTAAGTGGGCAAAATTTCATATTTTGCGTTGTTGAATCGCTTCAGACTGCAAAAACCCTCGTTTCATTAAGGTTAAAACTCCCACTAAGGGAGTAACTAACTCATTTGTGCGAAGTTACATTTCTGAAACGTTATTTCTGTAAGGTTGTTAAAATGTGCAGGGTTTACTGATTTCAATCAAAACCAATATGGACAGAAGGTGAATACTTTGTTACTTTAGCGATACGAACTTGAAATTGGTAAGACCAATTGACTCCGGGCAAAAAGGCGTAAGACAGGGAATATGGCCTACAGCAAAATTCGCCAACCAAAACTATCTGATGTGATTGAGCAGCAGCTGGAGTTTTTAATCCTCGAAGGGACACTGCGCCCGGGTGAGAAACTTCCGCCAGAACGCGAGCTGGCAAAACAGTTCGACGTTTCACGTCCCTCTCTGCGTGAGGCGATTCAACGTCTCGAAGCAAAGGGCTTGCTGCTTCGTCGCCAGGGCGGCGGAACCTTTGTGCAAAACAGCCTGTGGCAGAGCTTCAGCGATCCGCTGGTAGAACTTCTCTCTGACCACCCAGAATCCCAGTTTGATCTGCTTGAGACCCGTCACGCGCTAGAAGGTATCGCGGCCTATTACGCCGCACTTCGTAGCACTGATGAAGATCGCGTGCGTATCCGCGAACTTCATCAGGCCATTGAACGGGCACAGCAATCCGGCGATTTAGACGCCGAGTCCAATGCCGTTGTCCAGTATCAAATCGCCGTCACCGAAGCTGCACACAATGTTGTGCTCCTCCATCTGCTACGCTGCATGGAGCCGATGCTGGCCCAGAACGTTCGTCAGAATTTTGAATTGTTGTATGCCCGTCGGGACATGCTCCCATTGGTAAGCAACCATCGCACCCGAGTATTCGAGGCGATAATGGCCGGGGAACCGGAGCAGGCGCGCGAAGCGTCGCACCGACATCTGGCTTTCATTGAGGAAATCTTGCTGGACCGCAGCCGTGAACAATCGCGTCGCGAACGTTCATTACGCCGCATACAGCAACGAAAGGATTAAGCGCCAGGGTTTTTTAGAGCGCGGCAACTAAACGCAGAACCTGTCTTATTGTGTTCTTGCCCAAGAGCACAATGGGACAGGTTCCAGACAAATCAACGTATTAGATAGATAAGGAATACCCCCATGTCAGAACGTCTCCAAAATGACGTGGATCCGATCGAAACTCGCGACTGGCTACAGGCGATCGAATCGGTCATCCGTGAAGAAGGTGTTGAGCGTGCTCAGTATCTGATTGATCAGCTGCTTTCTGAAGCCCGCAAAGGCGGTGTGAAGGTTGCTTCAGGTGCAGGGGCTAGCAACTACGTAAACACGATTGCCGTTGAAGACGAACCGGAATACCCGGGCAATCTGGATCTGGAACGCCGTATCCGTTCTGCAATCCGCTGGAACGCCATCATGACCGTTCTGCGCGCGTCCAAGAAAGACCTGGAACTGGGTGGCCACATGGCGTCCTTCCAGTCTTCTGCGACCGTTTACGAAGTGTGTTTCAACCACTTCTTCCGTGCAGCTAACGAGAAAGACGGCGGCGATCTGGTGTACTTCCAGGGCCACATCTCTCCGGGCATCTATGCACGTGCATTCCTGGAAGGTCGTCTGACTGAAGAGCAGATGAACAACTTCCGTCAGGAAGTTCACGGTAAAGGTCTGTCTTCTTACCCACACCCTAAACTGATGCCAGAATTCTGGCAGTTCCCGACAGTATCCATGGGTCTGGGCCCAATCGGTGCTATCTATCAGGCTAAATTCCTGAAATATCTGGAACACCGTGGTCTGAAAGACACCTCTGAACAGACCGTCTACGCCTTCCTGGGCGATGGCGAGATGGATGAGCCAGAATCGAAAGGCGCAATCACCATTGCGACCCGTGAGAAACTGGACAACCTGTGCTTCATCATCAACTGTAACCTGCAGCGTCTGGATGGTCCGGTAACCGGTAACGGCAAGATCATCAACGAACTGGAAGGCATCTTCGCAGGTGCTGGCTGGAACGTTATCAAAGTGATGTGGGGTTCCCGTTGGGACGAACTGCTGCGTAAAGACACCAGCGGTAAACTGATCCAGCTGATGAACGAAACCGTTGACGGTGACTACCAGACCTTCAAATCCAAAGACGGTGCCTACGTTCGTGAGCACTTCTTCGGTAAATATCCTGAAACCGCAGCACTGGTTGCAGACTGGACTGACGAACAGATCTGGGCTCTGAACCGTGGCGGCCACGATCCGAAGAAAATTTACGCTGCACTGAAAAAAGCGCGTGAAACCAAAGGTAAAGCGACTGTAATCCTGGCCCATACCATCAAAGGTTACGGCATGGGTGATACCGCAGAAGGTAAAAACATCGCTCACCAGGTTAAGAAAATGAACATGGACGGCGTGCGTTATATCCGCGACCGTTTCAACGTTCCAGTGACCGATGAGCAGGTAGAAAACCTGTCTTACATCACCTTCCCTGAAGGTTCTGAAGAGCATAAGTACCTGCACGAACGTCGTCAGGCGCTGAAAGGCTACCTGCCAGCTCGTCAGCCTAACTTCACCGAGAAGCTGGAACTGCCAGCGCTGGAAGATTTCTCTCAGCTGCTTGAAGAGCAGAACAAAGAGATCTCTACCACTATCGCTTTCGTTCGTGCCCTGAACGTGATGCTGAAGAACAAGTCGATCAAAGATCGTCTGGTTCCAATCATTGCCGACGAAGCGCGTACTTTCGGTATGGAAGGTTTGTTCCGTCAGATCGGTATTTACAGCCCGAACGGCCAGCAGTACACCCCGCAGGACCGTGAGCAGGTTGCTTACTACAAAGAAGACGAGAAAGGTCAGATCCTGCAGGAAGGTATCAACGAGCTGGGCGCAGGCGCATCCTGGCTGGCTGCTGCGACCTCTTACAGCACCAACAACCTGCCGATGATCCCGTTCTACATTTACTACTCCATGTTCGGGTTCCAGCGTATCGGTGACCTGTGCTGGCAGGCAGGCGACCAGCAGGCTCGCGGCTTCCTGATCGGTGGTACTTCTGGTCGTACGACCCTGAACGGTGAAGGTCTGCAGCACGAAGATGGTCACAGCCATATTCAGTCTCTGACTATCCCTAACTGTATCTCTTACGACCCGTCTTACGCGTACGAAGTGGCAGTCATCATGCATGACGGTCTGCAGCGCATGTACGGTGAAGCGCAAGAGAACATTTACTACTACATCACCACGCTGAACGAAAACTACCACATGCCGGCCATGCCAGCAGGTGCCGAGGAAGGTATCCGTAAAGGTATCTACAAACTCGAAACCGTTGCAGGTAGCAAAGGTAAAGTTCAGCTGCTGGGCTCCGGTTCTATCCTGCGTCACGTACGTGAAGCGGCACAGATCCTGGCGAACGACTACGGCGTTGGCTCTGACGTGTACAGCGTAACGTCCTTCACTGAACTGGCGCGTGATGGCCAGGATTGTGAGCGCTGGAACATGCTGCACCCAATGGAAACGCCACGCGTTCCATACATCGCTCAGGTGATGAACGACGCGCCTGCGGTTGCGTCTACTGACTATATGAAACTGTTCGCTGAGCAGGTTCGTACTTACGTACCGGCTGATGATTACCGCGTACTGGGTACTGACGGCTTCGGTCGTTCTGACAGCCGCGAAAACCTGCGTCACCACTTCGAAGTGGATGCATCTTACGTGGTTGTAGCAGCACTGGGCGAACTGGCTAAACGTGGCGAAATCGATAAGAAAGTGGTTGCGGACGCAATCACCAAATTCAACATCGATGCAGATAAAGTTAACCCGCGTCTGGCGTAAGAGGTAAAAGAAGAATGGCTATCGAAATCAAAGTACCGGACATCGGGGCTGATGAAGTTGAAATCACCGAGATCCTGGTCAAAGTGGGCGACAAAGTTGAAGCTGAACAGTCGCTGATCACTGTAGAAGGCGATAAAGCCTCTATGGAAGTTCCGTCTCCTCAGGCTGGCATCGTTAAAGAGATCAAAGTCTCTGTTGGCGATAAAACCGAGACTGGCAAACTGATCATGATTTTCGATTCCGCCGACGGTGCAGCAGCTGCTGCACCTGCGCAGGAAGAGAAGAAAGAAGCTGCTCCTGCGGCTGCTGCACCAGCAGCTGCTGCGGCAAAAGAAGTCAACGTGCCTGACATCGGCGGTGACGAAGTAGAAGTCACTGAAATCCTGGTGAAAGTGGGCGATACCGTTACGGCTGAGCAGTCCCTGATCACCGTAGAAGGCGACAAAGCCTCTATGGAAGTGCCGGCGCCATTCGCAGGTACGGTTAAAGAGATCAAGATCAACACCGGTGACAAAGTTTCTACCGGCTCTCTGATCATGATCTTCGAAGTGGCAGGTGCTGCACCTGCTGCCGCACCTGCTCAGGCTGCTGCGCCAGCGCCGGCCGCTGCACCTGCTGCTGGCGGTGCGAAAGATGTCAACGTACCTGACATCGGTGGTGACGAAGTTGAAGTCACCGAAGTGATGGTAAAAGTGGGCGACAAAGTTGCTGCTGAACAGTCATTGATTACCGTTGAAGGCGACAAAGCGTCTATGGAAGTACCCGCGCCATTCGCGGGTACCGTTAAAGAGATCAAAATCAGCACCGGCGACAAAGTGTCTACGGGCTCTCTGATCATGGTCTTCGAAGTGGAAGGCGCTGCGCCAGCTGCTGCTCCGGCTGCCGCTGCTGCACCAGCACCTGCCGCTGCACCGGCTCAGGCGGCTAAACCTGCTGCTGCCCCTGCTGCAAAAGCAGAAGGTAAATCTGAGTTCGCTGAGAACGACGCTTACGTTCACGCTACGCCACTGATTCGTCGCCTGGCGCGCGAATTCGGTGTAAACCTGGCAAAAGTGAAAGGGACTGGCCGTAAAGGTCGTATCCTGCGCGAAGACGTTCAGGCCTATGTGAAAGACGCGGTGAAACGCGCTGAAGCTGCCCCTGCTGCTGCCGCTGGCGGCGGTATCCCGGGCATGCTGCCATGGCCGAAAGTGGACTTCAGCAAGTTCGGTGAAATCGAAGAAGTGGAACTGGGTCGTATCCAGAAAATCTCTGGTGCCAACCTGAGCCGTAACTGGGTGATGATCCCGCACGTTACGCACTTCGACAAAACGGATATCACCGATCTGGAAGCGTTCCGTAAACAGCAGAATGCCGAAGCTGAGAAGCGTAAACTGGACGTGAAATTCACCCCAGTCGTCTTCATCATGAAAGCCGTTGCTGCGGCGCTTGAGCAGATGCCACGCTTCAACAGCTCCCTGTCCGAAGATGGCCAGAAGCTGACGCTGAAGAAATACATCAACATCGGTGTTGCGGTTGATACGCCAAATGGTCTGGTTGTTCCGGTCTTTAAAGACGTGAACAAGAAGAGCATCACTGAGCTGTCCCGTGAACTGACCACCATCTCCAAAAAAGCGCGTGATGGTAAGCTGACTGCCGGCGAAATGCAGGGCGGCTGCTTCACTATCTCCAGCATCGGCGGCCTGGGTACTACCCACTTCGCACCGATTGTTAACGCGCCGGAAGTGGCTATCCTTGGTGTGTCCAAGTCCGCGATGGAACCGGTATGGAATGGCAAAGAGTTCGTGCCGCGTCTGATGATGCCAATCTCTCTGTCCTTCGACCACCGCGTGATCGACGGTGCTGATGGTGCGCGTTTTATCACCATCATCAACAACACCCTGAGCGACATTCGCCGCCTGGTGATGTAATCGAAAAGCCGGCCAGTCGGCCGGCTTTTTTCTGTTAATCTCATGTGGTCTGTGAGGTTATTGGCGAAAAGCGACAATTCGTGAGCCGTTTGTTGTTTCAAAATTGTTAACAATTTTGTAAACTGCGGGCGGATAGAACGTCCCGGTGGATGAAGGGCGACAAGTACCTGGACCGCCGGAAATCAATAAGAGGTCATGATGAGTACTGAAATCAAAACTCAGGTCGTGGTACTTGGGGCAGGCCCGGCGGGTTACTCTGCTGCCTTCCGTTGCGCTGATTTAGGTCTGGAAACCGTAATCGTAGAACGCTACAACACCCTCGGTGGTGTTTGCCTGAACGTAGGCTGTATCCCTTCTAAAGCTCTGCTGCACGTTGCGAAAGTTATCGAAGAAGCCAAAGCACTGGCTGAACACGGTATCGTCTTCGGCGAGCCGAAAACCGATATCGACAAGATTCGTACCTGGAAAGAGAAAGTTATCACTCAGCTGACCGGTGGTCTGGCAGGTATGGCCAAAGGCCGTAAAGTGAAAGTGGTAAACGGTCTGGGTAAATTCACCGGCGCGAACACCCTGGAAGTGGAAGGCGAAAACGGCAAAACCGTTATTAACTTCGACAACGCGATCATCGCTGCGGGTTCCCGTCCAATTCAGCTGCCATTCATTCCACATGAAGATCCACGCGTGTGGGATTCCACCGATGCGCTGGAGCTGAAATCCGTACCTAAGCGTATGCTGGTTATGGGTGGCGGTATCATCGGTCTGGAAATGGGTACCGTGTACCATGCGCTGGGTTCAGAGATCGACGTGGTTGAAATGTTCGACCAGGTTATCCCGGCTGCCGATAAAGACATCGTTAAAGTCTTCACCAAACGTATCAGCAAGAAATTCAACCTGATGCTGGAAACCAAAGTGACTGCCGTTGAAGCAAAAGAAGACGGTATTTACGTTTCCATGGAAGGCAAAAAAGCCCCTGCCGAACCACAGCGTTACGACGCCGTGCTGGTGGCTATCGGCCGTGTACCGAACGGTAAAAACCTCGACGCGGGCAAAGCAGGCGTGGAAGTGGACGACCGTGGCTTCATCCGCGTTGACAAACAGCTGCGCACCAACGTGCCGCACATCTTTGCTATCGGCGATATCGTCGGTCAGCCAATGCTGGCGCACAAAGGTGTTCACGAAGGTCACGTTGCCGCTGAAGTTATCGCCGGCATGAAACACTACTTCGATCCGAAAGTGATCCCATCTATCGCTTACACCGAGCCAGAAGTGGCATGGGTGGGTCTGACTGAGAAAGAAGCGAAAGAGAAAGGCATCAGCTACGAAACCGCCACCTTCCCGTGGGCTGCTTCTGGCCGTGCTATCGCTTCCGACTGCGCAGACGGTATGACCAAACTGATCTTCGACAAAGAGACTCACCGTGTGATCGGTGGTGCGATTGTCGGTACCAACGGCGGCGAGCTGCTGGGTGAAATCGGTCTGGCTATCGAAATGGGTTGTGACGCTGAAGACATCGCGCTGACTATCCACGCTCACCCGACTCTGCACGAGTCTGTTGGCCTGGCGGCAGAAGTGTTCGAAGGTAGCATCACCGACCTGCCTAACGCGAAAGCGAAGAAGAAATAAGTTTCTTCATGATTGCGAAACGCCTCCTCCGGAGGCGTTTTTTTTTGCCTGTGTTATGGGGCGACCGGTTGCCAGGTGTGATCCAGGTGATAAGCAGGTAACGCCTGCGCTTTCTTCTCTGACTCGCTACCGAGGTCCGACTGATACACCTTGTCGGTCTGGTTTATTACAAAGCTCATCACGCCCGTCTGACCGTAGCTGACTGGCCAGGCCACCATGGCAAAACCGTTTTTATCCGGCAGGATGCGAAAACGGTAGCCGTGATAGCCAGTGCCGGGTTCTTTCGGGCTGAAGGCCGGACCGAGTGGGCTGGGGGCTTCGCCGGGCGAGGCCGGCCAGTATAAGCCGTCTTTTTTGCCGGCTGAGCTGACAATCTTCTGCGCATATTTCTGGTTCAGCGCAAAATAGCTTTGCTGTGCATCCACATACGCGTGCAGCGCCTCGATGGCGGCGAGCTCGTTGCGGCCAATCTCGCGGGTCAGGATCTCTTCAGCCCCTTCTTTGATATCAAATTGCCAGCCAGAGGCGGTTTTGATCACCGGAATAGGTAGCTGCCAGTCGCTGTCACCGACCACAAGATGTGCCTTATTCCCGTCAACGACCGTATTGTGCCGAACTTTCCAGTCGCGCAGGAAGCGATCCACGGCATCAGGATCCACCCCTTCCGGCGGCAGGAAATCACGCCAGTTCTCACCGAGCAGGGTGTTCATCGCGCTTTCATTTTGCTCACTGATGGCGCTGGCCAGCGCATCGGTTGCCTGGTCTGGCGTGCTGAAAGATTGCTGCGCCATTGCGGCGGCCGACAGCATGAATAACGCGAACCCACTGAGTAATTTGCTTTTCATGTCGGCTTCCTTAACGGTGACGGAATTCACGGTGTTCAGCACGCCCGGTAGACGTCTGGCGCGGTTGCTGATGGCGGGCAGCCTGTTGCCTGCTCTGGGCGCCTCGCTGCTGCTGGGCTTGCCAGTTGGCGGAACGACTGTCGTTACCGCTGAGCGCATTGGCGCGCGGCTGGCTACTCCGCGCAGGCTGCGAAACCCGTTTCTCTTGCCTTTGCGTGGTGGTCGGGCGACTGTCTCGCGTCTTAGCGGCTGTCCGCTGTGCCGTTTGCGGTTTGGTGTCGTAGCCCCGGTAGTTGTTGCGCTGGGAAATTTGCTTCAGCTGGGCGGTTGACGCCTGACGCTGTGCATCTTTGGTGCCCGGACGCGCGGTTTGCGGGAAGGTTTTTCCCGTTGATTTCTCCATCTGGCTCAGCGCAGCCTGCCGTTGGCTGTCCCGGTTGACCGGTTTTTGCTGCGTCGCGCTTAGCCCCGTTGCCGTGTTCGTTGAGTGGAAGCGATTGTTGAGCGTGTTGGTGGGATAGGGCACTCCTTCACGATAGGCCGGGTTATGCTGCCAGGTGCGGTTGGCGTCCGTCAGGCGCTGGCCGCTGATTTTATTAAAGTTCTCAACGTTGATATTGATGTTGTTATCACCGTTGCGGTTATAGCCGCCGTGGTGATCCCAGTCGTCATCATGGTGGTGATCCCAGTCATCGTCATCATCCCAGTCGATGTTGCTGAAAATAGCGTAGGTTGTCGCCACACCCAGGCTGAACCCTAAGCCTTTGACCAGGCTGTCCGTAAACTGCTCTCCCGGGGAGGGCGGTAAATAGACGGGCGGATAAGCGGTGTTCGGCCAGGTGCCATACACGGTATTCGGGTTGTAGGTGGGAACGTAAACCACCTGCGGGTCGGCGGACTCAATTTTAATGACCGTCGGGGCTGACGTCGTGGCGGTGCTTGTTGTCTGGCTGGTGGCCGTTTTCGCCGGGGCCGGTTTTGTCTCGGTGGTGACCGTTTGCTGCGGTGTTGATTGCAATGCACCGGTTTGCTGCGCCAGCAAACGCAGACGTTGCACGGAATCCATCACATCTTTCGGCTGCGCGAGAAACGCGTCGCCCAGGCTCTGCACCCAGGGTGGATTTTCGCCCATCAGGGACATCAGTTGAGGAAACGCCACCAGTGATTTTACGCTCGGATCCCAGGGTTGATTCGCCACGGCCTGAATGGCGGCATCGCCCTGCAGTTTAGGGTTGTCTTTTGACCACTGTGCCGCCTGGATGACGTTGGCCGGGTAAGTCGAAGCCATCAAAATTTGCGATAGCAGGGCATCCGGGTAGAGCGCGATGGGGGCGACCCACTGATCAATTTGCGCGGCCGTGTAGGCTGGCGCGGCGACCGGTGCTGGCTGAACGGCAGGGGCGGCAGGCGGCGCAGCCGGTTGTTGTGCGACGGGGGCAGGAGCCACAGGCTCCGTTGCGCGGCTTTTAACGAACATGACGCCTGAGGCGGCAAACAGCCCGACACTGCACAGAAGGACAAGCAGTTGTGGCTTAAAGGGCAACTTCATAAAATGACTCCAACGAGACAAGCGCTGTGCCGTGAGGCGTTACGGTTGGCGTGAGTATCAATCACCCGTCTTTTACTGTTTTGACTTTTGTGGGGAATCATCCGGTACGTCCGGATAAAGAGTGTGAGTATTTATTACACAATTATATCGGATGGCTGAAATGCCGCCGGAATATTCAGAAGGTCGCACTCACGGTTTTTGCAGTCAGAATTCGTTGCACCTGCCCGCTACACCATGCTTAACGATTCAGCAAATTTTTTAATGTTGCTTTTTTGTAAACGGATTAACACTGTGCAGAAATCCTGCTATGCTGCCCGACGCGGTATCGGGCATTTACCCTACAAACTGCTGTCTCACAGGAGCGTGAAGAGAACGCCCGCCGCATATGACAATGAGAGCGAGGAGAACCGTCGTGCTAGAAGAATACCGTAAGCACGTAGCAGAACGTGCCGCCGAGGGAATTGTACCCAAACCTTTAGATGCAACCCAAATGGCCGCGCTCGTCGAGCTGCTGAAGAACCCGCCTAAGGGCGAAGAAGAATTCCTGTTAGATCTGTTGATCAACCGTGTACCGCCTGGCGTAGATGAAGCTGCCTACGTAAAAGCCGGATTCCTTGCCGCCGTCGCCAAAGGCGAAGCAACCTCCCCACTGGTTACTCCTGAAAAAGCTATTGAACTGCTCGGTACCATGCAGGGTGGCTACAACATTCATCCGCTGATTGACGCACTGGATAACGACACGCTGGCACCGATTGCCGCCAAAGCGCTCTCCTCAACGCTGCTGATGTTCGATAACTTCTACGATGTGGAAGAAAAAGCCAAAGCCGGCAACGCCTACGCGAAACAGGTTATGCAATCCTGGGCCGATGCCGAATGGTTCCTGAACCGTCCTGCACTGGCTGAAAAAATCACCGTTACCGTCTTCAAAGTGACCGGTGAAACTAACACCGATGACCTCTCTCCGGCTCCGGATGCGTGGTCTCGTCCTGATATTCCTCTGCACGCGCTGGCGATGCTGAAAAATGCCCGTGAAGGTATTGAGCCGGATCAGCCGGGCAGCGTTGGCCCGATCAAACAGATCGAAGCTCTGCAGGAAAAAGGTTTCCCGCTGGCATACGTCGGTGACGTAGTGGGTACCGGTTCGTCCCGTAAGTCCGCGACCAACTCCGTACTGTGGTTCATGGGCGATGACATCCCTCATGTGCCTAACAAACGTGGCGGCGGCCTGGTGCTGGGCGGCAAAATTGCGCCAATCTTCTTCAACACCATGGAAGATGCGGGCGCACTGCCGATCGAAGTGGATGTCTCTAACCTGAATATGGGCGACGTGATTGACGTTTACCCGTTCAAAGGTGAAGTGCGCAACCACGAAACCAACGAACTGCTGGCGAGTTTTGAGCTGAAAACCGACGTGCTGATTGACGAAGTGCGTGCCGGTGGCCGTATTCCGCTGATCATCGGTCGTGGCCTGACGACCAAAGCGCGTGAAGCGCTGGGTCTGCCGCACAGCGACGTGTTCCGTCATGCGAAAGATGTGGCGGAAAGCAATCGTGGTTACTCCCTGGCGCAGAAAATGGTGGGTCGCGCCTGCGGCGTCGCCGGTGTCCGTCCTGGCGCGTACTGCGAACCGAAGATGACCTCTGTGGGGTCTCAGGACACCACTGGCCCAATGACCCGTGATGAACTGAAAGACCTGGCGTGCCTGGGCTTCTCTTCTGACCTGGTGATGCAGAGCTTCTGTCACACTGCCGCGTATCCGAAGCCGGTTGACGTGACCACGCACCACACGCTGCCTGACTTCATCATGAACCGTGGCGGTGTGTCGCTGCGTCCGGGTGACGGTGTTATTCACTCCTGGCTGAACCGTATGCTGCTGCCTGATACCGTCGGTACCGGTGGTGATTCCCATACCCGTTTCCCAATCGGTATCTCCTTCCCAGCGGGCTCGGGGCTGGTGGCGTTTGCTGCTGCGACCGGCGTGATGCCGCTGGATATGCCAGAATCGGTTCTGGTGCGCTTCAAGGGTAAAATGCAGCCGGGTATCACCCTGCGTGACCTCGTGCATGCTATCCCTCTGTATGCCATCAAACAGGGGCTGCTGACCGTTGAGAAGAAAGGGAAGAAAAACATCTTCTCTGGCCGTATTCTGGAAATTGAAGGTCTGCCGGATCTGAAAGTCGAGCAGGCATTCGAACTGACCGATGCGTCCGCGGAGCGTTCTGCTGCTGGCTGTACCATCAAGCTGAACAAAGAGCCGATTATTGAGTATCTGACCTCTAACATCGTGCTGCTGAAGTGGATGATTGCTGAAGGCTACGGCGACCGTCGTACGCTGGAGCGCCGTATCCAGGGCATGGAAAAATGGCTGGCGGATCCACAGCTGCTGGAAGCCGATGCTGACGCAGAATACGCGGCAGTGATCGACATCGATCTGGCGGATATCAAAGAGCCAATCCTGTGTGCACCGAACGATCCGGACGACGCGCGTCTGCTTTCCGACGTTCAGGGCGACAAGATCGACGAAGTGTTCATCGGATCCTGTATGACCAACATCGGCCACTTCCGTGCTGCCGGTAAGCTGCTGGATACCCACAAAGGCCAGCTGCCAACGCGTTTGTGGGTGGCTCCGCCAACCCGTATGGATGCGGCTCAGCTGACCGAAGAGGGCTACTACAGCGTGTTCGGTAAGAGCGGTGCGCGTATCGAAATTCCTGGCTGTTCCCTGTGTATGGGTAACCAGGCGCGCGTGGCTGACGGTGCGACGGTGGTTTCCACCTCTACCCGTAACTTCCCGAACCGTTTAGGTACCGGTGCTAACGTCTACCTGGCCTCTGCGGAGCTGGCGGCGGTTGCGGCACTGATTGGTAAACTGCCAACGCCGGAAGAGTACCAGACCTTTGTGGCTCAGGTGGATAAGACGGCGGTAGATACCTATCGCTATCTGAACTTCGACCAGCTCTCTCAGTACACCGAGAAGGCTGACGGGGTTATCTTCCAGACGGCAGTATAAACAGCTAAACCGTCTTCACGGAGGCGGTTTTGTGTTTGCACCCTCTCCTGTGGAGAGGGACGGGGTGAGGGCATCAGACCGCAAGGTCTTGCTCTCACCTTTTTATTTTCATTCCTCCTGCCTCCCACGCTTTTTTTCTTCTTCTCTGCTGCGATAATTAGCGTAATGGCTTTGCAGAGGAAAATACTATGGATTACGAATTTCTGCGCGACATCACCGGAGTGGTGAAAGTGCGTATGTCGATGGGCCACGAAGCCGTTGGACACTGGTTCAACGAAGAGGTGAAAGAGAATCTCGCCCTTCTGGACGAAGTTGAACAGGCGGCAAATACGGTGAAAGGCAGTGAACGCTCCTGGCAACGTGCCGGGCACGAATACACGCTGTGGATGGATGGCGAAGAGGTGATGGTGCGTGCCAACCAGCTTGAATTCTCCGGTGATGAGATGGAAGAGGGGATGAGCTACTACGATGAAGAGAGTCTGTCGCTGTGCGGCGTAGAAGACTTTTTACAAGTCGTGACGGCGTACCGGGCGTTCATGAAACAGAAATAGCACACCGGAGCGTCCTTGCTCCCAGCGCGGCTTACACGGTCGGAATATTGCGGCCGTAGTAGATTTCGCGCATCTCTTTCCAGAGCAGGTCAGTAATGGCCTTGCGCTCTTCTTCGCTTAAATCTTCTGGTCGGGTATGGAACATGTAGTGCTTAAGGTCGAACTCCTTAAGTAACATCTTGGTATGGAAGATATTTTCCTGATACACGTTCACATCCATCATGTCATATAGCGACTTCATGTCGTCGGACATAAAGTTCTGAATGGAATTGATCTCGTGATCGATAAAGTGCTTCATGCCGTTAATGTCACGGGTAAAGCCTCGCACGCGATAATCAATCGTCACGATATCGGATTCCAGCTGGTGGATTAAATAGTTCAGCGCGTTCAGCGGGGAGATCACGCCGCAGGTCGACACTTCGATATCGGCACGGAAGGTACACAGCCCGCCTTCAGGATGGCTTTCCGGATAGGTGTGCACGCAGATGTGGCTTTTATCGAGATGGGCGACGACCACTTCCGGCAGCGGGCCCGGATGTTCTGTTTTATCGATAAGTTGAGGGTCGACCGGCTCTTCGCTGACCAGAATCGTGACGCTGGCACCCTGAGGTTCATAATCCTGACGGGCGATATTCAGGATATTCGCGCCGATAATCGAACAGGTTTCTGACAGGATCTCGGTCAGACGGTTGGCATTGTAGAGTTCATCGATATAGGCGATGTAACCATCGCGTTCTTCCGCTGTTTTGGCATAGCAGATATCGTAAATACAAAAACTCAGGCTTTTGGTCAGGTTGTTAAAGCCATGCAGTTTAAGCTTTTTCAATTAGCTCACCCCCTTAGTGGATAATGCGTCTTGCAGGTACTGCGGTAAGGCAAACGCTGCGGTATGAACTGCCGGATTGTAGTAACGGCACGTAAGACCGGCCTGGTGGAAGCGGGCCTGAATAATTTCGGTGGAAAGATGGCGCAGTACGTCGTTATCTGTCGCCCAGGCAAAGGTCATGATCCCGCCGTAGTACGTCGGAATAGCGGCCTGATAGAAGCTGACATCGCCAAAATAGGTGCTTAGCTTGCGGTGGCTGTCGAGGGCTTCATCCTGTTGCAGGAAGCAGACGCCGTTTTGTGCCACGAAAATCCCGCCCGGCTTCAGGCAGCGCTTGCAGCCTTCGTAGAAATCGGAGGTAAACAGCGATGCGCCGGGACCGATCGGGTCGGTACAGTCGGAGATAATAACGTCGAAGGTCTGGGTCGTCTGATTAACGAAGTTAACCCCATCATCAATGACCAGACTGAAGCGCGGATCGTCATAGCTACCGGCGTTATGGTTCGGCAGGTACTGACGACAGAAAGAGACCACGCCGGCATCAATTTCCACCATCGTAATGGTTTCGATGGATTGATGGCGGGAGACTTCACGCAGCATTGCGCCATCACCACCACCGATAATCAGAACATGCTTCGCATGCCCGTGTGCCAGTAGTGGGACGTGGGTCATCATCTCATGATAGATAAACTCGTCACGCTCGGTCGTTTGCACAACACCATCCAGCGCCATCACGCGGCCAAAGGCGGCATTCTCAAAGATGATCAGATCCTGGTGATCGGTTTTCTCATGATAGAGTACGTTATCAACGGCAAAGTACTGACCAAACTGGTCATGCAGTGTTTCATGCCACAACGTGTGGTCGGCCATACGCGGACTCCTCCTTTGTTAACATCCGTTACGCTCACAAAAAATGAGCGAAACATGATAGCTAACTATAACCGTGGTTGCACGGCTATAGGCTCAACAAGGGGGCGTCGGGAAGGTTATTTCACGTAGGCGAGCAGGCTGAGTGAATCGCGAGCCAGCGCTTTGCATTTTTTGGCGGTAGGGATACCAATACCGCTTAAATCGCGGTAGCTGTCTTCGCCGAGCGCCTTCATGTCGAAGCTATCGTAGTTGCTGAGATCCCATTGGTTTTGCTGGGCAAAAAAGACCAGTGCGCGACGAATCTGCCCGTTGGGCAAATTCTGGTAACCACAATCGTTTTTCAGAAAGACAAAAACTGCCGTCAGATCGGCCATATCTTCCGCTTCATTTTCACTCAGCGCGTAACTGTTCGCACACATCGCCATCAGGCTACCGAACAAAATTGTTCTGAAAAACGTCTTCATTGCTTCTACCACTGCATCACGGAAAATTAACGTTAGCATACTTGATGCCAGGCCGACGATCTTTATTATTGCCGCTTCACTTGACCTTCCGGTAAGGGGAGGGTTTATGCTCAAAAGATCGCCTGCTGGAAATAAGGAAATGAACATGCAACGCCGTGATTTTTTAAAATATTCCGTTGCGCTTGGCGTAGCCAGCGCTTTACCGCTGTGGAGCCGCGCGGCTTTTGCGGCCGACAGACCTGCCTTACCGATCCCTGATTTACTCACCGCAGATGCCCGAAGCCGCATCCAGCTTGTTGTCCAGTCCGGTAAAACGTCCTTTGGCGCACACAGTGCGACAACGTGGGGTTATAACGGCAATCTTCTCGGCCCGGCACTTCAGTTACGTAAAGGGAAAGCGGTAACGGTGGATATCCATAACACGCTGGCAGAGGAGACCACGTTGCACTGGCACGGACTGGAAGTGCCGGGCGAGGTGGACGGGGGGCCGCAGGGCATCATAAAACCGGGCGGTAAGCGAAGCGTGACCTTTACCCCGGACCAGCGCGCCGCGACCTGCTGGTTCCACCCCCATCAGCATGGCAAAACGGGCCATCAGGTGGCGATGGGGCTGGCGGGGCTGGTGCTGATCGAAGATGACGAAAGCCGTTTGCTGCGCCTGCCCAAACAGTGGGGCATCGACGATGTGCCGGTCATTGTGCAGGACAAAAAATTCACCGCTGACGGGCAAATTGATTACCAGCTGGACGTCATGAGCGCGGCGGTAGGCTGGTTCGGCGACACCCTGCTGACCAACGGTGCCATTTACCCGCAGCATGCGGCACCGAAAGGCTGGCTGCGCTTACGCCTGCTCAACGGCTGTAACGCCCGCTCACTGAATTTCGCCACCAGCGATAAACGTCCTCTGTACGTGGTCGCAAGCGACGGGGGGCTGCTGCCTGAACCGGTGAAGGTGGATACGCTACCGATGCTGATGGGGGAGCGTTTTGAGGTGCTGGTGGATATCAGCGACGGCAAACCGTTTGACCTGGTCACGCTACCGGTCAGTCAGATGGGAATGGCGGTTGCACCCTTTGACAAGCCGCACCCGGTGCTGCAGATCCAGCCGCTGCAGGTCACGGCCTCGGGCATGCTGCCGGATGCCCTGACCACGCTCCCGGCGCTACCTTCTCTCGAGGGCCTGACCCAACGCAAGCTGCAACTGTCCATGAACCCGATGCTCGATATGATGGGCATGCAGGCACTGATGGCGAAATATGGCAATCAGGCGATGGCGGGTATGCACCACGGAGAGATGATGGGCCATATGAATATGGACCACGGTAAAATGGGCGGCATGGGGCACGGTACCCATGATTTCGATTTCCACAATGCCAATATGATCAACGGCAAAGCGTTCGACATGAACACGCCAATGTTTGCTGCCACAAAAGGGCAGTTTGAACGCTGGGTGATTTCAGGCGAAGGCGACATGATGCTGCATCCGTTCCATATTCACGGTACCCAGTTCCGCATCCTTTCTGAAAACGGTAACGCGCCACAGGCGCATCGCGCGGGATGGAAAGACACCGTCAGGGTTGAAGGTGGCGTCAGTGAGGTGCTGGTGAAATTTGACCACGAGGCACCGAAGGCGTTTGCCTATATGGCGCACTGCCATCTGCTGGAGCATGAAGATACGGGCATGATGCTGGGGTTCACGGTTTAATATCGTGTGCCCTGATGCCCAGACCCCGGTCCAGAGGGGATAAGCAATAAAAACGGCAACCGAAGTTGCCGTTTTTTTTACCGTTGGCGGTGTTAGTTATTTAGCGTCGTCGGGTAAAGCATAAGCCACAATGTAGTCGCCCATCTTCGTACCAAACGAACCGTGACCACCCGCAGAGATGACAACGTACTGCTTGCCATTCACTTCATAGGTCATCGGCGTTGCCTGTCCACCTGCTGGCAGACGGCCTTGCCACAGTTTTTCACCGTTGGTCATGTTGTACGCGCGCAGGTAGTTATCGGCGGTTGCCGCGATGAACAGCACGTTACCGGCGGTAGAAATTGGACCACCCAGCATTGGCATACCCATATTGAACGGGACAGGAACCGGCATCGGGAACGGCATGCTGTCCTGAGGCGTACCAATACGTTTTTTCCAGACGATCTGGTTAGTTTTCAGATCCAGGCCGGAGATATAACCCCAGGCAGGCTGTTTACACGGCAGACCAAACGGCGACAGGAACGGGTTCAGCGTGACGCCATAGGGCACGCCATACTGCGGCTGAATACCCGCTTCTGTACCGCTGCCTTTAGCATCTTTAGGCTGCTCCATTGGGTTGCCTGGACCGCGTGGAATAAGCTTAGAAACAAACGGCAGGGCCATCGGGTTGGCAATCGCCACCTGACGGTTAGGGTCAACGGAGATCCCACCCCATTCGAACATGCCCAGGTTACCCGGGAAGACCAGCGTGCCCTGCTCAGAAGGTGGCGTGAAGATACCTTCATAGCGCAGCTGATGGAACATCACGCGGCACACCAGCTGGTCAAACATTGTGGCACCCCACATGTCTGCACCGCTGAGATCTTTCTTCGGACGGAAGCTCAGGTCAGAGAACGGCTGTGTTTTGGTGACATAGTCGCCTTTGGCAGCGCCCTGCGGAACGGGTTTTTCGGGTGCCGGGACAACCAGCTTACCGTTGCTGCGATCCAGCACAAAGATGTTGCCCGTTTTCGCGGGTGCATAAATCACCGGAACGGTTTTGCCGTTAACGGTAATGTCAGCCAGCGTTGGCTGGGACGGCATGTCCATATCCCACAGGTCGTGGTGAACAGTCTGGTAGCTCCAGGCCAGTTTACCGGTGGTCGCGTTCAGCGCCACGATAGAGCTGGCATAACGCTCTTGCTCAGGCGTACGGTTACCCCCCCAGATATCTGGCGTGGTGACGCCCATCGGCAGGTAGACCAGGTCCAGCTTCGCGTCATACGCCGCCGGTGCCCAGGAGTTAGGTGAGTTAAAGGTAAAGGTGTGTTCGTCCGATGGGATCGCATTTGGATCTTTCGCGCCCGGGTCGAAGGCCCACAGCAGTTTACCGGTGTTCACGTCAAAACCACGGATAACGCCAGAGGTTTCGCGGGTGGAGAAGTTATCGGTCACCGAGCCGGCAATCACGATAGTTTTATCGGTGATGATCGGCGGTGAGGTTGGCTCATACAGACCCGGCGTGGTGTCCGGCATGTTGGTCTGCAGATTCAGGATACCTTTGTTGGCAAAGGTCTCACACAGCTTACCGGTTTCGGCATTGATCGCGAACAGGCGGCCATCGTTTACCGGCAGCATGATGCGGCGAGGACAGTCGGCAATGACTTCAGGGCTCGCATTATCAGCACGCGCTTCGTGGTAAGAGACGCCACGGCAGGTGATGTGCTGGAACGACGGGTTGGAGTTCAGCTGTGGATCGAAGTGCCATTTCTCTTTACCGGTGGCCGCATCAAGCGCGAACAGACGCTGGTGCGCGGTGCACAGATAAAGCATGTTACCGACTTTAATCGGCGTCACTTCGTTGGTCAGTTCACCTGGATCGTTTGGCATCTTCAGGTCGCCGGTACGGAATACCCAGGCTTCCTTCAGGTTCTTAACGTTGTCCGCGTTGATCTGCTTGAGCGGGGAGTAGCGCTGACCTTCCTGATTACGGCCATAAGCTGGCCAGTCGCCATCCGCGACCTGCGAGATAGCCGCAGCTGGGGTGGATTCGGCATTCAGCGTACCGTTAATCTCCTGCGGATCGTTAAAACCGGCCCAGGTGAGAATGCCACCGCTGATCAGCAGGGCAACCACCAGCGCCGCAACGGCACCGCTTGAAGGAACAATCAGGCGACGCCATACGAAAGGCAGGATCAGCCAGATACCAAAGAAGACCAGGATGTCACTGCGCGGCGTCAGTGCCCAGAAGTCGAAACCGACTTCCCAGACGCCCCAGATCATGGTTGCGAGGAGTAAAGCAGCATAAAGCCATAGCGCGGATTGTTTTCTACGCCACAACAGGACGGTTACGCCAAGCATAACCAGACCCGCAATAGGGTAGTACCAGGAGCCGCCAATTGCGGCCAGCCAGACGCCACCGATTAACAGATACAGGCCGCAGAAGGCGGCGAATAGCGCTGTTAATGTCACCAGTAGACGTGGCTGTTGAGTTTTTATTTCAGCCATAGAAAGTGTACTCGTCAGTTTTGTTAATTATTTGCTAGCAACTAATTATAGGTATTAACAAGTGTGATCGGAATCACAATATTTGCTTTTTATAACTCATGCGCCAGGTGTATCCATTTACTGATATAATGGCTGGCTTGCGTATCGATGCCGGAGTAACATTCATCCGCATTGAGAGATTTTCATTAAAATCATATGGTTAGTAATATGAAACATACTGTTGAAGTGATGATCCCGGAAGCCGAGATCAAAGCGCGTATCGCCGAACTGGGTCGTCAAATCACCGAACATTACAAGGACAGCGGCAGCGAAATGGTGCTGGTCGGTCTTTTACGTGGCTCTTTCATGTTCATGGCAGACCTGTGCCGTGAAGTGCAGGTGTCCCATGAGGTCGATTTTATGACCGCCTCCAGCTACGGCAGCGGCATGTCCACAACCCGTGATGTGAAAATCCTGAAAGATCTGGATGAAGATATTCGTGGCAAAGATGTGTTGATCGTTGAGGACATCATCGACTCCGGCAACACGCTCTCTAAAGTGCGCGAGATCCTGAGCCTGCGTGAGCCAAAATCCCTGGCGATCTGCACCCTGCTGGATAAACCCAGCCGCCGTGAAGTGCAGGTGCCGGTAGAGTTTGTCGGCTTCTCTATCCCTGACGAGTTCGTCGTGGGCTATGGCATTGACTACGCGCAGCGTTACCGTCATCTGCCGTATGTGGGTAAAGTGATCCTGCTCGACGAGTAAGGTTTGTGACGTGCGGCCTGTTGCCCTCTGACGAGGGGACACACAGTAAAAACGGCAACCTGGGTTGCCGTTTTGTTTTTATCTGAACCGCTTACAGGCAGCTATTTATGGTTGACGTGCTTAAGCTTCAGGTTAGCTATCCCGGAACGATAGCGCTGCTCCAGCGTTTCACGGTTGGTGGCGGTCACTTCCAGGTTACGAAGCAGACCATCGTGAATACCGTACGCCCAGCCGTGGATCGAGACTTTTTGCCCGCGTTTCCACGCCGATTGCATGATGGTGGAATGGCCAAGGTTATAAACCTGCTCCATCACGTTCAGCTCGCAAAGGGTATCGAGACGACGCTCCTGCGGCATTTCACCCAACAGTGAGCTATGTTTGAACCAGATATCGCGGATATGCAGCAGCCAGTTATCGATTAACCCGAGTTCGGTATTTTCAATCGCGGCCTGCACACCGCCGCAGCCATAGTGGCCACAAATAATGATGTGCTCGACCTCCAGAACGTCAACGGCGTACTGAACAACCGAAAGGCAGTTGAGGTCGGTATGGATCACCAGGTTGGCAACATTACGGTGCACAAACAGTTCGCCAGGCTCGAGGCCTGTCAGGCGCTCTGCCGGAACGCGGCTGTCGGAACATCCAATCCAGAGAAAGCGTGGGTTTTGCGCCTGCGCGAGCTTTCCAAAAAATCCGGGGTCTTCCTCCACCAGCATTTTTGACCATAGTGCATTGTTGCTGATGAGTGTATCTATGTCGTTCATGGAGGTTAGCGACCTGTAACCGAGTGATTGCGTTGCGCTAATATAGGGTAACTCGACTTTTAATGAAACCACACAACGTGTGTCAGAACCTAAGGTAAGTTTAATTCATGGCGATTGCACTGGAGCTTGAGCAGCTCAAAAAAACCTATCCAGGCGGCGTTCAGGCGCTGCGTGGGATAGATCTCAAAGTGGAAGCGGGGGATTTCTACGCGCTTCTGGGGCCGAATGGGGCGGGGAAATCCACCACCATTGGCATTATCAGTTCGCTGGTCAACAAAACGTCCGGCCGGGTGAGCGTGTTTGGCTACGACCTGCAAAAAGATGTGGTGAATGCCAAGCGCCAGCTCGGACTGGTACCGCAGGAGTTCAACTTCAACCCGTTCGAGACAGTGCAGCAAATCGTGGTTAATCAGGCGGGTTACTACGGTGTTGAGCGCAAAGAAGCGGTGGAGCGCAGCGAAAAGTACCTCAAACAGCTCGATCTGTGGGAAAAACGCAATGAACGTGCGCGCATGTTGTCTGGCGGGATGAAGCGCCGTCTGATGATTGCCCGTGCGCTGATGCATGAGCCAAAGCTGCTGATCCTTGATGAGCCCACCGCGGGCGTGGATATCGAACTGCGTCGTTCAATGTGGGGCTTCCTGAAGGACCTCAACGACAAAGGCACGACCATTATTTTGACCACGCACTACCTCGAAGAGGCGGAGATGCTGTGTCGCAATATCGGCATCATTCAGAACGGTGAGCTGGTGGAAAACACCTCGATGAAGAGCCTGCTCGCCAAGCTGAAATCCGAAACCTTCATTCTTGACCTGGCGGCGAAAAGCCCGCTGCCGACGCTGGAAGGTTATAACTATCGTCTGGTGGATACCTCAACGCTGGAAGTGGAAGTGCTGCGCGAGCAGGGCATTAACAGCGTGTTCTCACAGCTGAGCGCGCAGGGTGTTCAGGTATTAAGTATGCGTAACAAAGCGAACCGACTGGAAGAGCTGTTTGTCTCTCTGGTGCAGGATAAACAAGGAGACAAGGCATGACGCATCTTTACTGGGTCGCGCTGAAAAGCATCTGGGCGAAAGAGATTAACCGCTTTATGCGTATCTGGGTGCAAACCCTGGTACCGCCGGTGATCACCATGACGCTCTACTTCATCATCTTCGGTAACCTCATCGGTTCCCGCATTGGTGAAATGCACGGCTTTACCTATATGCAGTTTATTGTGCCGGGCCTGATCATGATGGCGGTGATCACCAACGCCTATGCTAACGTGGCATCATCATTCTTTAGCGCCAAGTTCCAGCGTAACATTGAAGAGCTGCTGGTCGCGCCGGTACCAACGCATGTGATCATTGCGGGTTATGTGGGCGGCGGCGTGGCGCGCGGTCTCTGTGTGGGGATTCTGGTGACGGCGATCTCCCTGTTCTTTGTGCCGTTCCAGGTGCATTCATGGCTGTTCGTGGCGCTCACGTTACTGTTGACGGCCATCTTGTTCTCGCTGGCCGGTCTGCTGAACGCGGTGTTTGCTAAAACGTTCGATGATATCAGCCTGATCCCGACCTTTGTGCTGACGCCACTGACCTATCTTGGCGGGGTGTTCTACTCCCTGACGCTGCTGCCGCCGTTCTGGCAGGCGCTGTCACACCTGAACCCGATTGTTTATATGATCAGCGGCTTCCGCTTTGGTTTCCTCGGCATTACGGATGTGCCACTGATTACCACGGTTGCGGTGCTGGTGGTGTTTATTATCGCTTTCTACCTGCTGTGCTGGTCTCTGATTCAGCGTGGACGCGGTCTGCGCAGCTAATCTTCCGCCCGGCGACATTCTGTTTGCCGGGCGCTTTTCTTTGATTGTTATCACCGTACGCTAACCTTCACTCCGCTAAACTACTTGCCTGCTAAGGAGAGAGTGATGCTGGGATGGGTGATCGCCTGCCATGATGAACAGGCGCAGGATATGCTGGATAAACTGGAGGCCAGATTTGGTCCGCTGGCGCAATGCCGTGCGGTTAACTACTGGCGTGGATTGAGCACCAACATGCTCAGCCGCATGATGTGCGATGCCCTGCATGAAACCGACACCGGTGACGGCGTCATCTTCCTGACCGATAAATCCGGCGCGGCACCTTATCGCTCTGCGGCATTGTTGAGCCACAAGCACGACAACTGTGAAGTGATATCAGGCATTAACTCTTTGCTGCTGGAATACATGTATCCCTTTCGGGAAACCTTAAGCAGCGCTGAATTCCGTCATGCGATCGTCGACAAAAAAGTGGCCGGCGTCAGCAGCCTGTGGCATCAGCAGCAAAAAAATCCTCCCTTTGTCTTGCTCCATGATTTGTATAAGAATTAAACATTGGTATTGATGCTGCTTTTGTTACAATGGTGGCTGATTTTTCGTGTCGATTAATATTCCATGTTCATGCGCGTTGTGTTCCTTCTGTTGCTGCTGGTTTCCGGCGGCGCATCTGCCAGCCTGATCGCTCAGCAAGGGCTTCCCGCCCGATATATGCAAACCACCGAAGATGCGGCTATCTGGGCGCAAGTAGGTAACAATGTGGTCAATGTCGGCAATATCCGTGCCGGGCAAATCCTGGCCGTCGTCCCCACATCCGCTGATTATTACGAGTTTCGTTTTGGCTTCGGCACGGGCTTTATTGATAAAGAGCACCTGGAAGACGTGCAGGGCAAACAGCGGGTGGAAGACAGCCTTGGCGATTTGAATAAACCGCTGAGTAACCAGAACCTGATAACCTGGAAAGACACGCCTGTCTTTAACGCCCCCAGCAGCGGAAGCGCTCCTTTCGGCACGATGAGTGCTAACCTTCGCTACCCCATTCTGAATAAACTTAAAGACCGTCTGAACCAGACCTGGTATCAGATCCGCATCGGCAATCGTCTGGCGTGGATCAGCAGCCTGGATGCGCAGGAAGATAACGGTATCCCGGTCCTGACCTATCACCATATCCTGCGTGATGAGGAGAACACCCGTTTCCGGCATACCTCCACGACCACCAGCGTGCGTGCGTTCAGCAACCAGATGACCTGGCTTCGCGATCAGGGCTATACCACGCTGACGATGGCTCAGCTTGAAGGGTATGTGCGTAACAAAATGAACCTGCCGGCGAAGTCTGTGGTGATCACCTTTGATGACGGGCTGAAGTCGGTGAGCCGCTATGCGTATCCCGTCCTCAAAGCGTATGGATTCAAGGCGACGGCGTTTATCATCTCGTCGCGTATAAAACGTCATCCGCAGAAGTGGGCGCCGAAATACCTGCAGTTTATGAGTGTCTCTGAGCTTGAGCAGATCCAGGATGTGTTTGATATCCAGTCTCATACCCACTTCTTGCATCGGGTGGACGGCAATAAACACCCGATCTTACTGAGCCGTAGCCATCACGTGATTTTGTTCGATTTCGCGCGTTCACGCCGGGCGCTGGCGCAATTTAACCCGCACGTGCTCTATCTCTCTTATCCGTTTGGCGCCTATGACGACAAAGCGGTAAAAGCAGCGAATGACGCAGGGTTCCACCTGGCGGTGACAACGGTAAAAGGCAAAGTGAAGCCCGGGGACAATCCGTTCCTGCTTAAGCGACTGTATATTTTAAGGACGGATTCGCTGGAGACGATGTCGCGGCTTATCAGTAATCAGCCGCAGGGATGAGGTGAGAGAAGGCTGTGAACGGTTCACAGCCTTCAGGATATCAGGCAACCTGGACCGGAATGGCTTTCGCGGTGCGTTTCATTTCGTTGTCGCCTTCGAAGTACGCCACTTTTGGCTGCCAGCGACGGGCTTCTTCGTCAGACATCATCACGAAGCTGGCGATGATGACGATATCACCGACGTCGGCACAGTGAGCGGCAGCGCCATTCACGGAGATAATTCTGGAGCCGCGTTCCGCCGCGATCGCATAGGTAGAGAAGCGCTTACCGTTATTCACGTTCCAGATATCAATGGCTTCGTTTTCAAGGATGCCCGCTGCATCAAGAAAATCCTGATCAATGGCGCAGGAGCCTTCATAGTGCAGGTCGGCCTGAGTGACTTTCACACGGTGAAGCTTACCTTGCAGCATTTTGCGAATCATTACGTTTACCTTTAATCATCATGCGTTAACCCCCCCGCGAACGAGGGGAGGTAGAGAGTTATGCCAGCTCAACCACTTTATTGTCGATAAGGCGTGCCTGACCGAGCCATGCAGCCACCAGAAGCACCGCGCGCTTGCTGGTATCGGTCAGCTCAAGCAGCGTATCGGCATCACGGATTTGGATATCGTCAGCGCGGAAGCCTTTGTCGTTCAGCGCCTGTTCGGCGAGGGCAACGATCTCTTCTGCGCTCAGCTCTTTAGCCACAAGCTGTTCCGCCATGGTATTCATGACCTTGCTCAATCCCGGCGCGATTTTACGCTCATCCGCGGTAAGGTACCCGTTACGGGAACTGAGCGCCAGACCGTCTTTGGCACGCACAATCGGCACGCCCACGATCTCAATATCATAACCCATGTCGGCGACCATCTTACGGATCAACGCCAGCTGCTGGAAGTCCTTCTCACCGAAGCAGGCAACGTCGGGCTGCACCAGGTTAAACAGCTTGCTGACGATGGTTGAAACGCCGCGGAAATGGCCCGGACGGCTGGCGCCTTCCAGCATGGTTGAAATGCCCGGCACGTCCACGTAGGTCGCGTCCTCGGTCCCCTGCGGGTAGACGTCTGCAGGTGCCGGAGAGAAGACAATGTCCGTATGGCGTTTTTTGAGTTTTTCGCAATCTTCCTGCAGGGTGCGCGGATAGCGCGCCAGGTCGTCGGCACGGTCAAATTGCATGGGGTTCACGAAGATACTGACCACCACGATATCTGCACGCGCTCTGGCTTCATCGACAAGCTTCATATGGCCGTCATGCAGGTTACCCATCGTGGGAACCAGTGCGATACGTTTACCTTCCTGACGTGCACGACGGATATGCTGGCGAAGCAGCGGCAGGGTTTCAATGATTAGCACAACAAGACTCCTTAATGGAAACTGTGTTCTTCACCCGGGTAAACACCGGATTCAACGTCGGCAATATACTGCCGCACAGCAGCACGCATGTCGCCTGCTTCTGCCAGGAAATTTTTGGCGAATTTAGGGATATGACCGCCGGTAATACCAAAGGCGTCGTGCATCACTAAAATCTGACCGTCGGTAACGTTGCCTGCGCCAATGCCAATCACCGGAATCGACAGCGCCTCGGTGATGCGTTTTGCCAGTTCAACCGGCACACACTCCAGCACCAGCAGCTGTGCGCCAGCGGCTTCCAGCGCCAGGGCATCCTCAAACAGCGTCTGTGCTGCATCACCGCGGCCCTGCACCTTATAGCCGCCAAAAATATTGACGGATTGCGGCGTCAGACCCAGATGACCACAGACCGGCACGGCACGTTCGGTGAGCATTTTCACGGTCTCTGCAAGCCAGGCTCCGCCTTCGATTTTGACCATATTGGCCCCGGCACGCATGACGGTTGCCGCATTCTCGAACGCTTGCTCTGGCGTCGCGTAGGCCATAAAAGGCAGATCGGAAAGCAGCAGACAGGCAGGTGCCCCGCGGCGCACGGCACGGGTATGGTAGGCAATATCTTCGACCGTCACCGGCAGGGTGGAATCATGGCCTTGTACCGTCATCCCTAACGAATCTCCGACCAGCATGACAGTGATACCCTCTTCGGCAAAAAGCTTAGCGAAGCTGTAGTCATACGCAGTAATGGTGGCGAAGCGTCTCTTTTCCTGTTTGCATTTCTGCAGTAAGGAGATGGTGGTTGGTTTCATACTGTTTCCTGATAGCCCAAAAGCGAATCTTTGCGCATTCTAACAGTAACATTTGAGGGAACAATGATTTTAGGCAACCGATTAACCACAATTTCGTGAGGGTTAACCGGTAAAAATGCGGATCACCAGCGGGCTGGTTTTTCTGCGTCGAGGCTATCCAGCACTGCCTTCAGCGAGAGGCCGTCAGGGAAGGTGAGGTCAGGGGCAACGTCGAACAGCGGCCAGAGCATAAAGCCGCGATTTTTCATGTCGTAGTGCGGAACGGTGAGACGGGGGGTGTTAATCACCTCATGGCCAAACAGCATAATGTCGAGATCGAGGGTGCGCGGCCCCCAGCGTTCGGCTTTGCGTACGCGGCCCTGCTGCAGTTCGATTCGCTGAGTATTATCCAGCAGCGTGTCGGCATTCAGCGCAGTGTCCAGCACCACGGCGGCATTCAGGTAATCAGGCTGATCCTGTGGACCCAGCGGCGGTGTCCGGTAGAAAGAAGAGACCGCCACAATACGGCTTTGTGGGATTTCACCCAGCGCCTGAACGGCAGCATTAACCTGCTCCAGCGGAGAGGCCAGATTGCTGCCGATGGCAATGTACGCCAGGGTCATGCCGTACCTTCACGGCGCGGCGCACGTTTGCGCGGACGACGGTGGCGACGACGCGGCGTCGGTTCGTCATCGAGGTCGACGAGCATATCTTTCTGCTCTGGCGGTGCTGAAACCTGGAATTCTCCCCACCACTGCGCCAGACGCTGCAGTTCCTGGTTCCGTTCAATTTCAGCACGCAGCGACAGTAAATCGAACGCAGCGCGGAATTTAGGATGCTCCATCAGCTTCCAGGCGCGTTTACCCTGACGACGAGACATGCGCAGCTGAAGCTGCCAGATATCACGCACCAGCGTCGTAATACGTTTTGGAATGGCGAGCGTGCGGCAGGCTTCATCCAGCACGTCATTTGCGGCCAGCGCAAACGCATCGTAGTAGGCCAGACCGCTTTCCTGCGCAATTCTCTGCGCCGCTTCCAGCAGCGGATACCAGAACATCGCGGCAAACAGGAACGCCGGGTTCACACGCATATCGTTGTGAATGCGGGTATCGGTATTCTTCAGCACCTGCGCAATCATGCGTTCCATTGGGCTGTCACCGTTTTCGGTAAAGCAGCGCGTAATGGTCGGGAACAGGGGCTGGAAAAGGCTGTATTCGCGTAGCAGCTTGTAGGTTTCGTAGCCGTAACCGGCCTGCAGCAGCTTCAGCGCCTCTTCAAACAGACGGGCTGGCGGCACGTCGTTAATCAGCGTCGCCAGACGCGGTATCGGCTCTGCGGTTTCCGGGCTGATGCGCATTGAGAGTTTGGCGGCGAAACGTACGGCGCGCAGCATACGCACCGGGTCTTCACGATAACGCGTTTCCGGCGTGCCGATCAGGCGAATCAGACCGTCTTTCAGGTCCTGCATGCCGCCGACGTAATCACGGACGGTGAAATCTGCCACGCTGTAGTAAAGGCTGTTGATCGTGAAATCGCGACGCTGGGCATCTTCTTCGATAGAGCCGAAGATATTGTCCCGCAGCAGCATGCCGTTCTGGCCGCGCTGGGAGGTGGTGCGATCGGATTCGCCCGCTTCGTGGTGACCGCGGAAGGTCGCCACTTCAATAATTTCCGGCCCAAACATGACGTGAGCAAGACGAAAACGACGGCCAACAAGGCGACAGTTACGGAATAATTTGCGCACCTGCTCTGGCGTGGCGCTGGTCGTCACGTCGAAATCTTTTGGTTTTTTGCCCAGCAGTAAATCACGCACCCCACCGCCAACGAGATAGGCCTCGTAGCCTGCTTTATTCAGACGATAGAGCACCTTGAGGGCATTTTCACTGATATCTTTGCGGGAAATATTGTGCTGCTCACGTGGAATAACCGACATGCGGTTTTGCGCAATAGCGTCGTTCGCCATGCTCTCTTCGCGGCTTAGCACTTTACGGCAAAAATTAGCGACTCGGGTAAAAATAGTACACCTCGTAGTGTGTTTTGTTATGAAAAAAGCGGCTAATCATAGCTCAGCGCAACGCATTTGAGAATGCTGGATTTTTGGCACGGTCGTCAGCGTCCAGTTGGCGATCGCCATTTTCAGCAGTTCATCAATTCGCAAATCCTGCCATTCGTTGGTTACATTCTGGTTGAGAAATCGCAGCGCGTCGATCAAAACAGGGCGCGGATCGCCGTCTGGCAGGGCGGGCGCATGATTTTGTTTTGACAGTTTAAAGCCCTGTTCATTGACCGCCAGCGGCAGATGAATGTAATCCGGCGCGTTCCAGCCAAACTGGTGATAGAGCGATATTTGTCGCACGGTAGGTTCCACCAGGTCAGCCCCGCGCACAATTTCCGTCACGCCCTGGAAATGGTCATCAACCACTACCGCCAGGTTATAGGCGAACAGGCCGTCACGGCGGTGGATAATAAAATCTTCGCGTGCAAGACGTTCATCCGCATGGATTTCGCCGGAGAGTAAATCAGTAAAGTGCGTCACCGGGGCATGCTGCTTTATGCGCACGGCGGCCAGTTCTGGGCCGTTATTGCGCGTGCGGCAGTGGCCGTCATAGACGCCACCCACGCTCTGAATACGCGCGCGGGTGCAGGTGCAGTAGTAGGAGAGCCCTTGTGCGTGGAGCCACGCCAGGCGTTCCCGGTAGGCATCATGTCGCCTTGACTGCCAGAGGACGTCACCGTCCCAGTGAAGACCGTAATGTTCCAGCTGACGCAGAATGGTATCTGCTGCACCGGGAACTTCACGCGGAGGATCAATATCTTCAATGCGGACCAGCCATTTACCGTGACGGGCGCGAGCCTGCAGGTAGCTGCCGAGGGCGGCAATTAATGAGCCGAAGTGTAATTCACCAGAAGGGGATGGCGCGAAGCGCCCAATATAGTGTGATTCAGACATATCAACAGTAACAAGGCGGGAGAAACTCCCGCCTTTGGAGTGTGTAAACAGCGCTGGTATTAACCGGCCATCTGTTTTTCGCGGATTTCTGCCAGCGTTTTACAGTCGATGCACAGATCGGCGGTTGGACGCGCTTCCAGGCGACGAATTCCGATTTCAACACCGCAGGATTCGCAGTAGCCAAAATCTTCGTCTTCGACTTTTTTCAGCGTTTTTTCAATCTTTTTGATCAGTTTGCGTTCGCGGTCACGGTTACGCAGTTCGAGGCTGAACTCTTCTTCCTGAGCGGCACGGTCTACCGGGTCCGGGAAGTTAGCAGCTTCATCCTGCATATGAGTAACGGTGCGATCGACTTCATCCCTGAGTTGATTACGCCATGCTTCAAGAATACGCTTGAAGTGCGACAGCTGGGCTTCGTTCATATACTCTTCGCCCGGCTTCTCTTGATACGGCTCCACCCCAGCGATGGCGAGAATACTCAGGGACGATGTTTTACGGTTTTGCCCTTCTTGCATGTTGCTTCTCCTTAACACGCACTATCGATCCCCGTGTTGGGGGAAAAATCAGGTCGCTATAAATAGCAGATGCTTTTCCGTATGGCAATTATCTAAACGTAACACTTGACAAGCCTGTGAGGAAAAGCGTATTTGCGCACGCGGCCAGAACACTTAATAGTCAATCGTCTAATCCCTTATAAGACAATGGGAAGAGAGGATCTCAGAGTCATATTATCGGCAGAAAGTTCCGCTTTATAAGCCAAAACCTCCACCCCCTGCTTTTGTGCCTCATTCAACAATTGCGCGTATTTGAGATCAATATGGCGGGCTGGAGAAAATCGTTCAATGGCTGAATGTAAAACCGCAAACAGCAATACGGCGCGTTTGCCCGCCGCCGCAACACTCATCAGCTCCCGCAGATGCTTCTGCCCCCGTAGCGTGACCGCATCCGGGAAGTAGCCGTTTTCCTGTTCCGCTAACGTCACTGATTTTACTTCAATATAGCACTCGGGCCGGTCTTCCGCCTGTAACATGAAGTCAATTCTGCTGCTTTCATCGCCATATTTGACTTCACTTTTATGCGTGCCATACCCCACCAGTTCGGGCAGGGTGCCAAGGGTCAATGCTTCCTTAACTAATTGATTGGCGCGCAGGGTATTCACGCAAATAAATGCCCCGTTTTGCGTCTCGGTCATTTCCCAGGTATGGGCATATTTGCGTTTAGTATTTTCTGAAGTGGAATACCAGACCGTGTCACCCGGCGTCGCACAGCCGGTCATGGCACCGGTGTTCGGGCAGTGCAGCGTGAGCTGTTCACCTTCGGGGGTGATCACATCAGCGAGAAAGCGTTTGTAGCGTTGAACCAGCGTGGCGTGCTGCAGGGCAGGACTAAACTTCATCAGAATTCCTTAGGGTATCGCCCAGCGACCAGCGCTGTAGCGGCGTATAACGGGTGCGTCCTTGGGTAAAGACCGATTCGTAAAGCGCGAAAGTATTGACCTCAACGTCCCAGTGAAAGCCGGGTGGCGGAATGGCAACGGCCTGACCGGCATCGCGCAGCAGGGTGATATGCGGATGAAACGGCTGCGGACTCTGGTAACACCCGCTGCGAGCCGCCTGGGCGCGCAACATACTGGCAAGCTGTAAAAGCCCGCGTGGCGGCTGGCGCGTGCCCAGCCAGACCACGCGTGAGCGCAACCACTGGCCCGCGTCGTCGAGGTGCAGCGTAAACGCCGGCTGAGAAATGCGGCCAGCCATTGCTGCCAGCGCGCGCTGTTTTTCGGCGCTGACATCGCCCAGAAAGGCCAGCGTCAGGTGCAGGTTTGCCGCCGCGATCGGACGGCCTGCGTCCTGGGGAAAATGGCTGGCTCGCCAGCGAACGATTTTTCGCTGCAGCGTGGAGGGCAATTCTATGGCAAAAAACAGCCGTTTCGACTCAGACATACAGGGGACTCGGTAATGGTATGCGCCGATGCTACAATGTACGCCGACTAATGTTAACCCTCTGGAGTTGTTAGTGTCCTCATTGCCGGTCGCCGTCGTCCTTCCTGAGCTTCTTGCTGCCTTACACCATGCCCCGCAGGTTTTACTTAACGCCCCGACGGGCGCAGGTAAATCCACCTGGCTGCCGCTGCAGATCCTCAAAGAGGGCACTGTCCGCGGGAAAATTATCCTGCTGGAGCCGCGCAGGCTGGCCGCACGGAACGTAGCGCAGCGCCTGGCGGAACTGCTTGGTGAAAAGCCGGGCGAGACGGTGGGTTACCGTATGCGCGCCGAAACCTGTGTTGGCCCGTCCACGCGCCTTGAGGTGGTGACCGAAGGGATCCTGACCCGCATGCTGCAAAACGATCCGGAGTTAAACGGCGTCGGGCTGGTGATTCTGGATGAATTCCACGAGCGTAGCCTGCAGGCAGATCTGGCACTGGCGCTGTTACTTGATGTTCAGCAAGGGCTACGCGACGACCTCCGGTTGCTTATCATGTCCGCTACGCTGGATAACGAGCGACTGCAGCAGACGTTGCCCGACGCGCCGGTTATCGCCTCCGAAGGCAGAGCATTTCCCGTTGAGCGTCGCTATCAACCATTGCCTGCCCATCAGCGTTTTGACGACGCGGTAGCCATCGCAACCGCCGAATTGCTCCGCCAGGAATCGGGATCGCTACTGCTGTTTTTGCCAGGCGTAGGCGAGATCCAGCGCGTGCAGGACCAACTGGCTTCCCGGGTGGGAAGTGACGTGCTGCTTTGCCCGCTCTACGGCGCGCTGTCACTGGCGGATCAGCGTAAAGCAATCCTGCCCGCGCCCGCGGGGCAGCGTAAGGTGGTGCTGGCAACCAATATTGCCGAAACCAGTTTAACCATAGAAGGCATTCGCCTGGTGGTGGACAGTGCGCAGGAGAGGGTGGCGAGCTTTGACGCGCGTACCGGGCTGACTAAACTGCTGACGCAGCGCATAAGCCAGGCGTCAATGGTCCAGCGAGCAGGCCGTGCGGGACGTCTTGAGCCCGGTATCTGCCTGCATTTGACCAGCGCGGAGCAGGCTGAACGCGCTGCACAGCAAAGCACGCCGGAAATTTTACACAGCGATCTGGCGGGGCTGGTGATGGATCTTCTGCAGTGGGGATGCCCGGATCCGGCACAGCTGACCTGGCTTAATCCTCCACCCGCCGCGAACCTTGCTGCTGCCCGGGCCTTACTGAACCGCCTGGGGGCGCTTGATGGTGAGCGATTGTCATCCCGCGGGCAAAAAATGGCCGCGCTGGGCAATGACCCTCGCCTGGCGGCGATGCTGGTGGCCGCGCAGGGGGAAGATGAAATTGCTACGGCGGCGAAACTGGCGGCTATTCTTGAGGAGCCACCGCGCGGTGGCAGCAGCGATCTGGCGCAGGCCTTTTCCCGCAATCAGGGGAACTGGCAGCAGCGGGCGCAGCAGCTTTGCCGGCGACTCAACGGCAAAGCCGGATCGCCAGACAGCGCGGCTATCGCGCCTCTGTTAGCGCAGGCGTTTCCCGACAGGATCGCGTGTCGTCGCGGTCTGGACGGGCGATATCAACTGGCCAATGGCATGGGTGCGATGCTGGACAGCGATGACGCCATGACGCGTCACGAATGGCTGATTGCGCCGTTACTGTTACAGGGTAGCCACTCCCCGGACGCGCGTATTTTACAGGCTATCGCGGTGGATATAGATGCCCTGACGCGTGCCTGTCCGCAGTTGATCCAGCAATCCGATACCGTGGAATGGGATGAGGCTCAGGGCACGCTGAAGGCGTTTCGTCGCAGCCAGACAGGTAAACTGATCCTCGGCACCACACCGCTGGCAAAACCGTCGGAAGAGGTGCTGCATCTGGCCATGCTGAACGGCATCCGGGACAAAGGGTTAGGGGTGTTGAACTGGACGCCAGAGGCGGAACAGTACCGTATTCGTCTGCACTGTGCCGCGCGCTGGCTACCGGAGTATGACTGGCCCGCGGTCGATGATGAGACATTGCTGGGCTCGCTGGAACGCTGGCTGCTGCCGCAAATGCACGGTGTACACTCGCTGCGTGCGCTAAAAGCGCTTGATGTTAAGGTCGCGTTACAGAATTTACTGGACTGGTCATTACGTCAACGTCTGGATAGTGAACTGCCAGGGCATTACACTGTGCCGACCGGAAGCCGGATTGCCATTCGTTATCACGAGGATAATCCTCCGGCGCTGGCGGTACGTATGCAGGAAATGTTTGGAGAGGCCACCACGCCTTCTGTGGCGCAAGGGCGCGTCTCTCTGGTGCTGGAGCTGTTGTCGCCAGCCCATCGCCCGTTACAGATTACCCGCGACCTGGGGGCATTCTGGGCGGGGAGCTACCGTGACGTGCAAAAAGAGATGAAGGGGCGGTATCCCAAACATGTCTGGCCGGACGATCCGGCAAATACGGCACCGACACGACGGACGAAGAAGTATTCGTGACGGGCGTGGCTGGGAACGTGCGGCTTGATGCCCTCACCCGCAGGGTGCGGGAGAAAATACTAAAGACGTTCCTGTCTGGAAGGTCTTGCTGTTTACTTTGAGAGATTTCTTCTTTCACAGGCCAGTGGAAGAAAAGAGAATCGGGCCCTTGCGCCTGAAAGTTGCGGAGAAAAAGCATGGCGGGGAATGACCGCGAGCCAATAGGACGTAAGGGAAAACCAACGCGTCCGGCGAAAGAAAAGGTAAGCCGTCGTCGCCTCAGAGATGAGGACTATGACGATGACTATGAAGACGATTATGAGGATGAAGAACCGATGCCGCGTAAAGGGAAAGGCAAAGGGCGTAAGCCTCGGGGCAAGCGCGGCTGGTTCTGGCTGCTGCTGAAGCTGTTCATTGTATTTGTTGTGCTGATGGCGATTTACGGCGTCTATCTGGATCAGAAGATCCGTAGCCGTATCGACGGAAAAGTCTGGCAACTGCCTGCGGCGGTGTATGGCCGCATGGTGAACCTTGAGCCAGATATGTCCATCAGCAAGAACGAGATGGTGAAACTGCTGGAAGCCACCCAGTATCGTCAGGTGTCGAAAATGACGCGTCCTGGCGAATTTACCGTGCAGGCGAAAAGCATTGAGATGATCCGCCGTCCGTTTGATTTCCCGGACAGCAAAGAGGGCCAGGTGCGTGCGCGTCTGACCTTTGACGGCGATCGTCTGGACACCATCGAGAACATGGATAACAACCGTCAGTTCGGTTTCTTCCGTCTCGATCCGCGTCTGATCACCATGCTCTCGTCGGCGAACGGCGAACAACGTCTGTTCGTTGCCCGTAACGGCTTCCCGGACCTGCTGGTTGATACCCTGCTGGCAACCGAAGACCGTCACTTCTATGAGCATGATGGCATCAGCCTCTACTCGATTGGCCGTGCGGTGCTGGCTAACCTGACCGCCGGACGGACGGTACAGGGGGCGAGTACGCTGACCCAGCAGCTGGTGAAGAACCTGTTCCTCTCCAGTGAACGCTCTTACTGGCGTAAAGCCAACGAAGCGTACATGGCCGTACTGATGGATGCGCGTTACAGCAAGGATCGTATCCTTGAGCTGTACATGAACGAGGTGTACCTCGGTCAGAGCGGGGATAACGAAATCCGCGGCTTCCCGCTGGCAAGTCTGTACTACTTTGGTCGTCCGGTGGAAGAGCTGAGCCTTGACCAGCAGGCGCTGCTGGTGGGCATGGTGAAAGGGGCGTCCATTTATAACCCGTGGCGTAACCCGAAACTGGCGCTGGAACGTCGTAACCTGGTGCTACGTCTGCTGCAACAACAGCAGGTGATTGACCAGGAGCTGTACGACATGCTGAGCGCGCGACCACTCGGCGTTCAGCCGCGCGGTGGCGTGATCTCGCCTCAGCCTGCGTTTATGCAGCTGGTGCGTCAGGAGCTGCAAAGCAAGCTCGGTGATAAGGTGAAAGATCTCTCCGGCGTGAAGATCTTTACCACCTTCGATTCCGTGGCGCAGGAAGCCGCTGAAAAAGCCGCGGTGGAAGGCATCCCGGCGCTGAAGAAACAGCGTAAGCTGAGCGATCTTGAAACCGCGATGGTGGTGGTTGACCGTAACACCGGCGAAGTTCGCGCCATGGTGGGTGGTGCTGAGCCGCAGTTCGCAGGCTACAACCGTGCAATGCAGGCGCGACGTTCGATTGGTTCACTGGCAAAACCGGCAACCTATCTTACCGCCCTGAGTCAGCCTAACCAGTATCGCCTGAATACCTGGATTGCCGATGCGCCGATTTCCCTGCGCCAGCCTAACGGCCAGGTATGGTCTCCGCAGAACGACGATAAACAGTTCAGCGGCCAGGTCATGCTGGTGGATGCGTTGACCCGCTCGATGAACGTGCCAACGGTGAACCTGGGTATGGCGCTCGGTCTGCCGGCGATTGTCGACACCTGGCAGAAACTGGGTGTGCCGAAAGATCAGCTCCATCCTGTTCCGGCGATGATCCTGGGGGCGCTTAACCTGACGCCGATCGAAGTGGCTCAGGCGTTCCAGACCATTGCCAGCGGGGGTAACCGTGCACCGCTCTCTGCTCTGCGTTCGGTGATTGCCGAGGATGGCTCCGTGCTGTATCAGAGCTTCCCGCAAGCGGAACGTGCCGTGCCAGCGCAGGCAGCCTATATGACGTTGTGGACGATGCAGCAGGTTGTGCAGCGGGGGACCGGACGTCAACTGGGTGCGAAGTATCCGGGCCTGCATCTGGCAGGTAAAACCGGGACCACTAACAACAACGTGGATACCTGGTTCGCCGGTATCGATGGCCGTGAAGTGGTGATCACCTGGGTAGGCCGCGATAACAACCAGCCAACCAAACTGTACGGTGCGAGCGGGGCGATGTCGATTTACCAGCGCTATCTGGCGAATCAGTCTCCGGTACCGCTGAATCTGGTGGCGCCGGAAGATATCGTCGATATGGGCGTGGACGGTTCTGGTAACTTTGTCTGTGGCGGCGGTATGCGTACCTTGCCTGTCTGGACCACCAACCCGGATTCGCTGTGCCAGCAAAGCCAGCCAGAGCAACCGACGGGTAACCCGTTCGAGCAGTCTTCTCAGCCTCAGCAGCAGCCGCAACAACAGCCGCAGCAGCAGAATGAGAAAAAAGACAGCGACGGTGTCGCGGGCTGGATTAAAGATATGTTCGGCGGTAACTAACGCCTCACATCCCCCCGAAAGGGGGGATTTTTTTACCTGTACTTTCCATTTCCTTAACCCCCGTTTTCATTCTGATTAACCCTTCGTTTTCTCTTGTTTATTTCTTAAACCCTTAATTCTCGTAGGGCCGCTTACTGCTTGCTATGCAGCCAGCGTTTCGCATATTATTCTGCGGTCATAATAATAATTCTCGTTTACGTTATCATTCACTTTTCCATCAGAGATAAACATGGCGCTTTCCAATACTGCTCAGCCAATTCACACGTCGCTGCGAAAAATCGCGGTCGTCGTAGCCACAGCGGTTGCCGGCATGTCTACGTATGCACATGCGGCTGAAACCCAGAAAAAAGAAGAAACCATCACCGTCACCGCCGCGCCTGCCGCCCAGGAAAGTCCGTGGGGGCCTGCGCCAACGATCGCAGCAAAACGCACGGCAACGGCGACCAAAACCGATACCGCGATTGAAAAGACCCCGCAGTCTATTTCCGTGGTGACGCGTGATGAAATGGAACGCCGCCAGCCAGCGACCGTAAAAGAGGCGCTGGGCTATACGCCGAGCGTGTTTGCGACCCGCGGCAGCTCCACCACCTATGATGTGGTCTCAATTCGTGGTTTTACCGCGCCTTCGACGGTAAACACCAACCAGTATCTCGATGGCATGAAGCTGATGGGGAATAACTACTCCGAAGCTTCCATGGATCCGTACTTCCTTGAGCGCGTAGAAGTGATGCGCGGACCTACGTCTGTGCTCTACGGCAACAGCAATCCCGGCGGTATCGTCAGTATGGTGAGCAAACGCCCACTGACCGAGCCGCTGAAAGAAGTCCAGTTTAAAATGGGGACCAATAACCTGTGGCAAACGGGCTTCGATTTCAGTGATGCAATCGATGAAGATGGCGTGTGGTCGTACCGCCTGACCGGTCTTGGCAGTAGTCAGAACGCACAGCAGGAGATGTCAAAATCAACCCGCTATGCGATTGCGCCCTCCTTTAGCTGGCGTCCGGATGACAAAACCGATTTCACCTTCCTGAGCAATTTCCAGAACGATCCGGAAGCGGGCTACTACGGCTGGTTGCCACGGGAAGGGACCGTGGTGCCATACCGTGACGCAAACGGCAATGAGCATAAGATCCCAACCGATTTCAACGAAGGTGAAGCGGATAATAAGATGGCTCGTCGCCAGCAGTTGATTGGTTACAGCTTCTCGCATCAGTTTGATGACACGTTCACCGTGCGTCAGAATCTGCGTTACGCAAAAGTGCATACGCTCTACCGCTCTGTTTACGGCAATGGCTACGCTGAGCCTGGCAAAATTAACCGCGCTTATGTGCGTTCAGATGAAGATCTGAATATGTTCACCGTGGATACTCAGCTGCAGTCGACATTCGCGACGGGCGCCGTAGACCACACGCTGCTGACGGGCGTTGATTACTCGCGTATGCGTAATGATATCAATGCGCTGTACGGTTCCGCCGACCCTATTGATATCCAGAACCCGGATTACGGCAACGCGAACATCAACACCAACCTGCCATGGTCTAACTATTCCGTCGTTAACCGTAATGAACAGACCGGGCTCTATGCTCAGGATCAGGCGGAGTGGGATAAGTGGGTGCTGACGCTGGGCGGACGCTACGACTACGTGATGGCCTCAACGCTGACGCGCGGTACGGCCGATTCGCTGGCTGAAAACCACGACCAGGCTTTCACCTGGCGCGGGGGAATTAACTATCTCTTTGATAACGGTATTTCACCTTACTTCAGCTACAGCGAGTCGTTTGAGCCGGTATCGGGCGCCGATCGTAACGGCACACCGTTCGACCCTTCCCGCGGTAAGCAGTATGAAACGGGTGTGAAATACGCGCCGAAAGACCTGCCGGTTGTGGTCACCGCGTCGCTGTTCCAGCTGACGAAAGATAAGAACCTGACGGCGGATCCGAACGATCCAACGAATACTCACAGTATCCAGACCGGTGAGATCCGTTCTCGTGGTTTCGAACTGGAAGCGAAGGCAGCGGTTAACGCCAATATTAATGTGACCGCGGCGTACAGCTTTATTGATGCTGAGTACACCCATGACAGCACCTTTGAAGGTAAACGTCCGGCGGAAGTGCCGCGTAATCAGGCGTCATTGTGGGCAGATTACACCTTCACCGACACGGCCTTAAGCGGCCTGACGATTGGTGCCGGTACCCGTTACATTGGTAACACGGTGAGCTACTACTCAAGCGGCGACAAAAAAGATCAGCCGTTTAACGTCGCGAGCTACACCCTTGCCGATGCGATGGTGAAATACGATCTGGCCCGTCTGGGTCTGCCGGGGTCATCTGTGGCGGTGAACGTGAATAACCTGTTCGATCGGGAATATGTCTCCAGCTGCTACAAGGATTATGCATGCTACTGGGGTGCTGAACGTCAGGTTGTCGCCACCGCGACCTTCCGCTTCTAATCTCTCTTCGGGCACGGTTCGCCGTGCCCTTTTTATTTAAGTTGGCCGATATGCAGGATAATCAAACGCAATCCGACACCACCTTCACGCTCAATAATCTCTCCTTTCGCGTGCCCGGACGCACCCTGCTGCATCCGCTCTCTTTGACCTTCCCGGCAGGTAAAGTGACAGGCCTGATTGGTCACAACGGCTCTGGTAAATCAACGCTGCTCAAAATGCTTGGCCGCCATCAGCCGCCGTCAGAAGGCGATATCCTGCTGGACGGTCAGCCGCTGGAGAGCTGGAGCAGTAAAGCCTTTGCCCGCAAAGTGGCGTATCTGCCGCAGCAGTTGCCGCAGGCGGAGGGGATGACCGTGCGTGAACTGGTGGCGATTGGGCGTTATCCGTGGCACGGCGCGCTTGGCCGTTTCGGCGTGGCCGACAGAGAGAAAGTGGAAGAGGCGATTGCGCTGGTGGGGCTAAAACCGCTGGCCCACCGTCTGGTAGACAGCCTGTCAGGAGGGGAACGTCAGCGCGCGTGGATAGCAATGCTGGTGGCCCAGGACAGCCGCTGCCTGCTGCTCGACGAACCGACCTCTGCGCTGGACATTGCCCATCAGGTCGACGTGCTTGCGCTGGTGCATCGTTTAAGCCAGCAGCGCGGTCTGACGGTTATCGCGGTCCTGCATGATATCAACATGGCCGCGCGTTACTGCGATTACCTCGTTGCCCTGCGCGGCGGTGAGATGATCGCCCAGGGGACGCCATCTGAACTGATGCGCAGTGAAACGCTGGAACACATTTACGGTATTCCAATGGGGATTTTGCCTCACCCTGCCGGGGCTGCACCGGTGAGCTTTGTGTACTGATGCTGGATTCTATGTTGATGAGTCGCCGTCGTCTGCTGACGGCACTGGCGCTTTCACCGCTGCTGTTAAAAATGAATACCGCGCGTGCGGCTGCGGTCGATCCACACCGCATTGTGGCGCTGGAATGGTTGCCGGTAGAGCTGATGATGGCGCTGGGCGTTACGCCCTATGGCGTGGCGGATATTCCCAACTACAGGCTATGGGTGAATGAGCCGAGGCTACCGGACTCGGTAATCGACATCGGCCTGCGCACCGAGCCAAATCTCGAACTGCTCACCCAGATGAAGCCGTCATTCCTGTTCTGGTCTGCAGGTTACGGCCCGTCAGAAGAGACAATGGCACGGATTGCGCCCGGCCGTGGTTTCTCCTTCAGCGACGGTAAAAATCCGCTGGCGATGGCGAAAAACTCCCTCCACGAGATGGCACAGTTCCTTAACCGTGAGGTTGAGGCCAAAAAACATCTCGACGATTTTGATGCCCTGATTAACACCCTGAAGCCGCGTTTTGCTCACCGGGGCGATCGCCCGCTGCTGATGGTGACGCTACTGGATGCCCGCCATATGCTGGTCTTTGGGAAAAACTGCCTGTTCCAGGACGTGCTCGACAGTTTTGGTATTCGTAATGCCTGGGAAGGGGAGATGACCTTCTGGGGCAGCACCGCCGTGGGGATTGATCGTCTTGCGGCATTTCGCGATGTGGATGTGTTGTGCTTTGACCACGGCAACGAGCGGGAGATGCAAACCCTGATGGCGACGCCGCTCTGGCAGGCAATGCCGTTTGTGCGTGAAAAACGGTTCCTGCGCGCACCTGCGGTATGGTTCTACGGCGCGACGCTTTCTGCCATGCACTTTGCCCGCGTGCTGGACAACGCGCTGGGAGGCCAGGCATGAGTACGCGTATTGCCCGTTTCCCGGCACTGTTGCTTTGCCTCCTTTTCCTGTGCGCGCTGGCATTGACCTGGTTCAATCTGTCGACGGCCTTACCGCGCGACCAGTGGCGTGCGGCGCTGGTGACGCCAGATATCGATAATATTCAGCAAATGCTGTTCCACTACAGTCTGTTGCCGCGGCTTGCGATTTCGCTGCTGGTCGGTGCGGGATTAGGACTGGTGGGCGTTTTATTCCAGCAGGTACTGCGTAACCCACTGGCCGAGCCGACGACGCTTGGCGTGGCGACCGGGGCACAGCTTGGGATCACGATTACCACACTCTGGGCGTTGCCTGGGGCATTGACCTCGCAGTTTGCTGCCCTCGCCGGTGCGTGTGTGGTGGGCGCGCTGGTATTCGGCGTCGCCTGGGGCAAACGTCTCTCCCCCGTCACGCTTATTCTTGCGGGGCTGGTGGTGAGCCTGTACTGCGGCGCGATTAATCAGCTGCTGGTGCTGTTCCATCACGATCAGCTGCAAAGCATGTTCCTCTGGAGCACCGGTACGCTCACCCAGACCGACTGGAGCGTCGTGCAGCGTCTGTGGCCGCAGATCGCCGGTGGCGTCATGTTGACGCTGCTGCTCTTGCGCCCGCTGACGTTAATGGGTCTTGATGATGGCGTGGCGCGTAACCTGGGGCTGGCGCTGTCGCTGGCCCGTCTGGGGGCGCTGACGCTGGCAATTGTGCTCAGTGCCCTGCTGGTTAATGCGGTAGGCATCATCGGGTTTATCGGACTGTTTGCGCCGCTGCTGGCAAAAATGCTCGGTGCGCGCCGCCTGCTGGCGCGCCTGATGTTAGCCCCGCTGATTGGCGCGTTGATCCTCTGGCTTTCCGATCAAATCATTCTCTGGCTGGCACGCGTCTGGATGGAAGTGTCTACCGGTTCGATGACGGCGCTTATCGGTGCACCGCTGCTGCTGTGGCTGCTGCCGCGTCTGCGCAGTATCAGCGCGCCAGCGATGGATGCTGGCGATAAGGTCTATGCTGAGCGCCAGTCAGTGCTGGGGTTCAGCCTTGCCGGGCTGGCAGTGCTCATTGTTATCTCATTTGCCGCGCTCGCTTTCGGACGCGATGCGGTGGGCTGGCACTGGGCGTCTGGGGATCTGCTTAACGAACTCATGCAGTGGCGCTGGCCGCGCATTCTCTCGGCGTTAATCGCCGGGGTCATGCTGGCGGTGGCGGGCTGTATTATCCAGCGTCTGACCGGTAATCCGATGGCCAGCCCGGAGGTTCTGGGTATCAGTTCTGGTGCCGCCTTTGGCGTGGTCCTGATGCTGTTCCTGGTGCCGGGAAATGCCTTCGGCTGGTTGATGCCTGCCGGGAGCGTTGGCGCGGCGGTGACGCTGCTGATCATCCTCATTGCCTCCGGGCGTGGCGGGTTTTCCCCTCACCGGATGCTGCTTGCCGGGATGGCGCTCAGCACGGCATTTACCATGCTGCTGATGATGCTGCAGGCGAGTGGCGATCCGCGTATGGCCAAGATCCTGACCTGGATCTCCGGTTCAACGTACAGCGCCACCGGCAGCCAGGTCGTGCATTCCGGGATTGCAATGATCGTATTGCTGGCGATGGTGCCGCTGTGTCGTCGCTGGATGACCATTCTGCCGCTGGGCGGCGAGACCGCGCGTGCGGTGGGGATGGCCCTGGCGCCGTCCCGTATCGGGTTACTGCTGCTGGCCGCATGCCTCACGGCAACGGCCACCATGACCATCGGCCCGCTGAGTTTTGTCGGCTTAATGGCGCCGCACATTGCCAGAATGATGGGCTTTCGTCGCACGATGCCGCACATTGTGATGTCGGCGCTGACGGGGGGCGTAATACTGGTGGTGGCTGACTGGCTGGGGCGGATGGTGCTGTTCCCGTACCAGATACCTGCCGGGTTGCTGTCGACGTTTATCGGTGCGCCGTACTTTATCTATTTGTTGAGAAAGCAAAGCAGGTAGAAGGGCGGTGGGGTATTGCCCTCTCCCGGTGGAGAGGGCAGCAGATCGTTTCTGTCTTACAACTTCGCAAAGACCCTGCGCGCAGCATCGATAGTCTTATTGATATCGTCTTCGCTGTGCGCGACGGACATAAAGCCTGCTTCAAACGCGGATGGTGCCAGGTAGACGCCTTCTTCCAGCATCAGATGGAAGAAGCGCTTGAAGCGTTCAACGTCACACTTCACCACATCCTGATAGCAGGTCACGGTTTTCGCATCGGTGAAGAAAATCCCGAACATCCCACCAACGTGGTTTACCACCAGAGGAATACCGGTTTCTTGCGCGGCCTCCAGCAGGCCGTTGGCCAGTTGAGATGTCAGATCGGTCAGGGTTTCGTGAATACCCGGCTGCGCGACTTCGGTCAGACAGGCGAAACCTGCGGCCATCGCAATCGGGTTGCCGGAAAGGGTACCCGCCTGGTAGACCGGGCCAGTCGGCGCCAGCGCTTCCATCACCTCTTTACGTCCCCCGAATGCACCGACAGGCATGCCGCCGCCGATGATTTTGCCAAGGCACGTCAGGTCCGGCTCTACGTCGTAGTAAGACTGTGCCCCCGCCAGCGCGACGCGGAAGCCGGTCATCACTTCGTCGATGATCAGCAGAGCGCCAAACTCATCGCACAGGGCGCGCAGACCCGGCAGGAACTCCGGCTGCGGAGGAATGCAGTTCATGTTGCCTGCGACAGGTTCAACGATGATGCAGGCAATCTCCTGCGGATACTGCTCGAAGGCTGCCCGAACGGTGTTCAGATCGTTATAGGTGCAGGTCAGGGTATGCTTCGCAAAGTCAGCCGGTACGCCCGGTGAGTTCGGCTGACCGAGGGTCAGCGCGCCGGAGCCGGCTTTTACCAGCAGGCAGTCCGCATGACCGTGGTAGCAGCCTTCAAATTTGATGATCTTGTCGCGGCCGGTAAAGCCACGTGCCAGGCGGATCGCGCTCATGGTGGCCTCGGTACCGGAGTTCACCATACGCACCATGTCCATTGTCGGGACCAGTTCGGTGACCAGTTCCGCCATTTTCACTTCCATCTCGGTTGGCGCGCCGAAGCTCAGGCCGCGCTGGGCGGCTTCGATCACCGCATTGCGGATAGCAGGATGGTTGTGACCCAGCACCATCGGACCCCAGGAGCCGACATAATCGATATAGGCTTTGCCATCGACATCATACAGATACGCGCCGTCAGCACGTTCGATAAACAGCGGCGTACCGCCTACGCCGGTAAAGGCGCGAACAGGCGAATTCACGCCACCTGGGATAAGCTCGCGGGCTGCACTGTAGAGGTTTTCAGACTTGCTCATGGCGTCGTTCCTGGTTCGTATAAAATGATTAAGCACACTATTCTAAGTGATCCTCGGAAGGTAATGAAATTTTTGCCCCCTTTCATGCCCAAACAATTGTTAAGTATTTTTCACGGGATGATATTACGCACTCTGGTAAAATCCCTGCGGTTATTTGTATGACGAAAAGAAACGGTAATGAAAGCAGACACTCATTCTTATACTGAACAGCAGTTCAGACGTGCGCAGCACCGTATCAGCATCCGGCGCTTGCTTAATCGTGATAAAACGCCGCTGGCTATCCTGCTGGCTGCTGCCGTGGTCGGCGCAGTTGCCGGGCTGGTGGGTATCGCCTTCGAAAAAGCGGTTAACGCGATAATGAACTGGCGAATTGGAACCGTGGCGGGTTTTGCCTATAGCGGTGGATGGGTATGGGTGTGGGCCTTTGGCTTATCTGCGCTGTTTGCCATGGTGGGCTATTTCCTGGTCCGTAAATTTGCGCCGGAAGCGGGCGGTTCCGGGATCCCTGAAATAGAAGGCGCACTGGAAGAGCTGAGGCCGGTTCGCTGGTGGCGCGTCATCCCGGTAAAATTTATCGGTGGCATGGGAACGCTCGGGGCAGGCATGGTGCTCGGGCGCGAAGGGCCAACGGTGCAGCTGGGCGGAAACGTTGGGCGTATGGTCGGCGATCTTTTTCGCATGCGCAGCGCGGAGGCGCGACATACACTGCTGGCAACGGGGGCGGCGGCCGGCCTTTCGGCGGCGTTCAACGCACCGCTGGCGGGGATCCTGTTCATTATTGAAGAGATGCGGGCACAGTTTCGCTACAACCTGATCTCGATAAAAGCGGTATTCACCGGCGTCATTATGTCGAGCATTGTCTTTCGCATTTTTAATGGCGAAGGTGCGGTGATTGAGGTGGGGAAACTGACCAATGCGCCGGTGAATACGCTGTGGCTGTACCTGATCCTCGGCATGATTTTTGGCGTGGTCGGCCCGCTGTTTAACACGCTTATCTTACGCGCTCAGGATATGTTCCAGCGCATTCACGGTGGGAATACCACCCGCTGGGTATTGATCGGCGGACTGCTGGGCGGCGGCTGCGGCGTGCTCGGCTTCATTGAGCCCAATGCCGCAGGCGGTGGCTTCGGGCTGATACCGATTGCCGCGGCGGGTAATTTCAGCATTGGTCTGTTGCTGTTCATGTTTATTTCGCGGGTGATTACCACCGTATTGTGCTTCTCCTCCGGTGCGCCTGGCGGTATTTTTGCCCCGATGCTGGCGCTGGGTACGCTTCTGGGAACCGCGTTTGGCATGGTCGCTGCTGCCGGATTTCCGGCCTATCATCTGGACGCCGGGACCTTTGCTATTGCCGGAATGGGCGCGCTGCTGGCGGCGTCTCTGCGCGCGCCGTTGACCGGCATCGTGCTGGTTCTGGAGATGACGGATAATTACCAGCTCATTTTGCCAATGATCATTACCTGTCTCGGCGCGACACTATTAGCCCAATTCCTGGGTGGAAAACCGCTATACTCCACCATTCTTGCCCGTACCCTGGCAAAACAAGAGGCCGAGCGGGCCCCGACGCAGAATACTTGAATGAATTACCAGGGTATTAGATAATGACATAAAGAATTGGGTGAATTTTACCCAATAGCAGTAGCAGTATTCATGGGAGCATAAGATGAGTGATGACGTAGCGTTGCCGCTGGAATTTACCGAAGCAGCAGCCAACAAAGTGAAAACCCTGATTGCCGACGAGGACAATCCGGATCTGAAACTGCGTGTCTATATTACCGGTGGCGGCTGCAGCGGCTTCCAGTATGGTTTTACCTTTGACGATCAGGTCAACGACGGCGATATGACTATCGAGAAGCAGGGCGTTGCGCTGGTGGTTGACCCGATGAGCCTGCAGTACCTGGTGGGTGGTTCGGTGGATTACACTGAAGGCCTGGAAGGTTCGCGCTTCGTTGTGACTAACCCGAACGCGACAAGTACCTGTGGATGTGGCTCTTCGTTCAGCATCTGACAGGGATGCAGTCGTAAGCCCGGTAAGCGTAGCGCCACCGGGCTTATAAACAACGCTTATCGTGCATTATCATCCAGCGCAAATGTCGGCAGCTTCAGATGCCAGCGTATCGCCGCTAACCGTATCCCCAGCGTGACCACCATACCCAGCATGGCTGCATTTTCTAGCGGCATCGCAAAGGTGTAATACGCCGTCGCGTGAACAATCCCACCAATAATACACGCCGTGGCATAGATTTCGGTACGCAGGATCATGGGAACTTCACGCGCCAGAATGTCGCGAATAATCCCGCCGCCGACCCCGGTTAACACGCCCATGCAGATGGCCACCATCGGGCCCGTTCCCGCATTGAAGGCTTTGTTGACCCCGATGCCCACAAAGACGGCCAGACCGACGGCATCCAGTACCGGGAGTATCCATTTCGGTAACCGGCGGGGTTGGCGAACCAACACAATGGTCAACAGACAGGTGACCATCGCCACCACCAGATCGGTTGGATCTTTTACCCAAAATACCGGGCCATTCGCCAGGGCCATATCACGTATCGTCCCGCCACCCACGGCGGTGACCACGCCCAGCACCAGCACGCCAAACGGATCCATGCGCAGTTTTCCGGCGAGTAAAACGCCGGAGATAGCAAAAACGGCTGTGCCAAGAATATCCAGCCAATAAACGAGCATCGTTAAATCCTCGAGCGGGGTATGTTGTTAGTGACTCTCTGCCAGCGCGGCACAGAGCTGTTTTGCGGCGAGGATAATACGCGGGCTGGCGCGTTCAAACCAGTCACTGGTGAGGGGGATCACCGGTATTTTTAGCTGACGTTGCCAGAATTGTTCAATTTTAGGAATCTCGCTCGCATTTCCGACCACCACGATGGCCTGTGGCTGGCGTGCGAGCACCTGTTCCCGGCTGACCTGAGGCCACGGCACCCGGCTGGCTGCAAAGATGTTTTCACCGCCGCAGATTTCCAGCACCTGATTCTGAATGGATCCTTTCCCGGTGGTGAACAGCGGCTGGCTGCCAAATTGCAGGAAGATGCGTTTTTTGACGGGGACATCGTAGCGGGATTTCAGCGCGGCATAGTCGCTGAGCATCTGTTTCGCGGCATTCTCGGCTTTTGCTGGGGTAGGGCTGTAGGGGGCCAGAGAACGCAGTGCCTGAGCGACCTGCTCAATGCTCACCGCATCAATCCACATCACCTTGATCCCAAGCGAGGAGAGCTGGTTGACCTGCCGCTCGGCGTTACCGCCGCGCCAGGCGAGCACGAGATCGGGTTTAAGCGCCACGATGCGCTCAATGTTCATCCCTTGCCAGGTTGCCACCTGTTCAATATGGGCCGCTTGCGGAGGGTAATCCGAAAAGCTGCTCACGCCGACAGGCGTGATCCCGGCGGCAAAGGCCAGTTCGGTATTTGCCGGAGAGAGCGTAATCACACGCGGCGCGGCAAATAGCCATGCCGGTGCGAGAAAAAGCAGGGCGACCAGCGCCCTGATGTATGGGTTACCCACGAGCCAGTTTCTGCACCAGGCGCTCCACCATCACGGTGGACTGTTTTGCCGCAACGGTCAGGAACTCGTCGAAGCTGATATGAGACTGCTGGTCAGCCACGTCGGAGATGGCGCGAACCACCACGAACGGAACGTTGAAGTTATGGCAAACGTGAGCAATGGCGGTCGCTTCCATCTCAACGGCAACGGCCTGAGGGAAGTTATGACGAATTTTCGCCAGGCCGACGGAGCCATTGATGAACGCATCACCGCTGACGATCAGGCCGCGTACCGCGTTGAGGTTCAGCTCAGCGATGCAGCTTTCAGCCGCCGCAATCAGTTTGTCATCGGCTTTAAACCCGGCCGGGCAACCCGGAAGCTGACCGTATTCGTAGCCGAATGCGGTAACGTCTGCATCGTGGTAACGCGCTTCATCGGAAACAACGATATCACCGACTTTCAGCGTCGACGCCAGGCCGCCTGCAGAACCGGTGTTAATGATAACGTCCGGCTTGCAGCGTTCGAGCAGCAGGGTCGCGCCCAGCGCAGCAGCAACCTTACCGATGCCTGATTTCAGCAGAGCGACGTCAACGCCATTCAACTGGCCGGTATAGATCTCACAGCCACCGAGGGAGAGAGTCTGACGGTTCTCAATTTTGTCACGCAGCAGCGTAACTTCTTCTTCCATTGCACCAATAATGCCGATTTTCATAGATTTACTCGCGATGTGCCTTGTTAAGATGCATAGTCTATCATGCGGTTAAGAGGAAACGCATTCTCACGCGGGGGAGCACATGTCACCAATCGATTTTCGCACCAAAATTAACTGGCACCGACGTTTCCGTTCGCCGCAGGGCGACAAGAGCGAGCATGAGATCCTGCGTATCTTCGAAAGCGATCGTGGGCGGATCATAAACTCGCCGGCAATCCGTCGTTTACAGCAAAAAACCCAGGTGTTTCCGCTTGAACGTAACGCTGCGGTGCGCACGCGCTTAACGCATTCTATGGAAGTTCAGCAGGTTGGCCGCTACATTGCCAAAGAGATTTTAAGCCGTCTCAAAGAGCAGCAGCTTCTCGAAACCTATGGGCTGAATGAGCTGACCGGGCCGTTTGAGAGCATTGTTGAGATGGCCTGCCTGATGCATGACATCGGTAACCCGCCCTTTGGTCATTTTGGCGAAGCCGCCATAAATGACTGGTTTAAACAGCGGCTTTATCCTGCTGATGCGGTAAGCCAGCCTCTGAGCGATGACCGCTGCCTGGTGCGGGATTTACGCCTGCGCGAAGGTGAAGACGCGCTGAACGACCTGCGGCGTAAAGTCCGTCACGACCTCTGTCACTTCGAAGGGAATGCGCAGGGGATCCGGCTGGTACACTCCCTGATGCGTATGAACCTGACCTGGGCACAGGTGGGGTGTATCCTGAAATATACGCGACCGGCCTGGTGGATGGGCGAGACGCCCGCGTCGCACAGTTATTTGATGAAAAAGCCGGGCTATTATCTTTCCGAAGAAGCCTATATTGAGCGCCTGCGTAAAGAACTTTCTCTGACACCAAACGGCCGCTTCCCCTTAACCTGGATTATGGAAGCTGCCGACGACATTTCATATTGTGTTGCCGACCTGGAAGACGCCGTTGAGAAAAGAATATTCAGCGTCGAAGAACTTTATCAGCATCTTTATGAGGCCTGGGGAACGCATGAAAAAGGCTCGCTGTTTGCTCAGGTTGTCGAAAATGCCTGGGAGAAATCGCGTTCAAATACATTAAGCCGCAGCACGGAAGATCAGTTCTTTATGTATTTACGGGTCAATACATTAAATAAACTGGTGCCTTATGCCGCCTCGCGCTTTATAGACAACCTGCCGTTAATTTATAGCGGCGAATTCAACCATGCGTTGCTGGAAGATGACAGCAGCTTTAGCCAGCTTCTTGAGCTCTATAAAAACGTGGCCGTGCGTCATGTTTTCAGCCATCCGGATGTTGAACAGCTTGAGCTGCAGGGATACAGGGTTATCAGTGGGTTACTCGAAATCTATCGGCCTCTGCTGCAGTTATCCGTCGACGAGTTCAGCGAGCTGGTGGAAAAAGAGCGCGTGCGGCGAATACCGATTGAATCCCGGCTTTATCAGAAACTTTCAACCCGCCACCGTCTGGCTTATGTCGAAGCCATCGGCAAGCTGGATCGGCAGTCGCCCCAGTGGCCGGTGCTGGAATATTATTATCGCTGCCGTCTTATCCAGGACTATATCAGCGGGATGACAGATTTGTATGCCTGGGATGAATACCGCAAGCTCATGGCGGTGGAATAAGCACGGAGTTTTGTAAAGACGGCCAATAAATTTTTACCTTTTCCATAAACTTATGGCCGGAACTAAGCGGTATAAAATGAATCTGAGTTACACAGCAATTTTGCGTTATCTGTAAATCGAGATTAAGACACATGAAAAAAACCACATTAGCAATGAGTGCACTGGCTCTGAGTTTAGGTTTAGCGCTGTCTCCTCTGACTGCTACTGCAGCTGAGACCGCATCGTCGGCAGCGACCGCGCAGCAGATGCCAAGCCTGGCACCGATGCTCGAAAAAGTGATGCCATCGGTGGTGAGTATTAACGTTGAGGGCAGCACAACCGTCAATACGCCGCGTATGCCGCGTAACTTCCAGCAGTTCTTTGGTGATAACTCACCTTTCTGCCAGGACGGTTCGCCATTCCAGAGCTCCCCGTTCTGTCAGGGCGGTGGTGCAGGGGATGACACCCAGGGGGGTGGCCAGCAGCAGAAATTCATGGCGCTTGGCTCGGGTGTGATTATCGATGCGGCGAAAGGCTACGTCGTGACCAACAACCACGTTGTTGATAACGCCAACAGCATTAAGGTTCAGCTGAGCGACGGGCGTAAATTTGATGCCAAAGTGGTCGGGAAAGACCCGCGCTCCGATATCGCGTTGATCCAGATTCAGGATCCGAAAAACCTGACGGCGATTAAAATTGCCGACTCCGATGCGCTGCGTGTCGGTGATTATACCGTCGCTATCGGTAACCCGTTCGGTCTGGGTGAAACCGTAACCTCGGGGATTGTTTCCGCGCTGGGTCGTAGCGGCCTCAACGCCGAAAACTATGAAAACTTCATCCAGACGGATGCCGCCATCAACCGGGGTAACTCCGGCGGTGCGCTGGTGAACCTGAACGGTGAGCTGATTGGTATCAACACCGCGATCCTTGCACCAGACGGCGGCAATATCGGGATCGGCTTTGCTATCCCAAGTAACATGGTGAAAAACCTGACCGCGCAGATGGTGCAGTATGGCCAGGTGAAACGCGGTGAACTGGGGATTCTGGGTACCGAACTGAATTCCGAACTGGCTAAGGCGATGAAAGTTGACGCCCAGCGCGGCGCATTTGTCAGCCAGGTGATGCCGAACTCCTCCGCGGCGAAAGCGGGCATTAAAGCGGGTGATGTCATTACCTCCCTGAACGGGAAACCGATCAGCAGCTTTGCCGCGCTGCGTGCTGAAGTGGGCTCCATGCCGATTGGCAGCAAAGTGACCCTCGGCCTGCTGCGTGACGGTAAACCGGTTAACGTGAGCCTGGAACTGCAGCAGAGCAGCCAGAATCAGGTTGATTCCAGCACCATCTTCAGCGGCATTGAAGGCGCCGAGATGAGCAATAAAGGTCAGGACAAAGGCGTTGTGGTGAACAACGTTAAAGCGAACAGCCCGGCTGCGCGCATTGGCCTGAAAAAAGGCGATGTGATCATGGGTGCGAACCAGCAGCCAGTGAAAAACATCGCTGAACTGCGCAAAATTCTGGACAGCAAACCTTCTGTGCTGGCGTTGAATATTCAGCGTGGTGATACCTCAATTTACCTGCTGATGCAGTAATCCTCTCAGGCCCCTGTTTCAGATGAGCAGGGGCTTTTCACCTTTCTGTGACCTTTTCCACAACTCCATACTTCTCCCTTTCACTTTGTGCATTCGCACAATGCAGCGGTAGCTGAACTTCCCTATGCTTGAGCTCTGCTCACAGGAGGGTTACATGGCTGGCTGGCATCTCGATACCAAAATGGCGCAGGATATTGTGGCACGCACCATGCGCATCATTGATACCAATATCAACGTAATGGATGCCCGTGGGCGCATTATTGGCAGTGGCGATCGTGAGCGTATTGGGGAATTGCACGAAGGGGCGCTGCTGGTGCTCTCCCAGGGGCGGGTGGTGGACATCGACGATGCGGTGGCGAAACACCTGCACGGTGTCCGTCAGGGCATCAATTTACCGCTGCGTCTTGAGGGGGAAATTGTTGGCGTTATCGGCCTGACCGGCGAGCCGGAGTCGCTGCGAAAATATGGCGAACTGGTCTGTATGACGGCGGAGATGATGCTTGAGCAGTCGCGCCTGATGCATCTGCTCGCCCAGGACAGCCGTCTGCGTGAAGAGCTGGTGATGAACCTGATTCAGGCGGATGAGCATACCCCTGCACTCAATGAATGGGCGCAGCGCCTGGGAATCGATCTGAATCAACCGCGCGTCGTGGCGGTAATTGAGGTGGACAGCGGCCAGCTTGGCGTCGACAGTGCGATGGCTGAGCTGCAGCAGCTGCAAAATGCGCTGGCGACACCGGAACGCGATAACCTGGTGGCGATTGTCTCTCTGACGGAAATGGTGGTGCTCAAGCCCGCGCTGAACGCGTTCGGGCGCTGGGATGCAGAAGATCATCGTCGTCGCGTGGAGCAGTTGATTGCCCGCATGAAGGAGAATGGACAGCTTCGTTTTCGCGTCGCGCTGGGCAATTACTTCACCGGTCCGGGCAGTATTGCCCGTTCCTGGCGTACTGCCCGCACCACCATGATGGTGGGTAAGCAGCGGATGCCGGAAAGCCGCAGTTATTTCTACCAGGATCTGATGCTGCCGGTGCTGCTCGACAGCCTGCGCGGTGGCTGGCAGGCCAATGAGCTGGCACGTCCGTTAGCGCGCCTCAAGGCGATGGACAACAACGGTCTGCTGCGTCGGACGCTGCAGGCGTGGTTCCGTCATAACGTACAGCCGCTGGCAACGTCGAAAGCGCTGTTTATACATCGCAATACGCTGGAATATCGACTGAACCGGATTTCGGAGCTGACAGGACTGGATCTGGGGAGCTTTGACGACAGGCTGCTGCTTTATGTGGCGTTACAGCTCGATGAGCAGAGATGAGTGAAATACGGCCTGATGCCCTTACGCCATCCCTTTCCACGGGAGAGGGCGCAAACACTAAAACGGCAATCAAAGATTGCCGTTTTAGTGTTTATTTCCGGGTAAGCTTTTCAAGATCCGCTTCGATTTCGCTAATCTTGTTGGTGACAACGCTTTCAAGGTGACGCAGATCGTCGAGGATCTTACGTTTGAGATCGACTTCAGTGCGGTCGCGCTGACAGATCTGATCGAGTTCATCGATCACATAGCGCAGATTAGGGCTGATTTCCTGAACTTCTTTGTATCCCTGTCCTACACCGTCAGCGACGACGGTCTTACGCTGGCGTGGATATTTAAACTTCACGCTCTTGGCGAAAAACTCTCCTTTGTCCTTGTGAAAATAGATTTTCAGAATGTCGTTATTAGCTTCCTGGCGAAGGCTGTAACGATCAATTTCATCAGGATTGGTAATGCCCAGACTTTTCAGATTATCGTACATAGCGGTACCCTTGATCTCAACATAACCTTTGAATAATTAACGAAAAAATCTATTTTCGCCACCCTCAGATATGAAAAAAGCGGGGTGGCCCCCGCTTTTTGTTATATCCGATTAATCGATGGTGCGCAGCAACTCATTGATGCCCACCTTACCGCGGGTTTTCGCATCAACTTTCTTCACGATAACCGCACAGTACAGGCTGTACTTGCCATCTTTTGACGGCAGGTTGCCGGAGACCACAACGGAACCGGCCGGCACGCGACCGTAGTGAATTTCACCGGTCTCACGATCGTAAATACGGGTGCTCTGACCGATGTAAACGCCCATCGAGATAACGGAGCCTTCCTCAACGATCACGCCTTCCACCACTTCAGAGCGCGCGCCGATGAAGCAGTTATCTTCGATGATGGTTGGGTTAGCCTGCAGTGGCTCCAGTACACCACCGATACCCACGCCGCCGGACAGGTGAACGTTTTTACCGATCTGCGCGCAGGAGCCGACGGTTGCCCAGGTATCCACCATGGAGCCTTCGTCTACGTAAGCACCGATGTTAACGTAGGAGGGCATCAGCACGGTGTTACGCGCGATGAACGCACCCTGACGTACGGCCGCTGGCGGTACTACGCGGAAGCCTTCTTTCTGGAAGCGAGCTTCGTCGTAGTCAGCGAATTTCATAGGGACTTTATCGAAGTAGCGGCTTTCTGCTCCGTCGATAACCTGGTTATCATTGATACGGAAAGAGAGCAGCACGGCTTTCTTCAGCCATTGATGAGTTACCCACTGACCGTCGATTTTTTCTGCTACACGTAGCGCGCCGGAATCCAGCAGAGAAATAACCTGATTAACCGCTTCACGGGTAACGGTATCCACATTTGCCGGAGTAATCTCGGCGCGACGCTCAAAAGCGGACTCAATAACGTTCTGTAACTGCTGCATTGTTTACTCTTTCCATTTCACTAAAAAACACGTCACCCTTTATCGTTTGGATTGAGGGCTGCTGTCAACCGTTGTTGCACTTCAAGTTGCAGGTCATTATTAAGGGCACGCCGGTCGGCGGTGGCGATTATAAATAAATCTTCTACTCGTTCGCCAATGGTTGTAATTCTGGCGCCGTGAAGCGAAATTCCCAGATCGGCAAAAACCTGGCCGACGCGGGCGAGCAGCCCAGGCTGGTCGAGCGCGATCAGCTCCAGGAACGATTTACGATCGGTGTGGGTCGGCAGGAAATTGACCTCGGTATCGACGGTAAAGTGGCGTAATTTCGACGGCTGACGACGCGGCTGCGGTGGCTGCCAGCTGCGCTGGGTGATCGCCTGTTCCAGGCCAAAACGTATCCCTTCATGGCGGTCCGACGACAGCGGGCTTCCGTCTGGCTCCAGCACAATAAAGGTGTCCATCGCCATGCCGTCCCGGGTGGTGAAAATCTGCGCGTCGTGAACGCTCAGGTTACGCCTGTCCAGTTCGGCACAAACCGCAGCAAACAGATAAGGCCGATCCGGGCTCCAGATAAAGATCTCGGTACCGCCGCGCGTGGCCTGCGGACTGAGGAGGATCATCGGCTGCGACAAATCATGCTGAAGCAGATGTCGCGCATGCCAGGCAAGCTGGTTTGGGCTGTGGCGGACAAAATAGTTGGCACGACAGCGCGCCCAAATCTGATGCAGCGCCTCTTCATCAATGTTATCCATCCGCAACAGCGCCAGCGCCTGCAGCTGATGATGGCGTACACGCTCGCGCATGTCCGGGGTGTTTTGCATCCCGCGGCGCAGCTGTTTTTCGGTGGCAAAGTACAACTCGCGCAACAGGCTTTGCTTCCAGCTGTTCCACAGCGTTTCGTTGGTGGCACAAATATCGGCTACCGTCAGGCAGACCAGATAGCGCAGGCGATTTTCCGTCTGAACCTCTTCTGCAAACTGCTTGATGACCTCCGGATCCTGAATATCACGACGCTGCGCGGTGACGGACATCAGCAGGTGGTGGCGTACCAGCCAGGCAACCAGCTGCGTCTCGCGAGAGTTCAGTCCATGCAGTTCGGCAAATTTCAGCACGTCCTGCGCGCCGAGCACCGAGTGGTCACCGCCGCGACCTTTGGCGATGTCGTGGAACAGGGCGGCAATCAGGATCAGTTCCGGGTGGGTAAGACGTGGCCACAGTTCGACGCACAGTGGGTGACGTGAGCGTGTCTCTTCTCTGGCAAAGCTCTCCAGCTTGAGCATGACGCGGATCGTGTGTTCATCCACCGTGTAGGCGTGGAACAGATCGAACTGCATCTGCCCGACGATATGTGACCACTGCGGCATATAGGCCCACAGCACGCTGTGGCGATGCATCGGCAGAAGCCCACGGCTGACGGCCCCCGGATGGCGCAACATACTGAGAAAAAGGGATCGGGCTTCCGGGATATAGCACAGTGGCTGCGTCAGATGACGGCGCGCATGGCGCAGATGACGCAGCGTTGTGGAGTAGATCCCGGTGATCGTGCTGTTGCGAACCATGGTGTAGAACATCCGCAGGATCGCTTCCGGCTCACGGATAAACAGCGTTTCGTCGCGCAGATCGATAAGCGTGCCGCGCAGCTGGAATTCATCATCGATCGGCCGCGGTTTTTCGTCCGCCGTCAGGGCCAGGATCGCTTCGTCGAACAGCTGCAGCAGCATCTGGTTCAGTTCAGTGACACGACGGGTAACGCGGAAGAAATCCTTCATCATATGCTCAACCGGCTCGTTACCTTCACCGCGGTAGTTGAGGCGCTGCGCCACGCTGAGCTGACGGTCAAACAGCAGACGGTTATCGTAGCGGCTAAGCTCGAGATGCAGGGCAAAACGGATCCGCCAGAGCAGGTGTAGACACTCATTCAGCTCGTTTCGCTCAGCCTCGGTTAAAAAGCCGAAGCCAACCATCTCGTCCATTGAGGTGGCGCCAAAGTGGCGGCGGGCCACCCACTGCAGCGTGTGAATGTCGCGCAGTCCGCCCGGACTGCTTTTAATATCCGGCTCCAGGTTATAGCTGGTGCCGTGGTAGCGCTGGTGACGCTGATTCTGCTCCTCGACCTTCGCGGCGAAGAATTTTTCTGAAGGCCAGAAGCCGTCGCTGAAAATGTGTTTTTGCAGTTCCAGGAACAACGCGACGTCGCCAATCAACAGGCGGGTTTCAATCAGGTTGGTGGCGACGGTCAGGTCAGATAATCCTTCAAGCAGGCACTCTTCCAGCGTGCGCACGCTGTGGCCCACTTCAAGCTTCACATCCCACAGCAGCGTCAGCAGTTCGCCAATTTTCTGCGCCTGTTCATCCGGCAGTTTTTTGCGGCTTAAAATCAGTAAGTCGATATCGGAAAGCGGATGAAGCTCGCCGCGGCCATAGCCCCCGACGGCGACCAGTGCCACGTCACTGATCTGCCCAAACCCGTAATCAATCCACAGACGCTGCAGGAGCTGGTCGATAAACTCGGTGCGTGCTTCAATGAGCTGCTCCGCGGAGATGCCGGCATCAAATGCGCTTCCGAGCCAGCGCTGGAAGACATCCATATGCGCCTTGATACCGGCGCAGGTCAGATCCTGCTGGGGCCAGACGCCCGGGTTATCGGGCTGGTCGGGTAGGGTGGGAAGTGCTGTATTAGCATACTGTTCGGGTAAAAGATTACTCATCGTGCGCCACCCATAAGAAAAAGCTATAGCCATTAAAAAAGCCGGCATCTGCCGGCTTTTTTATCATTCATCGTGCGTGAGTATCGCCGGGATGGTGTCATCCTTGCGCAACGTCATAATTTCGCAGCCGTTGTCTGTTACCACAATAGTATGCTCGTACTGTGCAGACAAGCTTCTGTCTTTGGTTTTCACCGTCCAGCCATCTTTCATGGTGCGGATGCGGTAATCACCGGCGTTGACCATCGGCTCGATGGTGAAGGTCATGCCTTTTTGCAGTACCACGCCGCCGTCATCCGCATCATAGTGCAGAACCTGTGGCTCTTCGTGGAAGACACGGCCAATGCCGTGGCCGCAGTATTCACGCACAACGGAGAAACCTTCCGCTTCAACGAATTTCTGGATAGCGGCCCCGATGGTGCGCAGGCGAATGCCGGGTTTAACCATTTTCAGCGCCAGGTAAAGGCTTTCTTGCGTCACTTTGCACAAACGCTCGCCCAGAATCGTCGGCTTGCCCACGATGAACATCTTAGAGGTGTCACCGTGGTAGTCATCTTTAATGACCGTCACGTCGATGTTGACGATGTCGCCATCTTTGAGCAGTTTTTCGTTGTCCGGAATACCGTGACAAACCACTTCGTTAATCGAAATGCAGACGGATTTCGGGAAACCATGGTAGCCAAGGCAAGCGGAGACCGCGTGCTGCTCATTGACGATATAGTCGTTACAAATGCGGTCCAGTTCACCCGTGCTCACGCCCGGCTTCACGTACGGCTCGATCATTTCCAGCACGTCTGCGGCCAGACGACCGGCGACGCGCATCTTTTCAATTTCTTCAGGTGTCTTAATAGAGATAGCCATGTAATCTGTCCATCAGTGTCGATTTTTTCGACAATACTAGTCTAAGTGTCGTTAATGGTATCAGTCAGGCGCACCCCGTGCCAAATTGAGAATCATTAACAGCACACTCGGCCAACAACTGTTGGTTTCTGGTCGTGTTTTGTGGTATAAAGCGCGCCGGACTTCCGATCCATTTCAGATACACAGGCTGGACGGAAGCGACAAATCTCACTTTGTGTAACAACACACACGTATCGGCACATATTCCGGGGTGCCCTTCGGGGTCGGTAATATGGGATACGTGGAGGCATAACCCCAACTTTTAATATAGAGGTTTTAAACATGGCAACTGTTTCCATGCGCGACATGCTCAAGGCTGGTGTTCACTTCGGTCACCAGACCCGTTACTGGAACCCGAAAATGAAGCCTTTCATCTTCGGCGCACGTAACAAAGTTCACATCATCAACCTTGAGAAAACTGTACCAATGTTCAACGAAGCCCTGGCTGAGCTGAACAAGATCTCTTCCCGTAAAGGTAAGATTCTGTTCGTTGGTACTAAGCGCGCTGCAAGCGAAGCTGTGAAAGATGCTGCTAACAGCTGCGATCAGTTCTTCGTGAACCATCGCTGGTTGGGCGGCATGCTGACTAACTGGAAAACCGTTCGTCAGTCCATCAAGCGCCTGAAAGATCTGGAAACCCAGTCTCAGGACGGTACTTTCGACAAGCTGACTAAGAAAGAAGCGCTGATGCGCACTCGTGAACTGGACAAACTGGAAAACAGCCTGGGCGGTATCAAAGATATGGGCGGCCTGCCAGACGCGCTGTTCGTAATCGATGCAGACCACGAGCACATCGCAATCAAAGAAGCTAACAACCTGGGTATCCCGGTATTCGCTATCGTTGATACCAACTCCGATCCGGACGGTGTTGACTTCGTTATCCCGGGTAACGACGACGCAATCCGTGCTGTTAGCCTGTACCTGAGCGCTGTAGCTGCTACCGTTCGTGAAGGCCGTTCCCAGGATCTGGCTTCTCAGGCGGAAGAAAGCTTCGTAGAAGCTGAATAATAAGGTTTCACCCCTTATTAGTACCGTGTATGAATAGGGGCCAATTATCGGCCCCTTTTTTCAATTTACACTGTTTGGCCTCAGGCCGGGCAGTTCACATCTCCCGAGGATTTAAGAATGGCTGAAATTACCGCATCCCTGGTAAAAGAGCTGCGCGAGCGTACTGGCGCAGGCATGATGGATTGCAAAAAAGCGCTGACTGAAGCGAACGGCGACATCGAGCTGGCAATCGAAAACATGCGTAAATCCGGTGCGATCAAAGCAGCTAAAAAAGCAGGCAACGTTGCTGCTGACGGCGTGATCATCACTAAGATCGACGGCAACTACGGCATCATCCTGGAAGTTAACTGCCAGACTGACTTCGTTGCTAAAGATGGTGGTTTCCAGGCATTTGCTAACAAAGTTCTGGACGCAGCTGTTGCGGGCAAAATCACTGACGTTGAAGTTCTGAAAGCACAGTTCGAAGAAGAACGTGTTGCTCTGGTTGCTAAAATCGGTGAGAACATCAACATCCGTCGTGTTGCTTCTCTGGAAGGCGACGTTCTGGGTTCATACCAGCACGGTGCACGTATCGGTGTTCTGGTTGCGGCTAAAGGCGCTGATGAAGAGCTGGTTAAACAGCTGGCTATGCACATCGCTGCAAGCAAACCAGAATTCGTTAAGCCAGAAGACGTGTCTGCTGAAGTGGTAGAGAAAGAGTACCAGGTTCAGCTGGACATCGCGATGCAGTCTGGTAAGCCAAAAGAAATCGCAGAGAAAATGGTTGAAGGCCGCATGAAGAAATTCACCGGCGAAGTTTCTCTGACTGGCCAGCCATTCGTTATGGATCCAAGCAAGTCTGTTGCTCAGCTGCTGAAAGAGCACAACGCTGACGTGACTGGCTTCATCCGCTTCGAAGTGGGCGAAGGCATCGAGAAAGTTGAGACTGACTTCGCAGCAGAAGTTGCTGCAATGTCCAAGCAGTCTTAATGATTGAAAAGGAGCCGCCTGAGGGCGGCTTCTTTTTGTCACCCGTCACACGAAATCAGACAGGCTCCAGTATCCCTGTGCTGATATGCGACATATCATGTCGCCAGAATTAACCCCCATCTTAATCGTTGACAGTCTCAGGAAAGAAACATGGCTACCAATGCAAAACCCGTGTACAAACGCATTCTGCTTAAGCTGAGTGGCGAAGCGCTGCAGGGATCGGAAGGCTTCGGTATTGACGCAAGCATCCTTGACCGCATGGCACAGGAAATCAAAGAACTGGTCGAACTGGGTATTCAGGTTGGCGTGGTCATTGGCGGTGGCAACCTTTTCCGTGGTGCTGGTCTGGCGAAAGCGGGGATGAACCGCGTTGTGGGCGACCACATGGGTATGCTGGCAACCGTGATGAATGGCCTGGCAATGCGTGATGCGCTTCATCGCGCCTATGTGAACGCCCGCCTGATGTCCGCAATCCCATTGAATGGCGTCTGCGATAACTACAGCTGGGCAGAGGCGATTAGCCTGCTGCGCAACAACCGCGTGGTGATCCTCTCCGCCGGTACGGGTAACCCGTTCTTTACTACCGATTCCGCTGCCTGCCTGCGCGGTATCGAGATCGAAGCCGATGTGGTTCTGAAAGCGACCAAAGTGGATGGCGTGTTTACTGCCGACCCGGCAAAAGATCCGTCTGCCACCATGTACGATCAGCTGAGCTACAGCGAAGTGCTGGAAAAAGAGCTGAAAGTGATGGATCTTGCCGCCTTTACGCTGGCTCGTGACCACAAACTGCCGATCCGTGTCTTCAACATGAACAAACCTGGCGCACTGCGTCGCGTGGTCATGGGTGAAAAAGAAGGCACTTTGATCACAGAATAATTTCCGTCGGCGATAAATACAGGTAAGATTCCGCTTTATTTTGTAGTGGTATCTTACCTGGGCGCGCCTTTGGCGTTGTCAGAATTAAACGCGACTATACTTAGCACACCTGTAGCGCTGTGCTGGCGGATAGTCTGCCTGAGACAAGTTTTCAAGGATTCGTAACGTGATTAACGAAATCAGAAAAGATGCTGAAGTACGCATGGAAAAATGCGTAGAAGCGTTCAAAACCCAAATCAGCAAAATCCGTACTGGCCGTGCTTCCCCAAGCCTGCTGGATGGCATCATCGTAGAATACTACGGCACGCCAACGCCACTGCGTCAGCTGGCGAGTGTTACCGTTGAAGATACCCGTACGCTGAAAATCAACGTCTTCGATCGTTCTATGAGCCCAGCGGTTGAGAAAGCGATCATGGCGTCTGACCTCGGTCTGAACCCAAGCTCTGCGGGCGCTGACATTCGCGTTCCACTGCCTCCACTGACTGAAGAACGTCGTAAAGACCTGATCAAAGTCGTTCGTGGTGAAGCTGAGCAGGGTCGCGTATCCGTGCGTAACGTACGTCGTGATGCGAACGATAAACTCAAAGCGCTGCTAAAAGAAAAAGAGATCAGTGAAGATGACGATCGTCGTTCACAGGACGACATTCAGAAGATGACGGATGCTGCGATCAAGAAAATTGATGCGGCGCTGGCAGATAAAGAAGCGGAACTGATGCAGTTCTGATTTCTGTCGTACACTGATAAACGCCGTTCAGAAGGACTTCGGGTCTTGCTGGCGGCGTTTTGCTTTTATCTGGTCTAACTTTTTTCGGGCATCTCATGAAGCATTTAACACTCCTTGGCTCAACCGGCTCTATCGGTTGCAGCACTCTCGACGTTGTTCGCCATAATCCTGAACATTACACCGCGACCGCGCTGGTGGCCGGTAAGAATGTGCAGCGTATGATCGAACAGTGTCTGGAGTTTACGCCTCGCTATGCGGTTATGGATGACGAAGAGAGCGCCCGCCTGCTCACCGCGCAGTTGCGTGAGAAAGGCTGTCGTACCGAGGTCCTGAGTGGCCAGCAGGCGGCCTGCGACATGGCTGCGCTGGATGAGGTTGATCAGGTCATGGCGGCAATCGTCGGGGCTGCAGGGCTGCTACCGACGCTTGCCGCTATTGATGCCGGTAAAGAGGTTCTGCTGGCTAACAAAGAGTCGCTGGTGACCTGCGGACGTCTCTTTATGGAGGCGGTGAAGCAGCGCGGGGCGCGTCTTTTACCGGTCGACAGCGAGCACAACGCGATTTTTCAGAGTTTACCGCAACCTTTTCAACAGAACCTGGGGTACGCTGACCTGGAGCAGAATGGCGTTGTATCGATTTTGCTTACCGGGTCAGGTGGCCCGTTCCGTGAAACGCCACTGTCTGAACTGAGCGCAATGACGCCTGAGCAGGCGTGCCGTCATCCGAATTGGTCAATGGGGCGTAAAATCTCCGTTGACTCCGCCACCATGATGAACAAAGGTCTGGAATACATTGAAGCGCGCTGGCTGTTCAATGCGTCGGCGAAACAGATGGAAGTGCTGATCCACCCGCAATCGGTGATTCACTCGATGGTGCGCTATCAGGATGGCAGCGTCCTTGCGCAACTGGGCGAACCGGACATGCGCACGCCTATCGCGCATGCCATGGCGTGGCCGAATCGGGTGAAGTCCGGGGCGAAACCGCTCGATTTTTGCAAGCTGAGTTCACTGACCTTTAGCGAACCGGACTACGATCGTTATCCGTGTCTGAAGCTTGCGATGAAAGCCTTTGACCAGGGGCAGGCGGCGACGACGGCACTTAATGCAGCTAATGAAATTACCGTTGAGGCATTTCTGAATCAGCAGATCCGATTTACCGATATTGCGACGTTGAATTTATCGGTACTGGAAATGATGGATTTGCGCGAACCACAAAGCGTGGAAGAGGTGCTGGCGGTGGATGCACAGGCTCGCGTTATTGCACGTAAGCAGGTGACACGCCTCGCAAGCTGGTGATAAAGCAAGCACTAGTGGTTGTGCTATTTGTTAGCGTTGGGCTTCAGTGATATAGTCTGCGCCACCTGATCGCAGGTATTTGACTTTACGTGGTCAGGTAAGCCGTGGTTTGACACGGCTTTTTTACGTATAGGCTTCAGTATTCCTGAGTACCGTTAAATCCTTTTCAGGGACCAAAAACGCGTTATGTTGTCTGCGAATCAACCAATAAGCGAAAACTTGCCAGCTCATGGCTGCCGTCATGTAGCAATCATTATGGATGGCAACGGCCGCTGGGCGAAAAGACAAGGGAAGATACGAGCCTTTGGGCATAAAGCTGGGGCGAAATCTGTTCGCCGCGCCGTTTCTTTTGCCGCCAATAACGGCATTGATGCGTTAACGCTCTATGCTTTTAGCAGTGAAAACTGGAATCGACCGCCGCAGGAAGTGACCGCGTTGATGGAATTGTTTGTGTGGGCGCTCGATAGCGAAGTAAAAAGCCTGCACCGCCACAACGTCCGTCTGCGTATTATCGGCGAAACCAGTCGTTTTAACTCACGTTTGCAGGAACGGATTCGTAAAGCAGAAGCGCTGACTGAAAATAATACCGGTCTGACGCTCAATATCGCGGCGAATTACGGTGGACGCTGGGATATTATCCAGGGCGTTCGGCATCTGGCCGAACAGGTTCAGGAAGGGCTGTTGAGACCCGACCAAATTGATGAAGAGGCGCTGAGTAAGCAAATCTGCATGAATGAACTGGCACCTGTGGATTTGGTAATTAGGACAGGGGGAGAACATCGCATCAGTAACTTTTTGCTGTGGCAAATTGCCTACGCCGAACTTTACTTTACTGATGTTCTTTGGCCCGATTTTGATGAACAAGACTTTGAAGGTGCGCTGCATGCCTTTGCCAATCGAGAGCGTCGTTTCGGCGGCACCGAGCCAGGTGGCGACAAAGCCTGATGGGGGTAGCTTTTGCTGAAGTATCGCCTGATTTCCGCTTTTGTATTAATACCCATTGTCATTGCGGCGCTGTTTTTACTGCCCCCGGTGGGATTCGCTATTTTGACGCTGGTGGTTTGCATGCTCGCCGCGTGGGAATGGGGTCAGTTTAGCGGCTTTACCTCACGCACTCAGCGGGTATGGCTGGCGGTACTCTGTGGCTTTATCCTGGCCCTGATGCTGTTTACCTTGCCTGAATATCACCATGATATTCATCAACCGCTGGTTGCCGGTTCCCTTTGGATATCGCTGGGCTGGTGGGTTGCCGCGCTGCTGTTGGTGCTTTTTTACCCAGGTTCCGCGGCATTCTGGCGTAATTCAAAAGTGTTGCGTCTTATTTTTGGCCTGCTCACAATTGTTCCTTTTTTCTGGGGTATGGTCGCACTGCGCGCCTGGCACTATGACGAAAACCACTACAGCGGCGCGATCTGGCTGCTTTATGTGATGATTCTCGTCTGGGGGGCTGACTCTGGGGCCTATATGTTTGGTAAACTGTTTGGCAAACATAAACTGGCGCCAAAAGTTTCTCCGGGCAAAACCTGGCAAGGATTCATCGGCGGCCTGTTTACGGCAGCAATCATTTCCTGGGGCTATGGCGTCTGGGCGAATCTGGAAGTTGCACCGTCAATACTGCTGGTGTGCTCTATTTTTGCTGCGCTGGCCTCGGTACTCGGTGATTTAACCGAAAGTATGTTTAAGCGTGAAGCAGGGATTAAGGACAGCGGACACCTGATTCCAGGACATGGCGGTATACTGGATCGCATTGATAGCCTGACAGCGGCTGTTCCAGTGTTTGCGTGCTTGCTTTTACTGGTATTCGGGACGATTTAACGGAAGGTTTTATGCTGAGCATTCTCTGGAATCTGGCGGCGTTCATTGTTGCACTGGGTGTACTGATTACCGTGCATGAATTTGGCCATTTCTGGGTTGCTCGCCGTTGCGGTGTGCGGGTAGAGCGGTTTTCCATCGGTTTTGGTAAATCACTCTGGACGCGCACTGACCGCCACGGCACAGAATTTGTCATCGCTCTTATCCCGCTTGGCGGCTACGTTAAGATGCTCGACGAACGCGTTGAGCCTGTCGCCCCTGAGCTACGACACAGCGCATTCAACAACAAAACCGTTGGACAACGCGCCGCCATCATCGCTGCCGGGCCGGTAGCCAACTTCATCTTTGCTGTTTTCGCCTACTGGCTGGTGTTTATCATCGGCGTGCCTGGCGTGCGTCCGGTTGTGGGTGAAATTGCGCCTGATTCCATCGCGGCGAGTGCGCAAATTACGCCGGGGATGGAACTTAAAGCGATTGATGGCATCGAAACCCCTGATTGGGATGCCGTGCGTCTGCAGCTGGTAGCCAAAATTGGCGATCGGCAGACAACATTCAGCGTGTCGCCGTTTGGTTCTGACCAGCGGCAGGACAAAGTGCTCGATTTACGTCACTGGCGTTTCGAGCCAGACAAAGAAGATCCCGTCTCTGCGCTGGGCATTCGTCCACGCGGTGCGCAGATTGAGCCGGTATTAGCCGAAGTACAGGCAAACTCGGCTGCCAGCAAAGCAGGTTTGCAAGCGGGCGACAGGATCGTTAAAGTCGATGGTCAACCATTAACAGAGTGGATGACCTTTGTTACTCTGGTGCGCGATAATCCGGGCACGTCGCTCGCGCTGGAAGTTGAAAGGCAGGGCAGTCCGCTTTCGCTGACGCTGACTCCGGATACGAAGTCGGTCGGCAAAAAGGCAGAAGGGTTTGCAGGCGTTGTGCCGAAAGTCATCCCGCTGCCAGATGAGTACAAGACAATACGCCAGTATGGGCCGTTCAGCGCCATCCTTGAAGCCACGGATAAAACATGGCAACTGATGAAGCTGACGGTAAACATGTTGGGGAAATTGATAACCGGTGATGTGAAACTGAACAACCTCAGTGGGCCAATTTCAATAGCTCAGGGGGCTGGGATGTCAGCGGAGTTCGGGGTGATTTACTATCTCATGTTTCTTGCGCTCATTAGCGTGAACCTTGGGATAATCAACCTGTTCCCGCTTCCCGTTTTAGACGGGGGTCATCTGCTGTTTTTGGCGATTGAAAAGCTAAAAGGCGGGCCGGTATCCGAGCGAGTTCAAGACTTTAGTTATCGCATTGGCTCGATTTTGCTGGTGCTGTTAATGGGGCTTGCACTTTTCAATGATTTCTCTCGGTTGTAAGAGAGTTAGTTAGGAAGAACGCATAATAACGATGGCGATGAAAAAGTTGCTCATAGCGTCGCTGCTGTTTAGCAGCGCCACCGTATACGGTGCTGACGGGTTCGTAGTGAAAGACATTCATTTCGAAGGCCTTCAGCGTGTCGCCGTTGGTGCGGCCCTCCTCAGTATGCCTGTGCGCCCCGGCGATACGGTTAATGATGATGACATCAGTAACACCATCCGTGCTCTGTTTGCCACTGGCAACTTCGAGGATGTCCGCGTCCTGCGCGATGGTGATACGCTTCTGGTTCAGGTAAAAGAACGTCCGACGATCGCCAGTATCACCTTCTCCGGTAACAAGTCGGTGAAAGATGACATGCTCAAGCAGAACCTTGAAGCATCTGGCGTACGTGTGGGGGAATCCCTGGATCGCACAACCCTTTCAGACATAGAAAAAGGTCTGGAAGACTTCTATTACAGCGTGGGTAAATACAGTGCCAGCGTGAAAGCGGTTGTGACGCCGTTGCCACGTAACCGTGTTGACCTGAAACTGGTCTTCCAGGAAGGTGTTTCTGCGAAGATTCAGCAGATCAACATCGTGGGTAACCACGCGTTCAGCACCGATGAACTGATCTCTACGTTCCAGCTGCGCGACGAAGTGCCATGGTGGAACGTGGTGGGCGATCGTAAATACCAGAAGCAGAAACTGGCGGGCGACCTTGAAACCCTGCGCAGCTACTATCTGGATCGCGGTTATGCCCGTTTCAACATCGACTCGACTCAGGTCAGTCTGACGCCAGACAAGAAAGGCATCTACATTACGATTAACATCACAGAAGGCGATCAGTACAAGCTTTCTGGTGTTGACGTGAGTGGTAACCTGGCAGGCCATTCTGCTGAGATCGAATCGCTGACTAAAATTCAGCCGGGCGAGCTGTATAGCGGGTCTAAAGTGACCAAAATGGAAGACAGCATTAAGAAGCTGCTCGGCCGCTATGGTTATGCTTATCCGCGTGTACAAACTCAGCCTGAAATCAACGACGCGGATAAAACTGTGAAGCTTCACGTTAACGTTGATGCGGGTAACCGTTTCTACGTGCGTAAGATCCGCTTCGAAGGTAACGACACCTCCAAAGATTCCGTCCTGCGTCGCGAGATGCGTCAGATGGAAGGCGCATGGTTAGGTAGCGACCTTGTTGACCAGGGTAAAGAGCGTCTGAACCGTCTGGGCTATTTCGAAACGGTTGATACCGATACCCAGCGTGTTCCGGGCAGCCCGGATCAGGTTGATGTCGTGTATAAAGTCAAAGAGCGTAACACCGGTAGCTTTAACTTCGGTGTGGGCTACGGTACTGAAAGTGGCGTCAGCTTCCAGGTCGGCGTACAGCAGGATAACTGGCTGGGTACGGGTTACTCCGTAGGTATCAACGGTACCAAAAACGACTACCAGACCTACTCTGAGTTCTCTGTTACCAACCCATACTTCACCGTAGATGGTGTGAGCCTGGGCGGTCGTATCTTCTATAACGACTTTAAAGCAGATGACGCGGATCTGTCTTCTTACACCAACAAGAGCTACGGTGTAGATGGTACGCTCGGCTTCCCGGTTAACGAATATAACTCGCTGCGCGCTGGTTTAGGTTACGTGCATAACGACCTGTCCAACATGCAACCGCAGGTGGCGATGTGGCGTTATCTGGACTCTATTGGCCAGTCAACCAGTAAAAATGGGGACAACAACGGCTTTGCTGCTGATGACTTCACCTTCAACTATGGCTGGACCTATAACCGTCTCGACCGCGGTTACTTCCCGACGGAAGGTTCTCGTGTCAACCTGAACGGTAAAGTGACCGTTCCGGGGTCTGATAACGAGTTCTATAAGGTAACGCTGGACACCGCGTCCTACTTCCCAATTGATGACGACCACAAGTGGGTAGTCCTGGGTCGTACCCGTTGGGGCTATGGCGATGGTTTAGGTGGCAAAGAACTGCCATTCTATGAGAACTTCTACGCCGGTGGTTCCAGCACCGTTCGTGGCTTCCAGTCCAACAACATTGGTCCGAAAGCGGTCTATTACGGCGGTAACGACACCGATAACTGTAATAAATCGTCGTCTTCTGAAGTCTGTAGCTCTGATGATGCGGTGGGCGGTAACGCCATGGCCGTTGCCAGCCTGGAGTTCATCACGCCTACGCCGTTCATCAGTGATAAATACGCAAACTCAGTCCGTACATCCATCTTCTGGGATGCCGGTACTGTATGGGATACCAACTGGGAGAATACTGCCCAGATGCGTGCGGCAGGCGTACCAGACTACAGCGATCCGAGCAATATTCGCATGTCTGCAGGTATCGCATTACAATGGATGTCACCGCTGGGGCCGTTGGTCTTCTCTTACGCCCAGCCGTTTAAGAAATACGATGGAGACAAAGCGGAGCAATTCCAGTTTAACATTGGTAAAACCTGGTAATAATCCGCTGCAATGGAATGCGTTGGCAGTGTAGCGCTGACAACTGGCGATCGGTAACACGATCGCCTTGCCACGCAAAGAACGGTACCTTCTGGTGCCAATGGGATGGTAAGGAGTTAATTGTGAAAAAGTGGTTATTAGCTGCAGGTCTCGGTTTAGCGATGGCAACCTCTGCTCAGGCAGCAGACAAAATTGCAATCGTCAACATGGGTAATTTGTTCCAGCAGGTTGCACAGAAAACAGGTGTTTCTGCGACGCTGGAAAACGAATTCAAAGGCCGTGCAAGCGAACTGCAGGGTATGGAAAACGATCTTCAGTCCAAAATGCAGCGTCTGCAGCGTGATGGTTCTACCATGAAAGCGAGCGACCGTAGCAAACTGGAAAAAGACGTAATGGCTCAGCGTCAGACGTTCTCCCAGAAAGCGCAGGCTTTCGAGCAGGATCGTCAGCGTCGTTCTAACGAAGAGCGTGGCAAGCTGGTGACTCGCATTCAGACTGCTGTTAAAGCAGTTGCTGCCGATCAGAGCATCGATCTGGTTGTTGATGCGAATGCCGTTGCTTTCAACAGCAGCGATGTTAAAGACATCACCGCTGATGTTCTGAAACAGGTTAAATAAGTAATGCCTTCAATTCGACTGGCTGATTTAGCTCAGCAGTTGGATGCAGAATTACACGGTGATGGCGATCTCGTCATCACCGCTGTTGCGTCCATGCAATCTGCTAAAGCCGGCACTATTACCTTCATGGTAAGCCCTAAGTACCGTGAGCAACTGGCTCAATGCCAGGCGTCAGCTGTTGTTCTGACGCAGGACGATCTTCCGTTTGCCACTGGAAGCGCGTTGGTAGTGAAAAATCCCTACCTGACGTATGCACGCATGGCACAAATTCTTGATTCCACGCCGCAGCCGGCGCAGGACATTGCTGCCAGTGCAGCGATTGATCCGACGGCTCAGCTTGGTCACAACGTGGCAGTTGGCGCAAATGCCGTTATCGAATCTGGCGTGGTGCTGGGCGATAATGTTGTCATTGGCCCAGGTTGCTTCGTTGGGAAAAATACGAAAATCGGCGCCGGGACCCGTTTATGGGCCAACGTGTCTGTTTACCATGAAGTAGAAATTGGCGAAAATTGCCTCATTCAGTCCAGCACAGTGATTGGTTCTGATGGCTTTGGCTACGCTAACGATCGTGGTAATTGGGTTAAGATCCCACAGCTTGGTCGCGTGATTATCGGCGATCGTGTTGAGATCGGTGCTTGTACCACCATTGACCGTGGTGCACTTGACGATACGATTATTGGCAATGGTGTTATCATCGATAACCAGTGCCAGATTGCGCATAACGTTGTGATTGGCGACAATACCGCGGTTGCGGGTGGCGTTATCATGGCGGGCAGCCTGAAAATTGGCCGTTACTGCATGATCGGCGGTGCGAGCGTGATTAATGGCCATATGGAAATATGCGACAAGGTGACCGTGACAGGAATGGGCATGGTAATGCGTCCTATCACCGAACCTGGCGTCTATTCCTCTGGCATCCCGCTGCAACCCAACAAGGTATGGCGTAAAACAGCTGCTCTGGTGATGAATATTGATGATATGAGCAAGCGACTCAAGTCTCTTGAGCGCAAAATCGATCAACAAGACTAAGCGTTCATCCGTTTAATGCTATATTCCCCGGCCTGTCGGCTTTCTTATAAACCGGCAGGCCGTGTTATTATTTTTATCAGTACATTTTGACAGGAAGAGTATTTTGACTACTGACACTCATACTCTGCATATTGAAGAGATTTTAGAACTTCTGCCGCACCGCTACCCGTTTTTGCTGGTAGACCGTGTGCTGGATTTTGAAGAAGGTCGTTTTCTGCGCGCAGTGAAAAATGTTTCCGTGAACGAGCCGTTCTTCCAGGGACACTTCCCGGGTAAACCTATCTTCCCGGGTGTGTTGATTCTGGAAGCGATGGCACAGGCTACCGGTATTCTTGCGTTTAAAAGCGTGGGCAAACTGGAGCCGGGTGAGCTGTACTACTTCGCGGGTATCGATGAAGCGCGCTTCAAGCGTCCTGTCGTGCCTGGTGATCAGATGATCATGGAAGTCACTTTTGAAAAAACGCGTCGCGGCCTGACTCGCTTCAAAGGCGTAGCTCTGGTTGATGGCAAAGTTGTTTGCGAAGCGACTATGATGTGTGCTCGTAGCCGGGAGTCTTGATACGTGATTGATAAATCCGCCTTTATTCATCCTACCGCCATTGTGGAAGTCGGTGCCATCATTGGTGCTAACGTCCATATTGGCCCATTTTGTATTGTTGGACCCCATGTCGAAATTGGTGAGGGTACAGTACTGAAATCTCACGTTGTCGTGAATGGTCATACGACTATTGGCTGCAATAACGAGATCTATCAGTTCGCTTCCATCGGCGAAGTAAACCAGGATCTTAAATATGCTGGTGAGTCGACCCGTCTGGAAATCGGCGATCGTAACCGCATTCGCGAAAGCGTCACCATTCATCGTGGAACAGTACAGGGTGGTGGATTGACGAAGGTGGGCAGCGACAACCTGTTTATGGTTAATGCGCATATCGCGCACGACTGTACGGTAGGTAACCGCTGTATTCTTGCCAACAACGCAACGCTGGCAGGACACGTATCGGTAGATGATTTCGCAATTATTGGCGGCATGACCGCAGTCCATCAGTTCTGCATCATTGGTGCACACGTGATGGTCGGCGGATGCTCCGGTGTGGCGCAGGATGTCCCACCGTTCGTCATTGCGCAGGGTAACCATGCCACGCCGTTTGGCGTGAACATCGAAGGCCTCAAGCGTCGTGGCTTTAGCCGCGAAGCGATTACTGCAATCCGCAACGCGTACAAACTGTTGTACCGTAGCGGTAAAACGCTGGAAGAGGCGAAGCCGGAAATTGTCGAGCTGGCGGAAAAGCACCCTGAAGTGAACGAGTTCATGACGTTCTTTGACCGTTCCACAAGGGGTCTGATTCGTTAATGGTCGACAGTCGTCCGCTTACGATAGCCCTGGTCGCCGGAGAAACCTCCGGCGATATTCTTGGTGCAGGTCTTATCCGTGCGCTCAAGGCCCGGGTACCCAATGCGCGCTTTGTAGGCGTTGCTGGCCCGCTGATGCAGGCCGAAGGCTGTGAAGCCTGGTATGAAATGGAAGAGCTGGCTGTGATGGGCATCGTTGAGGTGCTGGGTCGCCTGCGTCGTCTGCTGCACATTCGTGCCGATCTCACCCGTCGCTTTACCGAACTCAAACCCGATGTGTTTGTCGGTATCGATGCACCGGATTTCAACATTACCCTCGAAGGGAATCTGAAGCAGAAGGGCATCAAAACCATTCATTATGTCAGTCCGTCTGTCTGGGCGTGGCGACAGAAACGCGTTTTCAAAATCGGACGGTCAACCAACCTGGTGCTGGCTTTTCTGCCTTTCGAAAAAGCGTTTTACGACAAATTTAATGTCCCGTGCCGTTTTATCGGTCATACCATGGCGGATGCAATGCCGCTGGATCCGGATAAAAACGCGGCGCGCGATGTGCTGGGTATTTCTCATGATGCGCACTGTCTGGCACTGCTGCCTGGTAGCCGTGGTGCAGAAGTCGAGATGCTCAGCGCGGACTTCCTGAAAACGGCGCAAATCCTTCGCAAGACCTATCCTGACCTCGAAGTGGTTGTGCCGCTGGTGAATGCAAAACGTCGCGAGCAGTTTGAGCGCATCAAGGCGGAGGTTGCTCCGGATCTCCATGTTCATCTGCTGGACGGGAAGGGCCGTGAGGCGATGGTCGCAAGCGACGCCGCACTGCTGGCCTCGGGCACCGCTGCGCTGGAGTGTATGCTGGCGAAATGCCCGATGGTGGTAGGCTATCGCATGAAGCCGTTCACCTTCTGGCTGGCGAAACGTCTGGTGAAAACGGACTATGTCTCTCTGCCAAACCTGCTTGCCGGGCGCGAGCTGGTGAAAGAGCTTCTGCAGGATGAGTGCGAGCCGCAGGCGTTGGCCGATGCGTTGTTACCGCTACTGGCCGACGGCAAAACCAGCCACCAGATGCATGATACGTTCCGCGAACTGCATCAGCAGATCCGCTGTAATGCCGATGAACAAGCGGCTGAAGCGGTGCTGGAGTTAGCAAAATGATGGAATTTATTTATCCTCACACCCACCTCGTGGCGGGTGTGGACGAAGTCGGTCGTGGCCCGTTAGTGGGTGCAGTGGTGACCGCTGCGGTGATCCTCGATCCTGCTCGCCCGATTATCGGGTTAAACGACTCTAAAAAATTGTCTGAAAAGCGCCGTCTGGCGCTGTTTAGTGAGATTCAGGAAAAGGCGCTGGCCTGGAGCCTGGGGCGTGCAGAGCCGCATGAGATCGACGAACTCAATATTTTGCATGCCACTATGCTGGCGATGCAGCGTGCAGTGGCGGGTCTGAAAATTGCCCCGGAGTATGTCCTGATTGACGGAAACCGCTGCCCTGCGTTGCCGATGCCGTCAATGGCGGTGGTGAAAGGCGATAGCCGGGTCGCAGAAATCAGTGCGGCTTCTATCATTGCCAAAGTGACGCGTGATGCCGAAATGGCCGCGCTGGACCTCACTTACCCTCAGTATGGCTTCGCCCAGCATAAGGGTTATCCAACGGCCTTTCATCTGGAAAGGCTGGCTGAACATGGCGCAACTGAACATCACCGACGCAGCTTTGGCCCGGTGAAACGCGCGCTGGGACTGGTGTCCTGAATCAATACGCAAGCAATTAAGTAACGCGGAATCTGAAGATGGCTGAACCACGTTTCGTACACCTGCGGGTGCATAGCGACTACTCCATGATCGATGGGCTGGCGAAGACCGGGCCGCTGGTAAAAAAGGCGGCCTCGCTTGGCATGCCTGCGCTGGCGATCACCGATTTTACCAACCTGTGTGGCCTGGTGAAGTTCTACGGAGCGGCACATGGCGCGGGGATGAAACCCATCGTTGGCGCGGATTTTCACGTCCAAAGCGATCTTATCGGCGATGAATTGACGCAAATCTCCGTGTTAGCGATGAATAACGTAGGGTATCAAAACCTGACTCTGCTTATCTCCAAAGCCTATCAGCGCGGCTATGGCGCACTGGGGCCGTGGATTGACCGGGACTGGCTGGCTGAGCTGAACGACGGGCTGCTGCTGATCTCCGGCGGCCGTATGGGTGATGTCGGCAAATGTCTGCTGCGTGGCAACAGTGCGCTGGTGGATCAGTGCGTGTCGTTCTATGAAGAACATTTCCCGGATCGTTACTACCTTGAGCTGATCCGCACCGGTCGGCAGGACGAAGAGAGTTACCTGCACGCCGCGGTTGCGCTGGCTGAAGAACGCGGCCTGCCCGTGGTGGCAACCAATGACGTGCGTTTCCTTGAGCCTGGCGATTTTGACGCGCATGAGATTCGCGTCGCGATTCATGATGGCTTCACGCTTGACGATCCGAAACGTCCGCGCAACTACTCGACGCAGCAGTACATGCGCAATGAAGAGGAGATGTGCGAACTCTTCTCCGATATCCCGGAAGCGCTGGAGAACAGCGTAGAGATAGCCAAACGCTGTAACGTCACCGTGCGCCTTGGCGAATACTTCCTGCCGCAGTTCCCGACCGGGGACATGACCACGGAAGACTTCCTGGTCATGAAGTCAAAAGAAGGCCTCGAAGAGCGTCTGGAATTCCTCTTCCCGGATGAAGAAGAGCGTAAAAAGCGTCGTCCAGAATATGACGAGCGCCTGGATATTGAACTCCAGGTGATCAACCAGATGGGTTTTCCGGGCTACTTCCTGATCGTTATGGAGTTTATCCAGTGGTCGAAGGATAACGGCGTACCGGTTGGACCGGGGCGTGGCTCCGGTGCGGGCTCGCTGGTGGCCTATGCACTCAAAATTACCGACCTCGACCCGCTGGAATTTGACCTGCTGTTCGAACGTTTCCTTAACCCGGAACGTGTCTCGATGCCCGACTTTGACGTCGACTTCTGCATGGAGAAACGCGACCAGGTTATTGAACACGTGGCGGACATGTACGGCCGCGACGCGGTATCGCAGATTATTACCTTCGGTACGATGGCAGCGAAAGCGGTTATTCGCGACGTTGGCCGTGTACTGGGGCATCCGTACGGTTTTGTCGATCGTATCTCTAAACTGGTTCCACCTGACCCAGGTATGACGCTGGCAAAAGCGTTTGAAGCTGAACCACAGCTGCCAGAAATCTACGAAGCCGATGAAGAAGTTAAAGCGCTGATCGACATGGCCCGTAAGCTGGAAGGCGTCACGCGTAACGCCGGTAAGCATGCGGGTGGGGTAGTTATCGCGCCGACCAAAATCACCGATTTTGCGCCGCTATACTGCGATGAAACGGGCCAGCATCCGGTCACCCAGTTTGACAAGAACGACGTCGAATACGCCGGGCTGGTGAAGTTTGACTTCCTCGGTCTGCGTACGCTCACCATCATCAACTGGGCGCTGGAGATGATCAACGCCCGTCGCGAGAAGAATGGCGAGCCGCCGCTGGATATCGCGGCCATCCCGCTTGATGATAAGAAAAGTTTCGACATGCTGCAGCGCTCGGAGACCACCGCCGTCTTCCAGCTTGAATCCCGCGGCATGAAAGATTTGATTAAGCGCCTGCAGCCTGACTGCTTCGAAGATATGATCGCACTGGTGGCCCTGTTCCGTCCGGGCCCGCTACAGTCAGGGATGGTAGATAACTTTATCGACCGTAAGCACGGGCGTGAAGAGATTTCCTATCCGGATGTGCAGTGGCAGCACGAGTGCCTGAAGCCCGTTCTGGAGCCAACCTACGGCATTATCCTGTACCAGGAACAGGTTATGCAGATTGCCCAGGTGCTCTCTGGCTACACCCTTGGCGGCGCGGACATGCTGCGTCGTGCGATGGGTAAGAAAAAGCCGGAAGAGATGGCCAAGCAGCGCGGCACTTTCGAAGAAGGCGCAAGAAAAAACGGTATTGATGGCGAGCTGGCGATCAAAATCTTTGACCTGGTAGAGAAATTCGCCGGTTACGGATTTAACAAATCCCACTCTGCTGCCTATGCTTTGGTCTCGTACCAGACGCTGTGGCTGAAGGCGCACTATCCTGCTGAATTTATGGCGGCGGTTATGACTGCCGATATGGACAACACCGAGAAGGTGGTTGGCCTGGTCGATGAGTGCTGGCGCATGGGGCTTAAGATCCTGCCGCCGGATATCAACTCCGGTCTCTATCATTTCCACGTCAACGAGCACGGGGAAATTGTTTACGGGATTGGCGCGATAAAAGGCGTGGGTGAAGGCCCGATTGAGGCAATCCTCGAAGCGCGTAACAACGGCGGTTATTTCCGCGAGTTGTTCGATCTTTGCGCCCGTACGGACACCAAAAAACTGAACCGACGCGTGCTCGAAAAACTGATCATGTCCGGCGCGTTCGACAGGCTGGGGCCGCATCGCGCCGCGCTGATGAACTCTCTCGGCGATGCGCTGAAAGCGGCTGATCAGCACGCCAAAGCGGAAGCGATCGGTCAGGCGGATATGTTTGGCGTACTGGCGGAAGAGCCAGAGCAGATAGAGCAGTCTTATGCCAGCTGCCAGCCGTGGCCAGAACAGGTGGTGCTGGATGGAGAGCGTGAAACGTTAGGCTTATACCTGACGGGGCACCCCATCACCCAGTACATCAAAGAAATTGAGCGCTATGTCGGAGGCTACAGGCTGAAAGACATGCATCCGACAGAACGTGGTAAAATCACCACGGCTGCGGGGCTCGTGATTGCTGCAAGGGTTATGGTCACCAAGCGCGGCAATCGTATCGGCATCTGTACGTTGGATGACCGTTCCGGGCGTCTGGAGGTGATGTTGTTCACCGACGCGCTGGATAAATACCAGCATTTGCTGGAAAAAGACCGCATACTTATCGTCAGCGGACAGGTCAGCTTTGATGACTTCAGTGGGGGGCTTAAAATGACCGCCCGCGAAGTGATGGACATTGACGAAGCCCGGGAAAAATATGCTCGCGGGCTTGCTATCTCGCTGACGGACAGGCAAATTGATGACCAGCTTTTAAACCGACTCCGTCAGTCTCTGGAACCCCACCGCTCGGGGACAATTCCAGTACATCTCTACTATCAGAGGGCGGATGCACGTGCGCGGTTGCGCTTTGGTGCAACGTGGCGTGTCTCTCCGAGCGATCGTTTACTTAACGATCTCCGTGGCCTCATTGGTTCGGAGCAGGTGGAACTGGAGTTTGACTAATACAGGAATACTATGAGTCTGAATTTCCTTGATTTCGAACAGCCGATTGCTGAGCTGGAAGCGAAAATCGATTCTCTGACAGCGGTAAGCCGTCAGGATGAAAAACTGGATATTAACATCGATGAAGAAGTGCATCGTCTGCGTGAGAAAAGCGTAGAACTGACGCGCAAAATCTTTGCCGATCTCGGCGCATGGCAGATCGCCCAGCTGGCGCGTCATCCACAGCGTCCGTACACCCTGGATTATGTCCGCCTGGCGTTTGACGAATTTGACGAACTGGCAGGCGATCGCGCTTACGCTGACGACAAAGCTATCGTCGGCGGCATCGCACGTCTGGACGGGCGCCCGGTGATGATCATTGGTCATCAGAAAGGTCGTGAAACCAAAGAGAAAATTCGCCGTAACTTTGGTATGCCGGCACCAGAAGGCTACCGTAAAGCCCTGCGTCTGATGGAGATGGCTGAGCGTTTCAAGATGCCAATCATCACCTTCATCGACACCCCGGGTGCGTATCCTGGCGTGGGCGCGGAAGAGCGTGGCCAGTCAGAAGCCATCGCACGCAACCTTCGCGAGATGTCTCGCCTGAAGGTGCCGGTCATCTGTACCGTTATCGGTGAAGGGGGTTCCGGTGGTGCGCTGGCGATTGGCGTGGGCGATAAAGTGAATATGCTGCAGTACAGCACCTATTCCGTTATCTCCCCGGAAGGTTGTGCCTCTATTCTGTGGAAGAGCGCCGATAAAGCGCCTCTGGCTGCAGAAGCGATGGGCATCATTGCCCCACGTCTGAAAGAGCTGAAGCTGATCGACTCCGTGATCCCTGAACCTCTGGGTGGCGCGCATCGTAAGCCGGAAGTGATGGCGGCTTCCCTGAAAGCGCAGCTGCTGGCAGACCTGGCGGACCTGGATGTCCTGAGCACAGAAGATCTGCTCAACCGTCGTTACCAGCGTCTGATGACCTACGGTTACGCGTAAGCTTCACAATTATCCTAAAAGCCGCACATTGTTGCGGCTTTTTTTATGCCTGCCGTTTACCTTAACTATGCTTAGCTAATGTTTTTCAAGGAGGTAAACCGTGAACATCATCGCCATTATGGGGCCGCACGGCGTCTTTTATAAAGACGAGCCCATTAAGGAGCTGGAGCACGCCCTTCAGTCCCGTGGGTACCAGCTGATTTGGCCGCACAATAGCGCCGACCTGCTGAAATTTATCGAGCACAACCCTCGCATCTGTGGCGTGATCTTCGACTGGGACGAGTACGACATGGAGTTGTGCAGCGATATCAATAAGCTGAACGAATATCTCCCGCTGTACGCTTTTATTAATACCCACTCGACAATGGACGTGAGCGCTCATGATATGCGAATGGCGCTGTGGTTCTTTGAATACTCACTCGGTGTCGCGGAAGATATTGCGACCCGTATTCAACAGTACACCGGTGAATATCTCGATAACATCACGCCACCGTTTACCCGCGCGCTGTTTACTTACGTCAAAGAAGGCAAATACACCTTCTGCACGCCAGGCCATATGGCAGGGACGGCCTATCAAAAAAGCCCGGTGGGTTGTTTGTTCTATGATTTCTTCGGGGGCAACACGCTCAAAGCGGACGTGTCGATTTCCGTCACTGAACTCGGATCGCTGCTCGATCACACCGGACCGCACCTGGAAGCTGAAGAATACATTGCCCGGACTTTTGGGGCCGAGCAGAGTTATATGGTGACCAACGGCACCTCGACATCAAACAAAATCGTCGGAATGTACGCCGCACCCGCCGGTAGCACCTTGCTGATTGACCGTAACTGCCACAAGTCGCTGGCTCATCTGCTGATGATGAGCGATGTCGTGCCGTTATGGCTCTCCCCGACGCGAAACGCGCTTGGGATCCTCGGCGGGATCCCGCGTCGTGAATTTAGCCACGCCGCGATTGAACATAAGGTCGCGGCGATCCCGGGGGCAAGCTGGCCGATCCATGCGGTCATCACTAACTCCACCTATGACGGTCTGCTCTATAACACCAACTGGATTAAGCAGACGCTGGATGTCCCGTCGATCCACTTTGACTCCGCGTGGGTGCCATACACCAACTTTCACCCGATTTACGCGGGAAAAAGCGGCATGAGCGGTGAGCGCGTGCCGGGCAAAGTGTTTTTCGAAACGCAGTCGACGCACAAAATGCTGGCCGCGTTTTCTCAGGCCTCGCTTATTCACATCAAAGGCGAGTACGACGAAGAGACGTTTAACGAAGCCTTTATGATGCACACCACCACCTCGCCAAGCTATCCGCTGGTGGCCTCTATTGAAACGGCGGCGGCAATGCTGCGCGGGAATCCGGGCAAGCGTCTGATCAATCGGTCTGTGGAGCGGGCGCTGCATTTCCGTAAAGAAGTCCAGCGGCTTAAAGATGAAGCAGACGGCTGGTTCTTCGATATCTGGCAACCCGAAGAGATTGATGAGGCCGAGTGCTGGCCTGTCTCACCTGGCGAGAGCTGGCACGGTTTTCGCGATGCCGACGCCGACCATATGTTCCTCGACCCGGTGAAGGTAACGATCCTGACGCCGGGGATGGACGAACAAGGCACGATGAGTGACGAAGGCATTCCTGCTGCTCTGGTGGCAAAATTCCTTGATGAACGTGGCGTAGTGGTGGAGAAAACCGGCCCGTATAACCTCTTGTTCCTGTTCAGTATTGGGATAGATAAAACCCGTGCGATGGGCTTATTGCGCGGACTGATGGAGTTTAAGCGCGCTTACGATCTCAACCTGCGGGTGAAAAATATGCTGCCGGATCTTTATGCTGAAGATCCTGACTTCTACCGCAATATGCGCATTCAGGATCTGGCTCAGGGGATCCATCGGCTGATCCGTCAGCACGATCTGCCGCGCCTGATGCTGCAGGCGTTTGACGTGCTGCCGGAGATGAAGTTGACCCCACACAAGGCCTGGCAACGTCAGGTGAAAGGGGAGGTTGAAACCGTTGAGCTGGAAAATCTGGTCGGGCGCGTGTCGGCTAACATGATCCTGCCTTATCCGCCGGGCGTACCGTTGTTGATGCCGGGGGAGATGATCACCGAAGAGAGTCGGGCGGTGCTCGATTTTCTGCTGATGCTCTGCTCAGTGGGGCGCCACTATCCGGGCTTTGAGACTGATATTCACGGGGCGAAGCGCGATGAGCAAGGGGTTTACTGGGTGCGAGTCCTAAAATAAGGGCGACAGCTTGCCAGGCCCGGGTTGTCGGTTGTAACGTTCAGGCATCATAAAAAGGAGAAGCTATGCTGGGTTTAAAACAGGTTCACCATATTGCGATCATTGCCACCGATTACGCAAAAAGTAAGGCCTTCTACTGCGATATTCTGGGCTTTACGTTGTTAAGCGAGGCGTATCGTGAGGAGCGTGACTCCTGGAAAGGCGATCTCGCTTTAAACGGGCAATATGTGATTGAGCTGTTCTCTTTTCCTTTTCCGCCAGCACGTCCGTCCCGCCCGGAAGCTTGCGGCCTGCGCCACCTTGCCTTTAGCGTCGACGACATTGATCGCGCCGTAAAACATCTGGAAACCCACGGCGTGAAGTGCGAAGCGATTCGTATCGACCCGTTCACCGACAAGCGTTTTACCTTTTTCAACGATCCGGATGGCCTTCCGCTGGAGCTTTACCAGCAGTAATTTCCACCCTGTGTGATAATGCCCGCTCAGTTCGGGCATTTTTATATGTGATTTTCTATGACCCTACCCGCGATTGCTCAAGCCGTTTCACCGTACCGCCAGCTGCTGGTGGGGTTTAGCGGTGGCCTGGATTCCACCGTTTTGCTCCACCGTCTCAAACTCTGGCGTGACAACGAGCCTGATATTCAGCTTCGGGCGATGCACATTCATCACGGGTTAAGCCCGCACGCGGATGCGTGGGTGGCACACTGCGAGGCGGTGTGTGCGGCATGGGCGATCCCGCTGACTGTTGAACGTGTACATCTCCAGGATGAGGGGCTGGGCATTGAGGCGCAGGCGCGTAAAGCACGCTATGCCGCTTTTGCCGCTGAATTACAGCCTGACGAAGCGCTGGTCACGGCGCAGCATCTCGATGACCAGTGCGAGACGTTATTACTGGCCCTCAAACGAGGAAGCGGCCCGGCGGGATTATCCGCGATGCCAGAACGGGCTGATTTCGCCGGATCGCACCTCCTTCGCCCACTGCTTGGCGAGACGCGAGCCTCGCTGGAAACGTGGGCACGGGAACACGAGCTGAGCTGGATTGAAGATGAAAGCAACCAGGATGACCGCTATGACCGTAACTTCCTGCGTCTGCGTGTCGTACCGCTTCTGAGCGAACGCTGGCCGCACTTTGCAGAAGCGGCAGCACGCAGCGCCATGCTGTGCGCTGAACAGGAGAGTCTGCTGGATGAGCTGCTGAGCGAAGAGCTGGCGGAACTGATTTCCGCGCAGGGATCGCTTACCATCGCACCGCTGGAAGCGATGAGCCCGGCGCGTCGGGCCGCATTGTTACGACGCTGGCTGGCCTCTCACGGTGCCGCTATGCCGTCGCGGGCAATGCTGGCTCGTTTCTGGGATGAAGTCGCCCTGGCGCGGGAAGATGCTACGCCGTGTGTGCACCTGAACGGTTTCGACGTCAGACGCTATAAAGGGGCGCTCTGGTGGGTTAAATCATCTCCCTCGCTCGCCGACAGGGTACTCGACTGGCCGTCGCTTGCGGAACCGCTGCTGTTGCCCTGTGATGCCGGTCGTGTGTCTTTGGTGCCAACCGGCCATGTACGTCTGCCTGAACCCGGGGAGCCGGTCACCGTGCGCTTTAAGGCGGGCGGTCTGCTGCATATTGTCGGGCGCAACGGAGGGCGGAAGCTGAAGAAAATCTGGCAGGAGAGCAATGTGCCGCCCTGGCGACGCGATACCACGCCGCTACTTTTCTACGGTGAAACGCTGATTGCTGCAGCAGGGGTATTCATTACGCAAGAGGGGTGGGCAGAAACGGGCATGCAGTTTGAGTGGAAAGCGTAACGGGCAGCCGGGCTGCCCGTTAGTGTCATCAGGATTCGCTCACCACAACGGTGCCGATTTGCGGGTGGCTGAAACTGGCAATTTTGTCCAGACGTAGCTCACGCGTCGCCCCGGCATCTTCCACTATCAGATATTCCACATTCTTTCGCGAAACCAGGTCGCTGGCTTTTGCCTTCAACACTTCGCCATCTTTTAACTCCAGCGTCAGTATTAAATGATGCTGGCAGGCGAGTTCGAGGTTGTCATAGTCATCACAATTGATGGGTTGATAAGTTTCATTCATTGACATAATCGCTCACCAGTAAATTCGCCGCAGCATACGCTGCTTTTTCCCTGACCGATTCTGAAAGGCCCTCATCAGAGGCCACTTCATTAAGCACTTTCAATACACAGCCCAACGCGTCCGGGACATACCCCAGATCTCCGCTGGCGATTTCCGCATACCGTTTGCGAATTAACTCACAATAATTATTCACATCCCCTCCCGCCAGCGCACTGACTTACTGTGAGATATCATTAAGCCTACGAAGATAAACTCGGTTTAGCAAGGTGACTATACCATACTCATTTAAGCAATATCAGCGCCTTGATAGCCGGTGAATGTTCACCCGGGAACAGCCTTTTTATTCCTTTTTCGCTACAATGTGCGCCTGATTCGAAAGGAGTTCTCTCATGGCGCTGAAAGCGACAATTTATAAAGCTGTGGTCAATGTGGCAGATCTTGACCGCAACCAGTTCCTGGATGCGTCACTCACTCTGGCACGCCACCCCTCTGAAACCCAGGAGCGCATGATGCTGCGCCTGCTGGCGTGGATAAAGTATGCTGACGAGCGTCTGCAATTTAGCCGTGGCTTAAGCGCTGAGGACGAGCCAGAGGCCTGGCTGCACAACGATCATCTGGGTATCGATTTATGGATTGAACTCGGTCTGCCGGATGAGCGCCGCATTAAAAAGGCCTGCACGCAGTCCGCTAACGTGGCGTTATTCGCGTATAATCAACGTGCTGCGGAAATCTGGTGGCAGCAAAGCAAGAGCAAGTGCGGGCAGTTTGCCAACCTTACCGTCTGGTATCTGGACGATGAGCAGCTGGCGAAGCTGAGCGAGTTTGCCAGCCGGACGATGGTCCTGCAGGCCACAATTCAGGACGGCGCTATCTGGCTTTCTGATTCTCAGAATAATCTGGAAATTCATTTGACGGCGTGGCAGCCAGCGCCATGATTGTCTTGTCCCGAAACGTTAGCATCCCTGACAATGAGCTGGAGATCACCGCCATCCGTGCTCAGGGGGCGGGTGGACAGCACGTTAACAAGGCTTCAACGGCTATCCATTTGCGCTTTGACATTCGGGCCTCCAGCCTGCCAGAGTATTACAAAGAAAGCCTGCTCGCTGCCAGCCATCATCTGATCACCAGTGATGGCGTGATTGTGATTAAAGCGCAGGAGTACCGCAGCCAGGAGTTGAACCGCGAAGCGGCGATTGCCAGACTGGTGTCGATGATTAAAGAACTAACGGCAGTGCAAAAAAGCCGTCGGGCAACGCGACCGACCCGCGCATCGAAAGAGCGTCGGCTATCGTCGAAGGCCCAAAAATCCACAGTGAAAGCACTACGCGGTAAAGTTCGTCGCCCTACGGAGTGACGAAAAGGAACACAATTTCATAAGGAATTCATTGTGAAAAAAGCATTATTGTCAGCGCTGGCAGTGAGTACGCTGTTTGCGCTTTTCGGGTGTAACAACCGTTCTGAAACGCAGGTCGTGCAGCCTGCGCAGAATGAAGAGTTAAAACCAATGCAGCAGAGCTGGCGCGGCGTTTTACCGTGTGCCGACTGCGAGGGCATTGAAACGTCACTGTTCCTGCAGAAAGACGGTACCTGGGTTATGAACCAGCGTTATCAGGGGGCGAAAGAACCATCTTCCTTTGCGAGCTACGGGACATGGGCGCGTACGGCTGAGAAGCTGGTACTGACGGATACCACCGGTGAGAAAACCTATTTCCGCGCCAAAGGTGAAGGGATGGAGATGCTCGACCGCGAAGGCAATCCGATTGAGTCCCAGTTCAACTATACGCTGGCCCCGGTGAAAGCGGCCCTGCCTGCAACGCCAATGCCAATGCGTGGGATGTATTTCTATATGGCGGATGCGGCGATCTTTACCGACTGCGCCACCGGCAAGAAAATCAGCGTGGCGAACAATGCGCAGCTGGAGCGTGATTACGCTGTTGCGCGTGGCAATGACAGCAAGCCAGTCCTGCTGACGGTAGATGGTCACTTTACGCTGGAGCCGAACCCGGACAGCGGAGAGCTGGTGAAAACGCTGGTGGCAGATAAAGACGCGAAGTTTGTTGCGGGCAAAGACTGTAACAGCAAATAAGCCGATATCGGCCCATTAAAAAACCCCGCCTGAGCGGGGTTTTTTGTTTAACGTTAACCTTTGATGGCTTTCACCAGGTAATCAAGAATGTCGCCAGTCTTGATCATCTGCTTTTCACCACTGCGACGGTATTTGTATTCAATGTCGTCGCTGTCGAGGTTACGGTCGCCGATGACTACGGTGTGCGGGATACCGATCAGTTCCATATCGGCAAACATCACGCCTGGACGCTCTTTACGGTCATCCATCAGCACTTCGATACCCTGAGCGCGCAGCTCGGAGTAAAGTTTTTCGGCCAGCTCCTGCACGCGGTAAGACTTGTGCATGTTCATTGGCAGAATAGCCACCTGGAACGGGGCGATATTGTCTGGCCAGACGATGCCACGTTCGTCGTAGTTTTGCTCAATGGCGGCTGCAACCACACGCGTCACACCGATACCGTAGCAACCCATGGTCAGGATCTGGTTGCGGCCATCTTCCCCCTGAACGGCGGCATTCAGCGCGCGGGAATATTTATCCCCCAGCTGGAAGATGTGGCCCACTTCGATACCGCGTTTGATCATCAGGGTGCCCTGGCCGTCCGGGCTTGGATCGCCTGCCACCACGTTACGGATATCAGCGACTTCCGGCGTCGCGACATCGCGATCCCAGTTGATGCCGAAGTAATGTTTACCGTCGATGTTAGCGCCAGCGGCGAAGTCGCTCATTGCGGCTACCGTACGGTCAATAACCACCGGAACCGGCATATTCACCGGGCCCAGAGAGCCAGGACCTGCGTTCACGACGGCACGGATTTCCGCTTCCGTTGCGAACGTCAGCGGGCTGGCAACCTGAGGCAGCTTCTCAGCTTTCACTTCGTTCAGTTCGTGATCGCCACGCACCAGCAGGGCAACCAGCGGGTACGCGCTACCTTCGGTGGATTTCACCAGCAGGGTTTTTACCGTTTTTTCGACGGGCAGGTTGAACTGCTCAACCAGCTCGGCAATGGTTTTTGCGTGAGGTGTATCAACCAGCGTCATCTCTTCGGTTGCAGCAGCACGTGGCGCTTTAGGGGCCAGCGCTTCTGCAAACTCGATGTTCGCGGCGTAATCAGAAGAGTCAGAGAAGATCACATCGTCTTCGCCGCTCTGAGCCAGAACCTGGAACTCATGAGACGCGCTTCCGCCGATAGAACCGGTATCAGCCTGCACAGCACGGAAATCCAGCCCCATACGGGAGAAGATTTTGCTGTAAGCCTCGTACATTTTGTCGTAGGTCTCTTGCAGCGATTCCTGAGACGTATGGAAAGAGTAAGCATCTTTCATCAGGAATTCGCGTGAGCGCATGACGCCGAAACGTGGGCGAACTTCATCACGGAACTTGGTCTGGATCTGGAAGAAGTTCAGCGGCAGCTGTTTGTAAGAGCTCAGCTCATTACGAATCAGGTCGGTAATGACTTCTTCATGCGTTGGGCCGAGGACGAATGGACGCTCGCCACGATCAACGAAACGCAGCAGCTCAGGGCCATATTGCTCCCAACGGCCGCTCTCCTGCCACAGGTCAGCGGGCTGAACCACAGGCATGGACACCTCGATAGCACCGGCGTTGTTCATCTCTTCACGCACGATGTTTTCGACTTTTTTCAGGACGCGCACGCCGGTCGGCAGCCAGGTATATAACCCGGAGGCCAGCTTGCGGATCATCCCGGCGCGCAGCATCAGCTGATGGCTGATCACTTCGGCGTCGGCAGGCGTCTCCTTCAGAGTGGAGAGCAGATATTGGCTAGTACGCATGTTGTTACGGTTCCATTTCGACGATTGGAACAGGCTGAAACACCAGCCTGAGACAAAAAAAGTGGTTTAGTTTACCAGTGTGGCAAAGATGCCAAAAGAGAGGAGGACAAAATTACCTGGGTTCAAGGGCAAACACTTCAAAACCTGCCCCGGTCACGCGCCAGCGAACGTTAAAATCCAGCAGCCAGACGGCGTAGGTTTTCCCGGCGTCCTCTTCTTTACGATAGGCCGGACGGGGGTCCTGAGCCAGCACTTCGGTGATAAAGTCACGAAGGCGGGGATAGCGTGTTTCCAGCTGCTCAAGCTGCGTGGTTATCTCAGCCGTGAAGTGAACAGGCATATCTGCCTGCGGTGCTTCCTGTGCATAGCTTGCGCGGGCGTCGGGTAACGCTTCGGCAAAGGGGAGATACGGCTTGATATCGATAACCGGCGTGCCATCAACCAGGTCAAGGCTGCCTAATTCCAGTATGACCTGATCCTTTTGACAGCGTATACCTTTCAGTTCGACCAGCGACATCCCGACAGGGTTTGGACGGAAGGTTGAGCGCGTCGCAAACACGCCCATCCTGGCGTTGCCTCCCAGGCGAGGAGGGCGTACGGTCGGACGCCAGCCACCTTCCATCGTCTGGTGAAACACAAACACAATCCATAAGTGGCTGAATGCTTCGAGCCCGCGTACGGCATCGGCCTGATTGTAGGGCGCGATCAAGTGAAGCTCGCCACCGCTGGTGACCAGACCTGGCTGGCGTGGCACGGCGAACTTCTCTTTATAGGGAGAGCGAATAACGCCTATCTGTTCGAACTGAAATGAACTCATTTCGCCGTAATGTTCAGCGCCGAGCCGATGCAAACCGCCTGACGGTAGCAACCCGGTGTTCCACTGGTCACTTCGCAGCTATGCAGCAGAACCGCGTTGGCTTTCATTTTTGCCGCGTTGATCTGCATGCGTTTACGCGCTGTTGGGATATTCGGTGGAGAGTCCTGATTGGTAGCCTGACAGGATTCGCCGCTTACTTCACCCAGTTCACGGAAAGGTTTACCCACGAGTTCGTCAGCTTTGGTAATAATGCGAACCGGCGCAGGGCGAGGCGCTTTCGGTTTTACGGGTTCTGCTTTTGGCGGGGTTGCCGTGCTTTGGACAGGTTCAACAGGAGATCTGCTTAGCATAGAACAGCCGCTCAGCATGAGTGCTAAAAGACAGATCGGTAAAGCACGCATAATAATTCCTCAATGGATAATCAAAACGTCAGATATTGAATCAGTTGACTGCACAAATGACAAGACGGGCATAAGCCCGTCTTGATGATATTACACTGAGGTGAGATTACCAGCCCTTAACAGCGCCGCCGTTAAACACTTTGTTGGCTTCCTGGTAAACTTCGTCAGACTGATAAGCCTGTACGAACTTCTTCACGTTTTCCGCATCTTTGTTGTCTTCGCGAGTCACGATCAGGTTTACATACGGGGAGTCTTTGTCTTCAACGAAGATACCGTCTTTCGCTGGCGTCAGGCCAATCTGGCTGGCGTACGTGGTGTTGATAACGGCCAGGGCAATCTGCGCGTCGTCGAGAGAACGTGGCAGCTGTGGGGCTTCCAGCTCAACAATTTTCAGATTTTTCGGGTTCTCGGTGACATCCAGAACGGTTGGCAGCAGGCCAACACCGTCTTTCAGTTTAATCAGGCCCACTTTCTGCAGCAGCAGCAGGGAACGGCCAAGGTTGGTTGGGTCGTTAGGGACGGCAACCTGAGAGCCTGGCTGCAGTTCGTCCAGAGATTTAATTTTCTTGGAGTAACCGGCAATAGGGTAAACAAAGGTGTTACCCACACCCACCAGTTTATAGCCGCGATCCTTGATCTGCTGATCCAGGTAAGGTTTGTGCTGGAAGGCGTTGGCGTCGATATCGCCTTTGCTCAGCGCTTCGTTCGGCAGAACGTAATCGTTAAAGGTCACCAGCTCAACGTCCAGACCATACTTCTCTTTCGCGACTTTCTGCGCGACTTCAGCAACCTGCTGTTCTGCACCCACGATAACGCCCACTTTGATGTGGTTTGGATCTTTTTCGTCCTGACCGCAACCCACCAGTGCCAGAGAGCCGATCAGCGCGCCTACCGCTGCAAAGGTCTTTAATTTAAACGCCATGTTATATCCTTAACTCGTCGAGTTTGTGTTGTGTGTAACGTTATTTGTGAGTAACAGTCCGGACGATGCGATCGCCAGAGAACTGGATTAAGTAAACCAGCACAACCAGCAATACCAGAACGGTATTCATTACGGTAGCGTTATAACCAATATAGCCGTACTGGTAGCCAATCTGGCCTAAACCGCCGGCGCCAACGGCACCGCCCATCGCGGAATAACCCACCAGAGTAATCAACGTAATGGTTGCCGCATTCACCAGCCCTGGCAGCGCTTCAGGTAGCAGGACTTTACGCACGATCTGCATTGGCGTTGCCCCCATCGCGCGGGAAGCCTCGATCAAACCGGTCGGAATTTCCAGCAGGGCGTTTTCCACCATACGGGCGATAAACGGCGCAGCTCCTACGGTCAGCGGAACGATGGCTGCCTGCAAACCGATAGACGTTCCCACGATCACACGGGTAAATGGAATCATCCACACCAGCAGAATAATGAACGGGATAGAACGGAAGATATTCACCAGTGCAGACAGGGTGCGATACAGCTTCGCGTTCTCAATGATTTGTCCCGGGCGCGTCACATACAACAGCACGCCGACCGGCAGACCAATCACAAAACCAAAGAAGCCTGATACAAAGGTCATTGCCAGCGTTTCCCAAACGCCGCGAACCAGCAGCCACATCATCGGCTCAGACATAACCCAGTACCTCTACTTTTACGTGATGTTCTTGCAGCCAGGCAATGGCCGCCTGGGTTTCTGCTTGTGTGCCGTGCATTTCCGTCAGCATGATGCCGAACTTCACGCCACCGGCGTAATCCATTTGCGCGCTGATGATGTTGTTATTCACATTAAAGCGGCGCGCGGTTTCGGACAGCAGCGGTGCATCGACGGACTGGCCAGTGAACTCCATACGCAGCATCGGGACGCTGTCCGCGGTCGATTCTGTTTTTAAACGCTCCAGATAATCTTCCGGAATATCCAGGTGCAGCGTGGACTGAATAAACTGTTGTGCCAGTGGGGTTTTCGGATGGGAAAACACTTCGCTGACCGTGTCTTGCTCAATCAACTCACCGTTGCTGATTACCGCGACGCAATCACAGATGCGTTTCACCACGTCCATTTCATGTGTAATAAGGAGAATGGTCAGGCCGAGGCGACGGTTGATGTCCTTCAGCAGCTCCAGAATGGAACGCGTAGTGGCGGGATCTAATGCGCTGGTGGCTTCATCGCACAGCAGCACTTTCGGGTTACTTGCCAGCGCGCGGGCAATGGCCACACGCTGTTTTTGTCCACCGGACAGGTTTGCCGGGTAGCTATCGTGTTTATCACCCAGTCCAACGAGATCCAGCAGTTCGGTTACGCGACGCTTAACTTCTTCTTTTGGCGTGTTGTCCAGTTCCAGCGGCAAGGCAACGTTGCCAAACACCGTACGGGAGGCCAGCAGGTTAAAGTGCTGGAAGATCATGCCAATCTGGCGGCGTGCTTTCGTCAGTTCTTTCTCTGAAAGGGCGGTCAGTTCCTGCCCGCCTACTTCTACACGACCCTGGGTTGGGCGCTCAAGCAGGTTAACACAACGGATCAGCGTACTTTTACCTGCACCCGATGCGCCAATGACGCCATAAATTTGACCAGCAGGAACATGCAGGCTGACATTGTTCAGCGCCTGAATGGTTCGGTTCCCCTGCTGGAACACTTTGGTGATATTGGAAAGTTTAATCATTAGATTATTTTTATCGTATGTAAGTTAGCCGTGGCATTTTCTTCTGCCAGATACGGGTGATGACCGTAAACAAAACGGATGTTAAGGCATCCAGACGTCTAAATCAATCCAACTCTGTACGATGAGCACTTTATTGCGCTGCGATTCATGAGATACTAGCTGTACATGCCTTTTTCAGGAGCAAACCGGTGGCAAAATCAGTACCCGCAATTTTTCTCGATCGTGATGGCACTATCAATGTGGATCACGGTTATGTCCACGAGATTGATGAGTTCGAGTTTATCGAGGGCGTTATCGATGCCATGCGCCAGCTGAAAGAGATGGGCTATGCGCTGGTGGTCGTGACCAACCAGTCCGGTATCGCACGTGGAAAATTCACCGAGGCGCAATTCGAGACGCTGACGGAATGGATGGACTGGTCGCTGGCTGACCGCGGTGTCGAACTTGATGGCATTTACTATTGCCCGCACCACCCGCAGGGAACTGTAGAAGAGTTTCGCCAGACGTGTGATTGCCGCAAGCCGCATCCGGGAATGTTTATCTCTGCGCAGGAATTCCTGCATATCGATATGGCTGCTTCTTATATGGTGGGCGATAAACTGGAAGATATGCAGGCAGCAATCGCCGCAGGTGTGGGGACTAAAATACTTGTGCGCACCGGCAAACCTGTGACCCCTGAAGCAGAGAGTGCCGCGGATTGGGTGATTAATAGCCTGGCAGAGCTGCCAAAAGAGATTAAAAAGCACCAAAAATAGCCTTTTTGGTGAAAAGGTGAGCGGTCGAAATAAAAATGCATATTTCCGCTTGTCATTCCTCGGTGGCACCCTATAATGCGCCTCCATCGACACGGCGGATGTGAATCACTTCACAGATAACCCGGTCGGTTGAAGAGAAAAAATCCTGAATTTCAGGGTTGACTCTGAAAGAGGAAAGCGTAATATACGCCACCTCGCGACGGTGAGCTGTAAGCCGCGTCGCAACTGCTCTTTAACAATTTATCAGACAATCTGTGTGGGCACTCAAAGTGACATGGATTCTTAATGTCTTCGGACAAAAAATGAATACCAAGTCTCTGAGTGAACATACGTAATTCATTACGAAGTTTAATTCACGAGCATCAAACTTAAATTGAAGAGTTTGATCATGGCTCAGATTGAACGCTGGCGGCAGGCCTAACACATGCAAGTCGAACGGTAGCACAGAGAGCTTGCTCTCGGGTGACGAGTGGCGGACGGGTGAGTAATGTCTGGGAAACTGCCTGATGGAGGGGGATAACTACTGGAAACGGTAGCTAATACCGCATAACGTCGCAAGACCAAAGAGGGGGACCTTCGGGCCTCTTGCCATCAGATGTGCCCAGATGGGATTAGCTAGTAGGTGGGGTAACGGCTCACCTAGGCGACGATCCCTAGCTGGTCTGAGAGGATGACCAGCCACACTGGAACTGAGACACGGTCCAGACTCCTACGGGAGGCAGCAGTGGGGAATATTGCACAATGGGCGCAAGCCTGATGCAGCCATGCCGCGTGTATGAAGAAGGCCTTCGGGTTGTAAAGTACTTTCAGCGGGGAGGAAGGTGTTG